>NZ_DLNW01000018.1:0-191586 GCF_002478435.1 Pseudomonas sp. UBA7500 | reverse complement strand
CCTTCGGCGGCGGGCACGCCCTCGGCGGCCAGTTCGGCGGCTTCCGCCGGTTCGGCCTGGGCATCGGCAGGCTGCTTGGCTTCAGGCAGGGCGGTCGCGACCGACTGGGCCAGCGCGGCGACCATGCTTTCCTGTTCGCTCATCGGCGTATCGGCCTGGCCTTCCTCGCGGCGGTTGCGGCCGCGGCCACGGCGGCGGTTGCGGCCGGCGCCGGCGTCGTCGCCAGCGGCTTCCGGCGCGACATCGGGACGGCTCGAGGCCTGTGCGGCCTGCACTGCCTGGTCGCGTTCGCCACGCTCGTTGCGATTGTTGCGCTCGCCGCGTTCCTGGCGTTCGCCGCGCTCGCCTTCGGGCCGGCGGTTGCCACGGATGTGATGACGGCCGCCTTCGCCGCCCTCGGCGCCTTCCGTGCGCGATTCACCGCGACGGTTGCGATTGCGGTCGGAACCATGGCGTTCGCCGCGGCGTTCCTGGCCGTCATGGGCGCCACGGCCCTTGCCACGTGCCGGCGAGGCGGCGCGCTTGGCGCCGGTCTCTTCCTGGGCAGCGGCGGGCGCGGTCTTGGCGGGCTCGGAATTGCCGGTCAGCCAGCCGAACAGGCGCTTGAGCAGGCCGCCGCCCGATTGCGCCGGGGCGGCCGCGGGAGCGGGCGCCGGGGCGGGGGTCGACACGGGCGCCGGCTGCGAGGGCGTGATGCCCTTGACCAGCGCTTCGGGGCGGGCCTTGATCTCGCTTTCGCGCGGCTGCCACGGAGCGTCCGTGGCCGGCGCCTCGACCAGTTCGAAGCTGGTCTTCACTTCTTCCAGGCGCGGATCGTCGTGGCGCAGGCGCTCGATGTGGTGATGCGGCGTTTCCAGGTGCTTGTTGGGGATCAGCACCAGGTTGACCTTCAGGCGGGCTTCCATCTTGGTGATGTCGGCGCGCTTTTCGTTCAGCAGGTAGGTCGCCACGTCGACCGGCACCTGGGCGTGGACCGCCGCGGTGTTTTCCTTCATGGCTTCTTCCTGCAGCAGGCGCAGGACGTGCAGGGCGCTGGATTCGGCGTCGCGGATCACGCCGGTGCCGTTGCAGCGCGGGCAGGTGATGTGCGAGCCTTCGTTCAGGGCCGGACGCAGGCGCTGGCGCGACAGTTCCATCAGGCCGAAGCGCGAGATCTTGCCCATCTGGACGCGGGCGCGGTCGAAATGGAGGGCGTCACGCAGGCGCTGTTCGACGGCGCGCTGGTTCTTGCTGTCTTCCATGTCGATGAAGTCGATGACGATCAGGCCGCCCAGGTCGCGCAAGCGCAGCTGGCGGGCCACTTCGTCGGCGGCTTCCGAGTTGGTCCGCAGGGCGGTTTCCTCGATGTCGGCGCCGCGGGTCGAGCGGGCCGAGTTGACGTCCACGGACACCAGCGCTTCGGTGTGGTCGATGACGATGGCGCCGCCCGAGGGCAGCTGCACCGTGCGCGAGTAGGCCGTTTCGATCTGGTGTTCGATCTGGAAGCGCGAGAACAGCGGGATGTCGTCGCGGTAGCGCTTCACGCGCTGGACGTTGTCCGGCATCACCACGCTCATGAACGCGGTGGCCTGGTCGGCGATCTCGTCCGTGTCGATCAGGATCTCGCCGATCTCGGGCGAGAAGTAATCGCGGATGGCGCGGATGACCAGGCTGGATTCCAGGTAGATCAGGATGGGCGCGGAGTTGTCGCGCGCGGCGCCGTCGATGGCGGTCCAGAGCTGCAACAGGTACGACAAGTCCCATTGCAGTTCTTCGACGTTGCGGCCGATGCCGGCGGTGCGGGCGATGATGCTCATGCCCTGGGGCAGCTCGAGCTGCTCCATCGTGTCGCGCAGTTCCTGGCGGTCCTCGCCCTCGACGCGGCGCGAAACGCCACCGCCACGGGGGTTGTTGGGCATCAGGACCAGGTAGCGGCCGGCCAGCGAGATGAACGTGGTCAGGGCGGCGCCCTTGTTGCCGCGCTCTTCCTTTTCGACCTGGACGATCAGTTCCTGACCTTCACGCAGGGCGTCCTGGATGCGGGCGGTGCGGACGTCGACGCCTTCCTTGAAGAAGCTGCGGGCCACTTCCTTGAAGGGAAGAAAGCCATGGCGGTCTTCGCCGTAGTTGACGAAGCAAGCTTCAAGGCCGGGTTCGATCCGGGTGATGACACCTTTGTAGATGTTGCCTTTGCGTTGTTCGCGGCCGGCAGTCTCGATGTCGAGGTCGATGAGTTTTTGCCCATCGACGATAGCGACGCGTAATTCTTCCTGGTGCGTCGCATTGAACAGCATGCGCTTCATGAGAGGGTTTCTCCGTTGTCATGACGCGCCGATATCGGCGCGTGACCTCGGGCCACTCGGGCTGCGGCTGAAGCGGGCAAGAAGATGCGGACCGTACCTGGGCGGCGCCCAGGCGTATCCGCCGCGGGTCAGGCGGGCACGTCGTGCCGTGGGGCACGGGGTTCTTTCAGCAGGAGGGTCAGCTTCACTGAATGTGGTTTGACGGAAATGTGCTGTGAACGGCAGTTGCGGCCGGATTGGTTGCCGACGCGCAGCTGGTGCTTTAAATATGCGACGATTCTTGCAGTGCTTCAAGCCGCTTGCGGCAGGCAACGGACCTGCTGGGACAGCGGGCAAAATGAATGCCACACCACTATCCGGCAGGGCGCGGTTGCGCCGGCGACCAAATGACCCAGGGGTTGAATGAGCAGGCAGTACAATGGCGGCCCACGCGCTCGACGGAGTTGCGTACTTGAGTTGCATCTCTACGCCAGCGGCTGATTCAGCCCCTTAAGGCTGTCCCGATTATATGTCGCTTTCCGCAATGCGCAAAGAAACTTCCTCCCCTATGGCCACCCCCTCCGTCCGCATGGTGGAAGTGGGCGCCGAGCATGCCGGCCAGCGCCTGGATAATTACCTGATGCGCCTGTGCAAGGGCGTCCCCAAAACCCACATCTACAAGGCCATCCGCGGCGGCGAGGTCCGGGTAAACAAGGGACGCATCTCGGTGGACTATCGGGTCGCGGAAGGCGATATGGTCCGTATTCCGCCGCTGCGCCTGCCCGACCCTGGCAAGCCCAGGCCGGTGCCGGCGGCCGAATTCCCGGTGGTGTTCGAGGACGACGCGATGCTGGTGGTGGACAAGCCCGCCGGCGTGGCGGTCCATGGCGGCAGCGGCGTGTCCTTTGGCGTCATCGAGCAGCTGCGCGCCGCCCGCCCCGAGGCCAAGTTCCTGGAACTGGTGCACCGGCTCGACCGCGAAACCTCCGGCCTGCTGATGGTCGCCAAGAAGCGCAGCGCGCTGCTGGCCCTGCACGCCATGCTGCGCGAGGGGCGCAGCGACAAGCACTATTACGCGCTGGTCGAGGGCGACTGGGTCAACGACCGCCAGCACATCAAGCTGTCGCTGTCCAAGTGGACCACCCAGTCGGGCGAGCGCCGCGTCAAGGTCGATCCCGACGGCCAGACCGCCCACACCATCATCACGCTCAAGCAGCGCTTCGGCCGCTACAGCCTGGTGGACGCGGAACTGCGCACCGGGCGTACCCACCAGATCCGTGTGCATCTGGCGGCCAGCGGCTTTCCCATCGTGGGCGACGACAAGTACGGCCACGACGAGGTTCGCGCCGAATTCTCGCGCATGGGCTTTGGCCGCATGTTCCTGCATGCCCACCAATTGACCCTGAACCATCCGCTGACGGGCGAGCCGATGACGCTGACGGCCGAACTGCCGCCCGCCTGCCGGAAAATACTGAAACAACTGGAGTCGGTCTGATATGTCGTATTCGCTGGTCGTTTTTGACTGGGACGGAACCCTGATGGATTCCACGCACAGCATCGTGGCCGCCATCCAGGGCGCATGCCGCGACCTGGAGCTGCCGGTGCCGTCGGCCTCCGACGCCAGCTGGGTGATCGGGCTGTCGCTGGAAAGCGCGCTGCGCCGTGCCGTGCCGCAGCTGACGCAGGCGATGCTGCCGCGCTTTCTCGAGCGCTACCGCACCCACTACCTGCTGCGCGATCCTGAATTGCGCCTTTTCGACGGCATTCCCGAGCTGTTGAACGCGCTGGCCGAGCGCGACGTGCGCCTGGCCGTGGCCACCGGCAAGAGCCGCGTGGGCCTGACGCGCGCCCTGGCCGCGACCGGCCTGGGTCCCATGTTCGACGCCACCCGCACGGCTGACGAAACCTTCAGCAAGCCGCATCCGGCCATGCTGCACGAGTTGATGAGCGAGCTGGACGTCGATCCGGCCCGCGTGGTGATGGTGGGCGACACCTCCCACGACATGCAGATGGCCACCAATGCCGGCGTGCACGGCCTGGGCGTGACCTACGGCGCACATACCCTGAAGGAACTCGAGGGTTGTGGCCCGCAAGCGGTGCTGGAGAGCGTGCCGCTGGTGCGCGACTGGCTGCTCAGCCGGACCCTGACGGCCGCTGCCTGACGGCCGCGGGCGTCCCGTCCCGGCGGGAACGCCGGGAGAGCGGGGCGGTCTATTACCGATCGCCGCCGGCTACGCCGGCGGAATATCATGGGGTCGCGAAACGTCCACGGTTTGAGCGGGGCGGCAGCGACGCGACTCGCCGCGCCGGCCCCCAGGAGATTCCCATGTTGATACGCAAGCCCGATGACATCGTTCCGTCCGAGATCACGACCGAAGCGGTCTGGCGGTCGCGCCGCGACCTGATCCTGCGCGCCGGCGTGACGGCGGCGGGGCTGGGGTTGCCGGGGTGGGCGACGCGCAGCGCCTTCGCCCAGGGCGCCGGTGCCGGCGTCCTGGCGGGCCAGGCCAATGCGGCGTTCAGCGTCATGGACAAACAGACGTCCTTCGCTGATATCACGTCATACAACAACTACTATGAATTCGGGGTCGACAAGGGCGAGCCCGCGGCCAACGCCGGCAAGCTGCAGACCCGGCCCTGGACGGTCAGCGTCGAGGGCGAGGTCGGCAAGCCGCGCACCTTCGATATCGACGAACTGCTCAAGCTCGCGCCGATGGAAGAGCGCGTCTACCGGCTGCGCTGCGTCGAGGGGTGGTCCATGGTGATTCCCTGGGTCGGCTATTCGCTGTCGGCGCTGCTCAAGCAGGTCGAGCCCACCGGCAATGCCAAGTACGTGGAATTCGTGACCGCCGTGCAGCGCGAGAACATGCCGGGCGTGCGCGCCGCCATCCTCGACTGGCCCTACGTCGAAGGGCTGCGCATCGACGAGGCCATGCATCCGCTGGCCATGCTGGTGTTCGGCGTCTACGGCAAGATGCTGCCCAACCAGAACGGCGCGCCGCTGCGGCTGGCCGTGCCCTGGAAATACGGCTTCAAGTCGGGCAAGTCGCTGGTCAAGATCCGTTTGGTGGAAAAGCAGCCGGTATCGTCGTGGATCAAGGCCGCGCCGCAGGAATACGGCTTCTATGCCAACGTCAACCCGACCGTGCCGCATCCGCGCTGGAGCCAGGCCACCGAGCGCCGCATCGGCGAGGACGGCCTGTTCACGCCCAAGCGCAAGACCTTGATGTTCAACGGTTATGCCGAGCAGGTCGCGTCGCTCTACCAGGGCATGGACCTGAAGGCCAACTATTGAAGCCGCCGGTGGCCGATGGCGCCGGCGCGGCCGCGGCGCGCAAGCCGCAATGGTCGGCGCGGGCCGTGGGGCGCGCCAAACCCTGGCTGTTCCTGTTGGGCCTGGCGCCGTTCGCGCGCTGGATCTGGCTGGGTTTTTCCAACGGCCTGACCGCCAATCCGGTTGAATTCCTGACCCGTTCGTCGGGCACCTGGACGCTGGTGTGCCTGCTCGTGACGCTGGCGATCACGCCCTTGCGGCGCTTGACCGGACAGCCGGCGCTGGTGCGCGTGCGCCGCATGTGCGGCCTGTTCGCCTTCTTCTATGGCGCCATGCACTTCATGGCCTGGGTCTGGTGGGACCGTGGTCTCGATCCCGCCGCCATGCTGCAGGACATTGGCGAGCGGCCCTTCATCACGGTGGGCTTCGCCGCTTTCGTGCTGATGGCGGCGCTGGCGGCCACCTCCACCCAGTGGGCCATGCGCAAGCTGGGCAGGCGCTGGCAACAATTGCATCGCGCCATCTATCTCATCGGCCTGCTGGCGGTGTTGCATTACTGGTGGCACAAGGCCGGCAAGAACGACCTGTCGCAGCCGATCCTCTATGCCTCGGTGCTGGCGCTGCTGCTGGGGTGGCGGCTGGTCGCCTGGTGGCGCCGCCGCCCGGGGTGAACCCATCTCGTCGGGCGTGCCGTGTCCTTCGCGGTTACCGCCCGGGGCGTCGGGCTACAACATGGCAAGCATGATGGCCGCGGTCTCCGCGTCGGGCTGGCCGTCGTGCAGGGCGGGCCGATAGTGCATCTGGAAGGCCGCCAGCACATTGATGGTGGCGCGGTCCAGGGTGCCGGTTTGCGGGCTGGTGTAGCCCAGGCGTTGCAGTTGCTGCTGGAACCAGGCCACGTCGGGCGTGCCCTGTGCCTGCAGCCGTGCCAGGTGCGCGGCGGCGCCGGCTTCGTCGTACCAGCGGCCGATGCCCGCCGCGGCCAGTTGCTTCCAGGGGAACAGCGGGCCGGGATCGACCTTGCGCTGGGGCGCGATATCGCTGTGGCCGACCACGTTCCGGGGCGCGATGCCGTGGCGCTGGATGATGTCGCGCAGCAGGATGGTCAGCGCGCGGATCTGGCGGTCGCCGTAGGCATGCCATTGCGGTTTGCCATCATCGCCGTCGGTCCAGCCGGGGTTGACGATCTCGATGCCGACCGACGTGCTGTTCATGGCGTTCAGGCCGTACCAGGCGCTTTCGCCGGCGTGCCAGGCGGCGCGGGACTCATCGACCAGCCGGTAGGCGCGGCCGGGCGTATCGATCAGGTAATGGGCGCTGACCTTGCCCTGCGACAGCAGCTTCATCGACAGTGCGTCGTCGGTCGAGGTGTAGTGCAGGACCACGAAGCGCACCCGGCTGCTCTGGCTGGCCGCGGTGATGGAGGTGTCCAGGTCCAGGCCCGCGGGGCCGCGCTGGGCGCAACCGGCCAGGGCCGCCAGGGCCAGCAATACCGCTGCAGATCGGATCATCGTCAGCGCGCCAGGTACAGGAACAGGGTGGGCATCTTGTCCAGCTGCGGGGCGGGCTGCTTCTTCCAGTCGGCGATGGTGCGGGTGACGATCCATTCGTCGGCGGTGGTCAGCGCGCGCGCCACGCACAGCTTGGTGTCGCCCTTCAGGCTGGCCAGCAATGTGGCGAACATGGCGGCGTTGCGGTAGGGGGTCTCGATCAGCAGTTGCGTCTGGTTGTGCCGCGCGGAGTGCTGTTCCCACGCCTTGAGCTGCCTGGCGCGCTCGCCGGCGTCCACCGGCGCGTAGCCGTGGAAGGCGAAGCGCTGGCCGTCCAGCCCGCTGGCCATCAGGCCCAGCAGGATGGAGGAGGGGCCGACCCAGGGCTTGACGGTGATGCCGAGCCGGTGGGCGGCGTCCACCACCTTGGCGCCAGGGTCGGCGACCGCCGGGCAGCCGGCCTCGGATACCAGGCCGATGTCGGCGCCGCGGCGCACCGGCTCGAGCCAGGCGCCGATCTGGGCGGCGTCGGTCTTGTCGCTCAGGGTATGGATGGTGATTTCCTGCAGCGGCCGGGTGGTGCCGACCTGCTTGAGGAAGGCCCGCGCCGTCTTGGCGTTTTCGGCGATGTAGGTGTCCAGGCTGCCGGCCCGCTCGCGCGCGTCGGCGGGCAGCCAGCTTTCGGGGGCGGCGTCGCCCAGCCCCACGGGAATCAGGTGCAGCGAGCCACTCATGCGGCCGCTCCGGGCGCGGCCAGGGGGTCCAGGCCGAAGCCGGCCAGCATCCGGGTCAGGGCGATCAGCGGCAGGCCGATGATGGCGGTGGGGTCATCGCTCTGGATGCTCTCCATCAGGGCAATGCCCAGGCTTTCCGCCTTGGCGCTGCCTGCGGTATCGTAGGGTTCCTCGGCGCGTAGGTAGGCGTCGATGGCCTGGTCGCTCAGGCGCCGGAATCTGCATCGCGTCACGATATCGGCTTTTTCCACCCGGAGGCCGTCAGTCACCGCCAACGCGCTGTGAAATTCCACGATCTGCCCGGAAAGTGCGCGCAATTGCGCCTGGGCGCGCGTAAAATCGCCAGGCTTGCCAATGGGTTGGCCGTCCACCGTGGCAACCTGATCCGACCCGATGACGACGCTGCCGGGATGCCCCCCGACCACCGCCATGGCTTTGGCCACCGACAGGCGCAGCGCCAGCGCTTCGGGTGATTCGCCCGGCTGTGGCGTTTCGTCCACATCGGGCGAAATGGCGGTGAAGGGCAGGCGCAGGCGGGCGAGCAGTTCTTTGCGGTAGCGCGAGCTGGAGGCGAGGATCAGGCTGGGTTGTGAGGGCATTCGATATTTGACGCTGGGACGTAAGTCACAGTATTATCTAACGTTTTGCGGCATTTTTGCAGGGCAGCATGACTTTTGGGCGGGGCGCACCCCGCGCCAGTCATCGGTTTGGCGCCCTGGGATGGCCGCGAATGCACGGGATGTGCGGGTTGTGCGCGAATGCGCATTTCCGGCGGCCTCGTGCGAAAGGACAGAACATCAAGCCCATCGACGCATTCGCATTCGCCCATTCGGGCAAGGAAGCGCAAGGCACCATACCTCTTGTGCGGTTGACGCGCGCGGTTGACGGACTTCCCGAGCAACCGGCGGGTGAGGCCGGCCTTGTGACGTGGTCCGTGCGCGGCGAGATGGGCAAGGCCGGGCTGCTGCAAGGTCAGCCGCTCCTGCGCATTCATGTGCGGGCCAATCCGGTCGTGGTGTGTCAGCGGTGCAATGAGCCGTTCGCCTATCCGGTGGACAGCGAGGTCCTGCTGCAACTGGTCAAGTCCGAAGCCGACCTCGACGACGGCTTTACCTCCGGCGATCACGCCGCGGGTTTCGACGACGAGGACGAGGACGGCGAGGAAGGAAACGCAGGAAATGGTTTTGTGTCCAACCAGCCTGAAAAGGTGGTGGGTTCGCATCACTTCGATCTGTTGGCCCAGATCGAGGATGAGCTCATTCTGAGCGTTCCGTATGTGCCCAAGCATGATGTATGCCCGGGCGCGCAGGCCAAGGACAGCGAGGCTTCCCAAGAGCCCGTTGTCAAGCGTCCGTCGCCGTTTGCGGTGCTGGAACAACTGAAGCACAAAGATTGAGATCAACATCGGGCCGCATCGCGTACAATGCGCCCCGTTTCTAGGAGTCATCATGGCCGTTCAACAAAACAAGAAGTCCCCGTCCAAGCGCGGTATGCACCGCTCGCACGATTTTCTGGTGAATCCGTCGACCGCGATCGAACCCACCACGGGCGAAACGCACCTGCGTCACCACATCAGCCCCAACGGCTTCTACCGTGGCCGCAAGGTCCTGAAGACCAAGGCCGACGAATAAGGCCCCCGGGCCGAACTCGTACTCGGACCATTTCGGCTGAGCGCTGATACCTGGCACCCGTGATACGCATCGCCATAGACTGTATGGGCGGAGACTTCGGTCTGCCCGTCACGATTCCGGCTGCGATCGAGTTCGCCCGGCAATTTCCGGACACCCGGCTGTTGCTGGTCGGGCTTCCGGACGCTATCGAAGCGGCGCTCTCCGAGCATCGCGGCGTCGAGCGTGATCGCTTCGAGATCGTGGCGGCTTCCGAAGTCGTCACCATGGACGACCCGGTCGAGGTCGCCCTGCGCCGCAAAAAAGACTCCTCCATGCGCCTGGCCGCCCAGTCCGTCAAGGACGGGCGCGCCGACGCCTGCGTTTCCGCCGGCAACACCGGCGCATGGATGGCCATTTCCCGCTATGTGCTCAAGACGCTGGACGGCATAGACCGCCCCGCGATCGCCACGTCCATTCCGAACCAGACGGGCCGCGCCACCACGGTGCTGGACCTGGGCGCGAACGTGGACTGCACGGCCGAGCACCTGCTGCAATTCGCCATCATGGGCGCCGCGCTGTCGCAGGCGGTGGACCATCGCGACAGCCCCACGGTGGGGCTGCTCAACATCGGCGAAGAAGTCATCAAGGGCAACGAGGTCGTCAAGGAAGCCGCCGAGCTCCTGCGCGCCAGCCCGCTGAACTTCTACGGCAACGTGGAAGGCAATGACATTTTCAAGGGCACGGTCGACGTCGTCGTCTGCGACGGTTTCGTCGGCAACGTCGTGCTCAAGTCCGTGGAAGGACTGGCCAAGATGTTGTCCAGCGTCATCCGCGAAGAGTTCAAACGCAACCTGATCACGCTGCTGGTCGGCGCCCTGGCCAAGCCGGTGCTCAACCGCCTGCGCAATCGCGTCGATAACCGTCGCTACAACGGCGCGGCGCTGCTGGGCTTGCGTGGCGTGGTCATCAAGAGCCACGGTTCGGCCGATGCCTACGCTTTCGGCTTCGCCTTGCAACGGGCCCGCGAGGCCGTGGTGAGTAAACTGCTGGAGCGCACCGCTCAGACGGTGGCGCAGATCAACCAGCGCGTCCAGTCGGCTTCGGGTGTTTCGGCGCTCGAACCGGGCGCGGCTGGGGACACCGCTTGATGGATACCGCAATGAAATATTCCGCGATCGCGGGCACCGGCAGCTTCCTGCCGGAACGCGTGGTTTCGAATGACGCCCTGGCGGCCGAACTGGCGACGCGCGATATCGCCACGTCCGACGAGTGGATCGTCGAACGCACCGGCATCCGGCAGCGCCACCTGGCCGAGCGCGGCGTGACCACCAGCCAGTTGGCCACCGAGGCCGCGCGCCGCGCGTTGGCCGATGCCGGTGTCGACGCGTCCGAGGTCGATCTGATCGTGCTGGCCACCTCCACGCCCGATTTCGTGTTCCCCAGCACCGCCTGCCTGGTGCAGGCCAACCTGGGCGCCAAGGGCTCCGCGGCCTTCGACGTGCAGGCCGTGTGCAGCGGTTTCGTCTACGCCCTGACCACCGCCGACAGCTTCATCCGCGCCGGCCGCGCGCGTTGCGCGCTGGTGATCGGCGCCGAAGTGTTTTCGCGCATCCTCGACTGGAACGACCGCAGCACCTGCGTGCTGTTCGGCGACGGCGCCGGCGCGGTGGTGCTCAAGGCTTCCGACAAGCCCGGCATCATGGCCGCGCAGCTGCATGCCGATGGCAGCCAGATGAAGATCCTCAGCGCCGCGGGCAACGTGGCCTATGGTGACGTCACCGGCGATCCGTTCCTGCGCATGGACGGCCAGGCGGTGTTCAAGCAGGCCGTCACGGTGCTGGACCGCTCGGCCCGTGATACTTGCGCGGAAGCCGGGATCGAGATCGCCGATGTCGATTGGTTGATCCCGCACCAGGCCAACGTCCGCATCCTGAATTTCCTGGCGCGCAAGCTTGCCGTGCCGGTCGAGAAGGTTGTCATCACCGTCGACAGCCACGCCAACACCTCCGCGGCCAGCGTGCCGCTGGCGCTGGACGCCGCGCGCCGTGATGGCCGCGTCAAGGCCGGCCAATTGGTCCTGATGCAGGGCGTGGGCGGCGGATTCACCTGGGGTTCGGTACTGGCCCGCATGTAAGGGCGAGTCCGGCATGGCGCGGAGTGCCGCGCCTGCCGGATGGCACGCTCGACATTCCACAGACTCAGAATCAATCCACACGGTCAATCATGAAAATCGCTTTTGTCTTCCCCGGCCAGGGTTCGCAAGCAGTCGGCATGCTCGATGCCTGGGCCGACGTCGCTGCCGTGACCGACACCGTGGCGCGCGCCTCGCAGGCGCTGGGCCAGGACCTGGGCGCGCTGATCGCGCAGGGCCCCACCGAACAGCTCAACCTGACCACCAACACCCAGCCCGCCATGCTGACGGCCGGCGCCGCGTTCTTCGCGGCCTGGCGCGCGGCGGGCGGCCGTAACCCCGATGTCGTCGCCGGCCACAGTCTGGGCGAATACGCCGCGCTGACGGCCGCCGGCTCGCTGGCGCTCGAAGATGCCGTGCGCCTGGTGCGCGTGCGCGCCGACGCCATGCAGGCCGCCGTGCCGGTCGGCACTGGCGCCATGGCCGCCATCCTCGGCCTGGACGATGACGCCGTGCGCGCTGCCTGCGCCTCGGCGGCCCAGGGTGAAGTGGTCGAAGCGGTCAACTTCAATGCGCCGGCGCAAGTCGTGATCGCTGGCCACAAGGCCGCCGTCGAGCGCGCCTGCGAGCTGGCCAAGGCCGCCGGCGCCAAGCGCGCGCTGCTGCTGCCGGTGTCGGCGCCGTTCCACTCCAGCCTGCTCAAGCCCGCCGCCGACGTGCTGGCCGGCGCGCTGGCCGCGGTGACGGTGGCGGCGCCGCAGATGCCCGTCATCAACAACGTCGATGTCGCCGCCCCGACCGAACCCGGGGCAATCCGGGATGCGCTGGTGCGCCAGGCGTGGCATCCTGTGCGTTGGGTCGAAACGCTGCGCGCCATGAAGGCCCAGGGCGTGACCCACGTCATCGAGTGCGGTCCGGGCAAGGTCCTGACCGGCCTGACCAAGCGTATCGACCCCGAGCTCACCGGCCTGGCCATCACGGATCCGGCCTCGCTCGAAGCCGCGCTGGCCGCGGTCAACGGAAACTAAGACCATGGAAAACACCTCGATCGAACTGCAGGGCAAGATCGCCCTGGTCACGGGCGCCACGCGCGGCATTGGCCGCGCCATTGCGCAGGAACTGGCCGCGCGCGGCGCGGTTGTCGTCGGCACCGCCACGTCGGAATCCGGCGCTGCCGCCATCACCGAGGCGCTGGCCCCGTTCGGCGGCCGTGGCGTGGTGCTGGACGTGACCAATGCCGAAGCCTGCGACGCCTTGATCGACGCGCTCGGCAAAGAAGGCGGTGGCCCCCATATCCTCGTCAATAATGCAGGCATCACCCGCGATACGCTGGCAATGCGCATGAAAGACGACGATTGGTCCGCCGTCATCGACACCAATCTGGCGTCGGTTTTCCGCCTCTCGCGCGCGGTGCTGCGCAACATGATGAAGGCCCGCTGGGGACGCATCATCAACGTCACCTCCGTGGTAGGCTCGAGCGGCAATCCCGGCCAGGCCAACTACGCCGCGGCCAAGGCCGGCGTGGCGGGCATGTCGCGCGCGCTGGCGCGTGAGCTGGGCAGCCGCAACATCACCGTCAATTGCGTGGCGCCCGGCTTCATCGATACCGACATGACGCGCGCCCTGGGCGAGAGCCAGACGGCGGCGTTGCTGCAGCAGATTCCGCTGGGCCGCCTGGGTTCGCCGACGGATATCGCCCATGCGGTGGCCTTTTTGTCCGGGCCGCAGGCGGGTTACATTACCGGCACCACCCTGCACGTCAACGGCGGGATGTACATGCAATAAGTCACGAAGCGCGTGGGCGGCCCAGGCCGCCGCGCCGCAGCCGGGATTTCCGGCGCGGGGCAACGCGCGCTTCATCCGGAAACGCCGCATATCGGCACTCCTGCGCCCCGTGGGCGACAGATCAAAGTGTGCGGTGTTATTTTTGTCACGGCCTGGCGTTTGCAGTACTCTGCGCTTGGCTATAATTCGCGGGATTTTTCCCATTTGGAGATCTGCATGGAAAGCATCGAACAGCGCGTCAAGAAGATCGTCGCTGAACAACTTGGCGTGAACGAAGCCGAGATCAAGAACGAATCCTCCTTCCTTGACGACCTCGGTGCCGATTCGCTCGACATGGTCGAACTGGTCATGGCGCTCGAAGACGAATTCGAGACCGAGATCCCCGACGAAGAGGCCGAAAAGATCACGACCGTGCAACAAGCGATTGATTACATCAATTCGAACGGTAAGCAGTAAGCTCAGCCTATATCCTTCCGGTTGCCCCGAATTCGATTTCGGCGCCAACCGGGAACCGGGGCGGTTTCAGGAATTTGCCGTGTGGTCCACGCGCGGGAAGGGCATTGACGCCCGACCCGCTGTTGCGTGTGCCGCACGCGCAGTGCATCCCGAAAACCGCCTTTCTTTTGTCTGTTTGAGGAGTCATCCGTGAAGCGACGAGTCGTCATCACTGGCCTTGGTATCGTGTCGCCTGTCGGCAACGACCTGACCACCGCTTGGGACAATATCGTCAACGGACGTTCTGGCATCAGCCGCATCACCCGTTTCGATCCCTCGGCCATCACCACCCACATCGCCGGCGAAGTCAAGGACTTCGACATCAGCGCCTATATCTCGGCCAAGGAAGCCCGCCAGATGGATACCTTCATCCATTACGGCCTGGCTGCCGGGATGCAGGCCTGGCGCGACAGCGGCCTGGAAGTCACCGAAGCCAACGCCGAACGCATCGGCGTGATCGTCGGCTCGGGCATCGGCGGCCTGCCGCGCATCGAGGAAACCCAGGTCGAATACATGGCCAAGGGTCCGCGCCGCATCTCGCCGTTCTTCGTGCCGGGTTCGCTGATCAACCTGATCTCCGGCCATCTGTCCATCGCCTACGGCATGAAGGGCCCCAGCTACGCCGTCGTATCGGCCTGCACCACGGGCCTGCACTGCATCGGCGACGCGGCCCGCCTGATCGAGTACGGCGATGCCGACGTCATGGTGGCTGGTGGCGCCGAATCGACCGTGTCGCCGCTGGGCATCGGCGGTTTCGCCGCGATGCGCGCGCTGTCGACGCGCAACGATGATCCTCAGACGGCTTCGCGGCCCTGGGACCGCGACCGCGACGGCTTCGTGCTGGGCGAGGGCGCCGGCGTGCTGGTGCTGGAAGAATACGAACACGCCAAGAAGCGCGGCGCGCGCATCTATGGCGAGTTCGCGGGCTACGGCATGAGCTCCGATGCGCATCACATCACGGCTCCCGACAAGGACGGCCCGCGCCGCGGCGTGCTCAACGCGCTGCGCAACGGCGGCCTGAACCTGGAAGACGTCCAGTACGTCAACGCGCACGGCACCTCGACGCCCCTGGGCGACAAGAACGAAACCGATGCGCTGAAGCTGGCTTTCGGCGACCACGCCAAGAAGCTGGTGGTGAACTCGACCAAGTCCATGACCGGCCACTTGCTCGGCGCGGCCGGCGGCATCGAGGCCGTGTTCACGACGCTGGCCGTCTACAACCAGGTCTCGCCTCCGACCATCAACATCTTCAACCAGGATCCGGAATGCGACCTGGACTACTGCGCCAACGAGGCGCGGCAGATGAAGATCGATGTCGGCCTGTCCAACTCCTTCGGCTTCGGCGGCACCAACGGCTCCATGGCCGTTCGCCGGATCTGATTTGGAAGGCCCGGGCAAGGGGCGCTGGACGTTTGGCGTGCCTGTCCTGCGGCCGCGCGGCGTCGCGGCGTTGCCAGTCCTGGGGCTGGCCGCCGCGGTGGCCAGCATCGTGACCGCGGCTTTCTGGCACGGCACGGCCTGGCTGGCCGGCGCCGCACTGGCCGCATTGCTGTTGGCGGCGGGGCTGTTACACTCGATCCGTTTCAGCCCGTCCCCGGTATCGGCCTTGCGCACGGCAGCCGGGGCTGGCCGCTGGCAGGTACGCCTGCCGGGCGGCTGGCGGGAAGCGTCGCTGGTGGATCAGCGACGCGGACCGGCATGGCTCACGCTCACCCTGCAGCCCTTGCCCTCCGGGAGTATGGCCTTTAACGACCAACAAGTAACTTTTACCGTCTGGCAGACGGCCTTGCCGGCCGACGGCTGGCGGCGCCTGTGCCTATTGGCTGGCGCGGCGCGGCGCGAGCCTGCGGCGGTGCGCTTGCGGGAGGCTCCATGAGCGAGCGCGAAGTCGACGCCGAGCTTGTCGCCCGTGTCCAGCGCGGCGACAAGAAAGCGTTCGATCTGCTGGTGCTCAAGTACCAGCGCAAGATCCTGCGCCTGCTGGCTCGCATGATCCGCGATCCGGCCGAGATCGAGGACGTGGCCCAGGAAGCGTTCATCAAGGCCTATCGGGCCCTGCCCCAGTTCCGGGGCGAGAGCGCGTTCTATACCTGGTTGTATCGTATCGCCATCAATACGGCCCGAAATTGGCTCGCCTCGCAGGGGCGGCGGCCGAGCGCGCCCAACGCGATAGAAACGGAAGACGGTGAAACTTTTAACGAAACCGACAACCTAACCGATATAAGCACGCCGGAGTCGATGGTTGCCAGCCGCGAGATCGCCGAGACGGTGAACGCGGCCATCGAGGAATTGCCCGAGGAACTGCGCACCGCAATCGTCCTGCGTGAAATCGAAGGTATGAGTTACGAAGACATCGCCCAGAGCATGGACTGCCCCATTGGTACGGTGCGCTCCCGCATTTTCCGTGCGCGAGAGGCCATCGCGACCAAGTTGCGCCCATTGCTAGGCACCGATGCCGAGCGTCGCTGGTAAGGAGTGGCAGTCATGCAGACTACAGCAGCCAAGTCCGTCGTTTCCTCGGAGTCCTCCTGGGAGGAATCCGTTTCCGCCTGGATGGACGGAGAAGAAACCGACGATATTCTTCCCGGCCTGTTGACCCGCGAGGGGCGGCAGACCTGGGATACCTATCACCTTATTGGTGATGCCCTGCGCAACAGTGATCTGGCGCTGACGCCCAGCGCCAGTTTCCATGCCCGCCTGTCGCGCGCGCTGGATGCCGAGCTGCCGATCGTGGCCGCGCCGCGGCGCCGTTCGCCGCTGCGCCTGGGCCTGTCCGGCCTGGCGGTCGCGGCCGCGGTCGCCACGGTGGCCTGGGTGGCCCAGCCCTACCTGGCGGGCGGCAATCCGGGCGCCGAAACCCGCGTGCTGGCCGACGCCAGCCTGGGCGGCTCCACCGACACTTCGGGCCTGAGCGACTACCTGGAGGCCCATCGCCAGATGGCCGGCCCCAGCGCGGTGCGCCAGGTGTCGTTCGATGTCGGAGCGGGGCGCTGATGGCCCTTGTGCTTCCGACCCGTTGGCCGGTGCTGGGAAGGGCTGCCTCGTGGCAGGCCCACCGCGCCGGCTGGTTCGCCGCTACGCTTCTGACCGCTTTTCTGGCCGCGCATGACCCCGCGCGCGCCGCCGACGCCGCTGCCGCCCAGCAGGGCGATGACGTGGTCCAATTGCTCTCGCGCATCCAGCAGGCTGCGCGCAAGCAGGACTACGCCGGCGTATTCATGTATCAGCAGGGCGAGACGATCCAGTCGTCGCGCCTGGTGCACGTCGTCGACGGCACCGGCGAGCGCGAGCGCCTCGAGATCCTCGATGGCCAGCCGCGCGAATACCTGCGCCACAACGAAGACGTGCAGTGCCTGATCCCCGAGCGCAAAACGGTGTTGCTCGAACGCCGCCGCGGCGATCGCTTCCCTGGGCTGCTGCTGGGCGATCCCGCCAACCTGACCGAACACTACAAGATCCGCACCGAGTCGGCGCTGCACCGCGTCGCCGGGCGCGAATGCCGGTTGATCACTATCGAACCGCTGGACAAGTTGCGCTATGGCTATCGCCTCTGTGCCGATGTCGAAACCAATCTGCTGCTGAAGGCCCAGACCCTCAATGCCGCCCGCGGCGTGGTCGAGCAGGTGTCCTTCACGTCCCTGCGCCTGGGAGCCGACGTCGACCCGCAATCGCTGTCGTCGCGCTGGAACACGCGCGACTGGCGCGTGCTCGAGCCTTCGATGAAGTCCGTGGACCTGAGCGCCCAGGGTTGGCGCATCCCGGCGCCCAAGGGCTTTGTGGTGGTCATGCAGGTGGCGCGCTCGATGGGGCGCGGCGCGACGGTCAACCAGATGGTGCTGTCGGATGGACTGGCGGCCATTTCGGTGTTCATCGAGCCTTACGACAGCCAGCGCGGCCATCATCCTCCGCCTGGCGCGGCGCAGCGCGGTTCCATTACCGTGTATGGCACGCGCATCGCCGACTACTGGCTGACGGCCGTGGGCGAAGTGCCCGTGGCGACGCTGGAACAATTGGCGGAAGCGACCGAATACGTACCCGTGACGAACGCTCCGGCGGCCGATTCCAAGTGAAGCGCGGCCGCCGCGGCAAGAAGTGATTTCGGAGCAACATATGAAAGCATTGATGGTGTCGAACCCCGGTCTGCGCCGCTTCCTGGCGGCCGCGACGGCGGGGCTCCTGATGTCGGCCGCGTTCGCGCCCGTCTCCCTGGCGCAGGCCCCCGCGGCCAACACGCCGACTCCGACGGTGGCGCTGCCTGACTTCACCAGCATCATCGAGAAGGCCGATCCGGCGGTCGTGAACATCCGCACCACGGCGACGGTGCCGATCCGCGGAGTGGGCCCGGGCGGCAATGATCCCGCCGAGCTGTTCCGCTGGTTCTTCGGTCCCGATTTCCAGCCGCCCGGCCAGGCGCCCGGTCCGCGCCAGCGTCCGCAGCCGCAGCAACCCGAGGAGCGTACCGTGCCGCGTGGCGTGGGCTCGGGTTTCTTCATCTCGGATGACGGCTACATCATGACCAACAACCACGTGGTCAGCGACGCAACCGACATCTACGTCACCCTCACCGACGGCCGCGAGTTCAAGGCCAAGGTCATCGGCACCGACGAGCGCACCGACGTGGCGCTGATCAAGATCGAAGCCAAGGACATGACGCCGCTGGTGATCGGCGATCCCAAGAAGCTCAAAAAGGGTCAGTGGGTGCTGGCGATCGGCTCGCCGTTCGGCCTGGATTCCACCGTCACGTCGGGTATCGTCAGCGCCATTGGCCGCGATACGGGCGAATACCTGCCGTTCATCCAGACGGACGTGGCGGTCAACCCGGGCAATTCGGGCGGTCCGCTGATCAACCTGGCGGGCGAGGTGGTGGGCATCAACTCCCAGATCATCTCGCGCAGCGGCGGTTTCATGGGTATTTCGCTGGCCATCCCCATCGACGAAGCGATGCGGGTGGTGGACCAGCTGCGCGCCACCGGCAAGGTCACGCGCGGCCGCGTGGGCGTCCAGATCGGCGAAGTGGGCAAGGACGTGGCCGAGGCCATCGGGCTGCCCAAGGCCGAAGGCGCCCTGGTGAGCAGTGTCGAGGTCGATGGTCCGGCTGAACAGGCCGGCGTGCAGCCGGGCGACGTGATCCTGACCTTCAACAAGGAACCGATCAAGCGCTGGACCGATCTGCCCCGCATCGTCGGTGAAACCAAGCCGGGCACGCGCGCCGACATGGAAGTGTGGCGCAAGGGCAAGAAGATGACCCTGTCGGTCAAGGTGGGCGAGATTCCCGTGGACAAGGCGGTGCCGGGCAAGAAGGGCGCGACGCCCGTGCCGGAAGTCACCAACGCGCTGGGGCTAGGCGTGGTGGACGTGCCCGCCGACGTGCAGAAGAAGCTGCGTATCAAGGGCGGCGTGCAGGTCAAGGTCGCCGAAGGCGCGGCCGCCAAGGCCGGGCTGCAGGAAGGCGATATTGTGTTGGCTCTGAACGACACCGACGTCACCGGAGCCAAACAGTTCGCGGAGCTGGTCGGCAAGCTGGACAAGGGCCGCGCGGTCGGTCTGCTGGTGCGGCGCGGCGAGCAGACCCAGTGGGTGGCAGTGCCCGCAAGCAAATAAGGCCCAAGACCGGCTAAAATGGCTGGTTGCCGCAAGAGGGGGGCGCCTGGCGCCCCCTCGTTTTTGCCCGTACCGCCGTCGATCGCGGGCGGGCAGGGCGGCCGGGCGGCGCGACCGCGGGCATCCGCCCTTGACGCGCCGGCCGCAACCCTGTCAGCCGTGCCTACCCTGGTGGCGGCGTCTTCCGGCAGTTTGCCGAATGTTCCGTCCCTTTTAAATTCAAGCATGCAGCATATTCGCAACTTCTCCATCATTGCCCACATCGATCACGGCAAATCGACCCTGGCCGATCGCCTGATCCAGCGCTGCGGCGGATTGGCGGATCGCGAAATGTCGGCCCAGGTGCTCGACTCCATGGAGATCGAGCGTGAGCGCGGCATTACCATCAAGGCCCAGACGGCCGCCCTGCACTACAAGGCGCAGGACGGCAAGATCTACAACCTGAACCTGATCGACACCCCGGGGCACGTCGACTTCTCGTACGAAGTCAGCCGCTCGCTCTCTGCCTGCGAGGGCGCGCTGCTGGTGGTTGACGCCTCGCAGGGCGTCGAAGCGCAGACCGTGGCCAACTGCTACACCGCCATCGAGCTGGGCGTGGAAGTGCTGCCGGTGCTGAACAAGATGGACCTGCCGCAGGCCGATCCGGACGGCGCGCGCCAGGAGGTCGAGGACGTCATCGGCATTGACGCCTCGCAGGCGGTGCTGGCCAGCGCCAAGACCGGCATGGGCATCGACGAGATCCTCGAGGCCATCGTGGCGCGCGTGCCGGCTCCCCAGGGCGATCCCGAGGCGCCGCTGCAGGCGCTGATCATCGATTCGTGGTTCGACAACTACGTGGGCGTGGTGATGCTGGTGCGCATCGTCAACGGCATGCTCAAGCCCAAGGACAAGATCCTGCTGATGGCTTCCGGCGCCACCCACCTGTGCGAGCAGACCGGGGTGTTCACGCCCAAGTCGCAGCAGCGTCCGCACCTGTCGGCGGGCGAGGTGGGCTTCATCATCGCCGGCATCAAGCAACTCGAGGACGCCAAGGTGGGCGACACCGTGACGCTCGCGAGCAAGCCTGCGGCCGCGCCGCTGCCCGGCTTCAAGGAAGTCAAGCCGCAGGTGTTCGCCGGCCTCTACCCGGTCGAAAGCTCCGAATACGACCAACTGCGCGATTCGCTCGAGAAGCTCAAGCTGAACGACGCCGCGCTGATGTTCGAGCCCGAAGTGTCGCAGGCGTTGGGCTTTGGCTTTCGCTGCGGCTTCCTCGGCCTGCTGCACATGGAGATCGTGCAGGAGCGCCTGGAGCGCGAGTTCGACATGGACATCATCACCACCGCGCCGTCGGTGGTGTACGAGGTCGAGCAGCGCGATGGTTCGGTGATCACCGTCGAAAGCCCATCGCGCATGCCGGAAATCGGCAAGATCGCCGATATCCGCGAGCCGATCGTGAAGGTCACGCTGTTCATGCCGCAGGACTACGTCGGTCCCGTGATGACGCTATGCAACAACAAGCGCGGCGTGCAGATCAACATGAGCTATCACGGCCGCCAGGTGCACCTGGTGTACGAGATCCCGCTGGCCGAGATCGTGCTGGACTTCTTCGACAAGCTCAAGTCGGTGTCGCGCGGCTATGCCTCGATGGACTATGAGTTCCTCGAATACCGCTCGGCCGACGTGGTGCGGGTGGACCTGCTGATCAACAACGACCGCGTCGACGCGCTGGCCGTGATCGTCCACCGCAGCAACGCCCGCCACCGCGCGCGCGACGTGGTGACGCGCATGCGCGGCCTGATTCCGCGGCAGATGTTCGACGTGGTGATCCAGGCCGCCATCGGCGCCGAAATCATCGCCCGCGAGAACGTCAAGGCGCTGCGCAAGAACGTGCTGGCCAAGTGCTACGGCGGCGACATCTCGCGCAAGAAGAAGCTGCTGGAAAAGCAGAAGGCGGGCAAGAAGCGCATGAAGCAGGTCGGTACCGTGGAAATTCCGCAAGAGGCCTTCCTGGCCATCCTGCAGGTGGAAGACAAATAGAACCCGAGAAGGCGGTTAGCTGATGAGTTGGAACTTTGCCCTGATCCTGTTTGTTCTGCTGGTGCTGACCGGCATTATCTGGGCGCTCGATCTGGCCGTATTGCGGCGTGGCCGCGAGCGCCGGGCGCAAGAGGCGATGGCGCAGTACGATGCGGCGCTGATCGGCGATGCGCAAGAAGCCGAGCGCCTGCGGCGCGAGGCCGGCGACAAGGCCCGTCGCGTGCCGTGGTGGATCGAATACGCGGTCAGCTTCTTCCCCGTGATCCTGTTCGTGTTCGTGCTGCGATCGTTCGTGGTGGAACCGTTCCGCATTCCGTCGGGTTCGATGCTGCCGACGCTGCAATCCGGCGATCTGATCCTGGTGAACAAGTTCAGCTACGGCCTGCGCCTTCCGGTCATCGACAAGAAGGTGGTCGATATCGGCAAGCCGCAGCGCGGCGACGTGTTCGTGTTCCGCTACCCGGTGGACCCGGACGTCGACTACATCAAGCGCGTGGTGGGCCTGCCGGGCGACGAAGTGGCGTACATCGACAAAAAGCTGTACGTGAACGGCCAATTGGTGACGCATGTGCGGGATGGCGATTATTTCGAACCCGACCGTGTCTCTTATATCGCACAATATAAAGAAAAATTAGGCGAAGTTAGCCACAATATCCTGCTTGATGAAGGCAGGCCGCAGGAATATCGCCCGCAATACCAATTTCCCAACCTCGGGAACTGCCAATATTCCCGCGATGGGGTACGCTGCAAAGTACCGGAGGGGCAATACTTCGCCATGGGCGATAATCGGGACAACAGCGCCGACAGCCGATACTGGGGTTTCGTGCCGGAATCCAATATCGTCGGAAAGGCGTTCTTCATCTGGATGAATTTCAGCGATCTCAGCCGCATCGGCCGGTTCAACTGATTATGTCGCTAGCCACGCTAGAAAACCGGCTGGATCACCACTTCGGTGACCCAGCACTGCTTGAACAGGCGCTGACCCACCGCAGCCACGGTGCGCGCCACAACGAGCGCCTGGAGTTCCTCGGGGATTCCGTGCTCAACTTCGTCGTCGCGGCGATGCTGTTCGAGCGTTATTCGAAAATCGACGAGGGAGACCTGTCGCGCCTGCGCGCCAATCTGGTCAAGCAGGCCTCGTTGGCGGATATCGCCCAGCGCCTGGAACTGTCCCAATACCTGCGCCTGGGCGAGGGTGAATTGAAGAGCGGCGGTTTCCGTCGTCCGTCGATCCTGGCCGACACGGTCGAGGCCCTGTTCGGCGCCGTGTTCCTGGACGCCGGTTTCGATGCCGCCCGCCGCGTGATCGTGCGCCAGTACCAGCCGGTGCTGGCCTCGGTCGATCCCAAGACCCTGGGCAAGGACGCCAAGACCTTGCTGCAGGAATTCCTGCAAGGCCGCAAGCTGGCCTTGCCCGTGTACACCGTGGTGGCCACGCATGGCGCGGCCCACAGCCAGCAGTTCGAGGTCGAATGCGCCATTCCGGCGCTCGAGATCAAGGTGAACGCGCCCGGCGCCAGCCGCCGCGCGGCCGAGCAGTCGGCCGCCAAGCTGGCGCTGGAGGCGGCGCAGGCCATCAGCCCGGCGTCCAAGGCCGCCCGCAAGTCGGGCAAGGCGCGCAAGACCGCGCAGTTGTCGCTGCCCGTGGCAGTGTCCCAAGAGACTAAATGAGCGATACCCCTTTCCGTACCGGTTTCGTGGCCATCGTGGGCCGCCCCAACGTGGGCAAGTCCACGCTGACGAACGCGTTGATCGGTTCCAAGATTTCCATCGTGTCGCGCAAGGCGCAGACCACGCGCCACCGCATCCACGGGGTGCTGACGCGCGACCACGAGCAGTTCGTGTTCGTCGATACGCCGGGCTTCCAGACGCGTCATGGCGGCGCCATGAACCGCATGATGAACCGCGTGGTGACGCAGGCGCTGGCCGACGTCGACGTGGTGGTGCACGTGGTCGAGGCTGGCAAGTGGTCGGAGGGCGACGCCAAGCTGCTGCCGTTGCTGCCGGCGCCGGAGCGCACCATCCTGGCCGTCAGCAAGATCGACGCGCTCAAGAACCGCGATGAATTGTTCGCCTTCGTCTCGAAGATCATGGCGTTGCATCCGTTCGGCGCCGTGGTGCCGGTCAGCGCCACCAAGAACCAGCAGCTCGACCAGCTGCTGCAGGAAATCGCCGCGCGCCTGCCGGAAGGCGAGCCGATGTTCGAGGAAGACACCCTGACCGACCGGCCGATGCGCTTCATCGCGGCCGAATTGGTGCGCGAGAAGATCTTCCGCCTGGTGGGCGACGAACTGCCCTACGGCTGTACGGTCGTGATCGAGCAATGGGAAGAGACCGACAAGGGCGCGCGCATCGCCGCCTGCGTCGTGGTGGAGCGCGACAGCCACAAGCCCATCCTGCTGGGCACCGGCGGCATGCACATGAAACGCATCGCCTCCGAGGCGCGGCAGGACATCGCCAAGCTGCTGGACAAGCCGGTGCACCTGGAGATCTACATCAAGGTGCGCAAGGGCTGGTCCGACCGCGAGAGTGCGCTGCGCGACCTGGGCTATGAGTAGACGGGCGCCTCGCGTCCAGGACCGCCCGGGATACATGCTCCACGCCACGGCGTGGCGCGAGACGTCCCTCATCGTTCAGACTTTCTCGCGCGACCACGGCTGTGTGGCCATGGTCGCCAAGGGCGCCAAGCGCCCGTATTCCGTGCTGCGTCCGGTGTTGTCGGCGTTCCAGCCGCTGCTGCTGTCCTGGACCGGCAACGGCGAGGTCAAGACCCTGACCCGCGCCGAGATCATGGGCGTGCGCGCCCTGAACGGCACTGCCCTGATGTCGGCTTGGTACATGAATGAACTGTTGCTGCGGCTGTTGCCGCGCGAAGACGCCCATCCCCTGCTGTTCGACGCCTACGACATGGCCTTGCAGCAGTTGTCGGGCGGCACGCGCGCGGCCGGCGCCTTGCGCCGCTTCGAATGGACGCTGCTGCGCGAAACCGGCTATGGCGTGGACGAGGCCGAGCCCGACTTCGACGACCCCGTCATCGAGCCGGCGCTGCGCCGCGATCTGCGCGAGCGGCTGGCCGAGAACCTGGCGGGCCGGCCCCTGGCCACGCGCCGGGTGCTGATGGATCTGCAACGCATCTGAACCCGCGGCGCGCCCGGCCATGACCTTCACGCTCAAACAGGTCGAGACTTTCCGCACCGTCTATGAAACGGAGAGCGTCACCGCCGCGGCCCGGCGCCTGGATGTGTCGCCGGCCACCGTCAGCGCCACCCTGGCCGCGCTCGAAGCCGCGATTGAACTGCGCCTGTTCGAACGCGTGCGCCAGCGCATGCAGCGCACCCCCGAGGCCACGCTGCTGTACGAGGAAATCCGCCGCCTGAACGTGGGCCTGGAAACCCTGGGCCGCAAGATCCGCGCCATCCGCGGCGCGGCCCAGCCGCGCCTGCGCATCGGCTGTATCCATGCCTACAGCGGCGCGATCGTCAGCGACGCGATCACGCGTTTTCGCCAGCGCTATCCCGATACGCCGCTGTACCTGCAGATCCGCGATTCGAATACCTTGCGCGACATGGTGGTATCGGGCGAGCTGGACCTGGCCGCGGTCGCCGATGAGTCCGAACTCGAAGGCCTGCGCGGCCATCGCCTGGCAAGCCTGCGGGCGGTGGCGGTATTTCCCGATGGGCATCCCCTGGCGCGTCTGCAGCAGGTCGGCCTGGCCCAACTGGCCGAAGCCGATGTGATTGCGCTCAATGCGGAGGACGCCTCGCGCCAGCGCCTGGACGCGCTGTTGCTGCAGGCCGGCCTGGGGCTGAAGATCGCGATCGAGACGCCGTATTCGAGCACCGTGTGCCACCTGGCGCTGGCGGGACACGGCGTTGGCATCGCCAACCCCGCCACGGCCGTGGGGCTGGAGGCCGCGGGGCTGTGCCACCGGCCGCTGGCGCAGTGGTTCGTGGCCGACAGCCGCCAGCAACTGCCGGCCCTGGCACTGGCGCTGATGGCGTTGCTGCTGGCGCTGGCCGCCAGCGTCGGGGTGGGCAGCATGACGTCCGGGTTCCGCCAGACCTTTCTGGGCTGGCTCGATCAACAGCTGTCGGCCGAGCTCTACGTGACCCCGCATGACACCGCCCAGGGCCTGGCCATCGCGGCCTGGCTACCCACCCAGCCAGGGGTGCGCGCCGTGCTCGCGCAGTGGCGCACCGAAGTGCGCGTGGGCGGCGCCCCGGTGCAGGTGCAGGGGGTGATCGACCACCCGGCCTACGCGCAGCACTGGCCGTTGCTCGAACAGCGCAGCGAAGCGTGGCGCCAGTTGGCCAGCGGCGCCGGGGCGATGCTCAGCGAACAGTTGGCACGGCGCCTGGCGCTGGGCCTGGGCGATCGCCTGAGCTTGCCCGGCGCTGCACCCCTTGACGTGGTGGCCGTATACGCCGACTACGGCAACCCGCGCGGGCAGGTGCTGGTGAACGCCGACTGGCTGCGGCGCACCTGGCCCGAGGCCACGCTCAACACCCTCAACCTGCGCGTGGCGGGCGAGCAGGTGGCGACGCTCAAGGCCGCGCTGCAGCAACGCTATGCGCTGGACGGCACCCGGCTGGTGGACCAGCGCACCCTCAGGCGCTGGTCGGTGGAGGTGTTCGAGCGCACCTTCGCCGCCACCGCCGCACTCAACAGCCTGATCCTGGGCGTGGCCGGCGTGGCCCTGTTGATCAGCCTTTTGACCCTGGGCCAGAGCCGGCTCGGCCAGTTGGCGCCGCTATGGGCACTGGGCGTCAGGCGCCAGCACCTGGCCTGGCTGTCGCTGGGGCAGACGCTGCTGCTGGCCAGCCTGACCGTGCTGCTGGCAATTCCCCTGGGCCTGCTGCTGGCCTGGTGCCTGGTGGCGGTGGTCAACGTGCAGGCGTTCGGCTGGCGCCTGCCGTTGCAGGTGTTCCCTGGCCAGCTGCTGCAACTGGCGCTGCTGGGCCTGTTCACCGCCCTGCTCGCCGCCGCCGGGCCCCTGTGGCAACTGGCCCGCCGCCAGCCCGCCGAACTGCTGAGGCACTATGCCGATGGAACCTAGACACTGGGGCGTCCTGCTGCTGTGCCTGCTGCTGGGCGCCTGCGACCCCTCGCCACCGCCACCCGCCGGTTTTGCCGGCCTGGGCCAGGACGCCGCAGCCTTTGCCCCGGTGGTGCGCGGCCAACCGTTGCAGTTCCCGCGTGACCACGGCGCCCATGCGGGGTATCGCATCGAATGGTGGTATGTGACCGCCAACCTGCGCGATGCACAGGGCCGCGACTGGGGTGCGCAATGGACCCTGTTCCGTTCGGCGCTGCGCCCCGGCGCCGAACAGCCGGGCTGGGCCAGCCCCGCCGTATGGCTGGGGCACGCGGCGTTGAGCGGGCCGTTTGGCCATCAGTTCAGTGAAACGCTGGCGCGTGGCGGTGTCGGCCAGGCGGACGTGCAGGCGCAACCGTTCAAGGCCTGGATCGACGACTGGTCGCTGCAGGCGGTGGGCGGCCAAGGCATCGAGCAGTTGCAGATGCGCGCAGGCGGCAACGGCTTCAGCTACGACCTGCAACTGAGCAGCCAGCAGCCCCTGGTGCTGCAGGGCGATCAGGGCTACAGCGAGAAGTCCGGCCAGGGCCAGGCGTCGTATTACTACAGCCAGCCGTTCTATGCCGTGCGCGGTGAAGTACAGCACGAGGGCCGGCGCGTCGAGGTGACCGGCAACGCCTGGCTCGACCGCGAATGGAGCAGCCAGCCGCTGGCCCCCGACCAGCACGGTTGGGACTGGTTTTCGCTGCACCTGGACAACGGCACGCGGCTGATGCTGTTCCAGGTCCGTCAGACCGATGCACAACCGTACCGGGCAGGCACCTGGATTGCCGCCGACGGCAGCAGCACCGCGCTCAACGGTGCGCAGATCGTACTTGAGCCGCTGGCCCGCACCCAACTGGTCGACGGCCCGCAGGTGCCCACGCGCTGGCGGGTGCAGGTGCCCGACCGGCAGCTGGACATCGAGGTCGACGCCCTGGTGCCGCAGGCCTGGATGGGCACCCGCTTTCCCTACTGGGAAGGCCCGGTGAAGGTACAGGGCAGCACGGCCGGGCGTGGCTACCTGGAAATGACCGGCTATTCGCGCTGAGCGCCACCGACGCAGCGGCTATTCTTGCCTGAACGCCCCCTTGCCTGGAGTTGCACCATGCCTGGCCTGTCTACTTCCGCCCCCCGTGGCTGGACGCAGTGGTGCAAACCGCTGGCGTTCCTGCTGGTGGCCGCCATCGGCCTGTACTACGTGAAATGGTCGCCCTACTACGCCAAGTCGTTTGTTGCCGCCGACAGCCACAGCATCGGCGCCTCGATCCTGGACGATCACCAGTACGCACCGCTGACGGCAGCGCTGGCGTATGCCCAGGTGTACTTCCTGGCCATCTGGAAGGCGGCGCTGCTGGCGGTGATCCTCGGCTCGCTGGTTCAGGTGCTGATACCGCGGGACTGGCTGCTGCGCCTGTTCGGCAAGGCCGGGCTGGGCTCGACCCTGCGTGGCGGCCTGTTCGCCCTGCCGGGCATGATGTGCAGTTGCTGCGCGGCACCGGTGGCTGCCGGGCTGCGTCGGCAGAATGTGTCGGTAGGCGCGGCGCTGGCGTTCTGGATCGCCAACCCGGTGCTCAACCCGGCCACGCTGGTGTTCATGGGCTTCGTGCTGGGCTGGGAGTTCAGTGCCCTGCGCCTGGTGGCGGGTGTGGTGCTGGTGGTGGGGGTGTCGCTGTTCGCCCAGCGCATCTCGCGCCCGGACGTACTGCCCGAACCCGCGGTGGACGCGGCCAATGTGGCCAGTACCCCGGTGCCCGGCAGCCTGCTGGCACGCTGGATGAAAACCCTGTGGCAGCTGTTCTGGACCACCATCCCGATCTATGTGCTGGCCGTGCTGGTACTGGGCGCGGCGCGGGTGTGGCTGTTTCCGCATGTCGAGGGCGGCATGGGTTCAGGGCTGGTGTGGCTGGTACCGCTGGCGGTGGTCGGCACGCTGTTCGTGATCCCGACGGCGGCGGAAATCCCGATCGTGCAGACGCTGATGGCCCTGGGGCTGGGCACCGCGCCGGCGGTGGCATTGCTGATGACCTTGCCCAGCGTGAGCCTGCCGTCACTGCTGATGCTGCGCACCTCCTTCGATACGCGGGTACTGGTGTGGGTTGCGCTGCTGACGATGCTGGTGGGGGTGCTCAGCGGGCTGGTTGCGCTGCTGGTGCTCTAGGGCCGGCGTGTACCGCCCCCACAGCACCGGCACAGGTGCCTACAGCCGCCTTTCGCGCAGGTAGGCCAGCACCGCGGCCCGATCGCCGGCGAACTCGATGCGCGCCGCCTTGGCATCGCGCTGGTAGGCGTACATCGGGTCGTAGTACTCGCTCAGCAGGCCCTCGATCCACGCACGGTGCAGCTCCACCGCGCCGCTCGCACGCTGCACCTGCAACGCCGCGTCCATCGCCGCCGCCAGGCGCTGGTAACGCTCGCCACCCAGGCGCCGGACAATGCCCGACAGGCTCTCGCGCAGCCGCCCGGCAAAGTGCTCGAAGCCCTGCTCCGGCCCGTGGGCCAGCACGAACTCGGCGCACAGGTCGATCACATAGTCCTGCAGGATTCGTTGCACGCGGCATTCCAGGCTGTCTTCGAGCCACACCAGCGGCGCCTGCTGCATGCGCCGGTACAGGCCCAGCGGCACCGCGCGGCTGCCGATCATGCGCCCCTCGTCCTCGAGCACGAACTGCTCGATGCCGGCGTTGCGCTTTTTCAGCAGGTCCACCGCCAGGGTGTTTTCAAAACCGATCTGCGCCGGCTGCGCAGTGGCATGCCGGCCGAAGCTGGAGCCACGGTGGTTGGCGTGCCGCTCCAGGTCCAGCGCATTGTCCAGCTGCGCCAGCGCCTCGGTCTTGCCGGTGCCGGTCATGCCGCCCAGCAGCACGAAATCGCACTGCGCCACGGCCTGGTCGCCAACCTCCAGCAGAAACGTGCGCAAGGCCTTGTAGCCCCCGCCTACGCGCCGGTAGCGGATACCGGCCTCATCGCGCAGCCACTGCTGGGTGATCTGCGAACGCAGGCCACCGCGAAAGCAGTACAGCAGGCCATCGGGGTTGGCCCGGGCGAACTGCGCCCAGGCCTGGATACGGGCCTGGCGCAGCGCCCCGGACACCAGCTGGTGCCCGAGCACCATTGCCGCCTGCTGGCCATGCTGCTTGTAGCAGGTGCCCACCTGCTGGCGCTCGTCGTCGTTCATCAACGGCAGATTGCTGGCGTGGGTGAACGCGCCCTTGTCGAACTCGACCGGTGCGCGCACATCCATCAGGGGCACATCGTCGAGAAAGATCGAACGGTAGTCGGTGCAGTCGTCGTGCATCAACACACCTCGACCGCATGGGTGCCGCGCGCCACCAGCGTGCCGATCGGCGTCAGCGCCAGGCCCTGTGCCTGCGTCAGCTCGAGAAACGCCGCCTGCCCTTCGGGCGCCACCGCCACCAGCAGCCCGCCACTGGTCTGCGGGTCGCACAACAGCAGCTTGTGCGCCTCGCTCAACGGGCCGATGCGCTCGCCATAGCTGTCGAAGTTGCGCAGCGTGCCACCGGGTACGCAACCCTGCTCGATGTAGTGCTCGACACTGGCCAGGCGCGGTACCTGCGCCGCTTCCAGGCGCGCGGTCACGCCGCTGCCATCGGCCATTTCCACCAGGTGCCCGAGCAGGCCGAAGCCGGTGACGTCGGTCATGGCCTTGACCCCCTCCAGGCGCGCGATCTGGCTGCCGATACGGTTGAGGGTGCACATCTGGTCACGCGCCAGGCCCACGTCTTCGGCGCGCAGCAGGCCCTTCTTCTCCGCCGTGGTGAGCACGCCGATGCCCAGCGGCTTGGTCAGGTACAGCTGGCAGCCGACGGTGGCGGTGTCGTTGCGCTTGATGTGGCGCTTGTCGACGATGCCGGTGACCGCCAGGCCGAAGATCGGCTCGGGGGCGTCGATCGAATGCCCGCCGGCCAGGGGAATGCCGGCCGCATCGCACACCGCGCGCCCGCCGCGGATCACCTCGCGGGCGATCTCCGGGGCCAGCACGTTGACTGGCCAGCCCAGGATGGCGATGGCCATCAGCGGGTCGCCGCCCATGGCGTAGATGTCGCTGATGGCGTTGGTGGCCGCAATGCGGCCGAAATCGAAGGGGTCGTCGACGATGGGCATGAAGAAGTCGGTGGTCGAGACCACGCCGCGCTCGTCATCGATGGCATACACCGCCGCGTCGTCGCGCGAGGCGTTGCCCACCCACAGGCGCGGGTCGAGGTTCTGCGCGCCGCTGCCGGCGAGGATCACCTCGAGCACCTTGGGTGAAATCTTGCAGCCACAGCCGGCGCCGTGGCTGTACTGGGTAAGGCGTACTGGTTCGTTCATCGGTTGTCCCCCGGGTTCAAGCCCCTGAGTCTAAGGCAGGGGACCCGGGGGCGCTACGTGATGGTGGCTACTGCTAGACCTTGAACTGGGTCACCAGCAGGTTGAGGTCGACCGCAAGGCCTGCCAGCGCCTGGCTGGCGGCATTGCTCTGGCGTGCACCGGCCGCGGTCTGGATCGACAGGTCACGGATGTTGACCAGGTTGCGGTCCACCTCGCGGGCCACCTGGGCCTGCTCCTCACTGGCGCTGGCGATCACCAGGTTGCGCTCGTTGATGCCGGTGATGGCCTGGGTGATCTCGTCCAGGGCGTGACCGCACAGCTGCGCCACTTCCAGGGTGGCGTGGGCGCGCTGGTTGCTGTTGCGCATTGCCGTGACCGCCGTGCCGGTGCCCTGCTCGATGGTCCCGATCATGGTCTCGATCTCCTGGGTGGACTGCTGGGTGCGGTGCGCCAGCGCCCGAACCTCGTCGGCCACCACGGCGAAGCCGCGCCCGGCATCCCCGGCCCGGGCCGCCTCGATGGCGGCGTTGAGGGCCAGCAGGTTGGTCTGTTCGGCAATCGCGCGGATCACTTCCAGCACCTGGCCGATGTTGCGTACATCGCCCGCCAGGTGCTCGACCTGCTCGCAGGTGTGGGTCACGTCGTCGGTGAGCTGGCCGATGGAGTCGACGGTGCGCTGCACCTGCTCGCGGCCGTGGTGGGCGGTCTCGTCGGTCTGGCGCGAAGCCTCGGAGGTGCTCACGGCGTTGCGGGCCACCTCCTCCACGGCCGCCGTCATCTCGTTCACCGCCGTGGCCGCCTGCTCCACTTCGTCGTTCTGCTGCTGCAGCGCGCGATTGGAGTCGTCGGTGGCAGCCTGCAGCTCTTCGGCGGCCGAGGCCAGCTGGCTGGAGGAACTGGCGATTTTCTGCAGCGTGCCGCGCAAGCTGCCCTGCATGTCGCGCAGCGCCAGCAGCAGACGCGCCGGCTCATCCTTGCCGCTGATGCTGATCTCGTCGCACAGGTCGCCACCGGCGATGGTCTGGGCAATGCCCACGGCTTCGCCCAGCGGGCGCACGATGCTGCGCGTGAGCAGCACTGCCAGCGCCACGGTCAAAGCCAGCACCACGGCCAGAATCGCCAGCACCAGGCTGATGGCGCCATGGAATACCTCGGTGCTGCGTTGGGCCGCCTGCTCCCCGCCCTTGTCGTTGAGCGCAATGATTTCGAGCAGGTCGGTGAGCATGCCGTCGGCATTGGTCAGGTACGGGCCGGCGTCCACCAGCGCGATGGCGTCGTCCTTGCGCCCCTGCTGCAGTAATTGGACGACCTTGTGCTGATCGGCAAGGTAGCGCGTCTTGGCCTGCTGGTAGCGGGCGAACGCGGCCTGTTCCTGCGCCAGGGTGATCAGCCCGGCATAGGTCGCCTCCTGGGTGTCCAGCTGCGCTTCGAGCTGGTGCAGACGCGTGATCAGGTCCTGCAGGTCGTCGCCGTCGCGCAGTACCAGCAGGCGCAGGGTCAGGGTGCGGATCTGGGTGCTGGTCAGCGCTACGCCGTTGGCCGCGACAATCGAGGGCAGCCAGTTCTGGTCGACCTGGTTGGACTGTTCGTTCATTCGACGCATTTCCAGCAGCGACAGGCCGCCAAGGGCCATCGCCAGCAGGGCAATCAGCGCGAAGCTGAGGCCGGCACGCAGGGAAATGTTGAGGGAGCGCAGAAGCATGGGGTGTTCCTTGTGGCTGCAAAAGTACAACCCGCGCCGGGACAGGCGGCGCGGTCAGGTTCTGCAGGCAAGGCGGTGAAGCGGGAGGGCAGTGTTCTTTATGAGTGCTTGCTCCACTGCCGGCGGGATCACTCGGCGGCAGTGAAGCCATGATATCACATTGACATTAATTGTAACGTTGTCGGTGGTCAGGACTTGAAGCGGCCCACCAGTGCGTTCAATTCGGCCGACAGCGTGGACAGCCGTCCGGAGTCCTCCTGCGCCGAGCTGGCCAGGCTTTCGACCAGGCGCGCTTCGTCGTAGATCTGCTGGATATGCCGGTTGATCTCTTCGGCCACACTGTGCTGCTCCTCGGCGGCGGCCGAGATCTGCAGGTTCTGGTCGCGGATCTCGTTGACCGACAGCTGGATGCCCTCGAAGCTGTCGCGCGCGCTTTCGATGGAGGTGACACTGGCCCGGGACAGGTCCTGGCAGCTTTGCATCTTCTGCGATACCTCCTGGGTCTTGCTGGCGAGGGTACCGAGCAACTGGTCGATTTCGCCGGTGGAGTCGGCGGTGCGCTTGGCCAGCGCGCGCACCTCGTCCGCCACCACGGCAAAGCCGCGGCCCTGGTCGCCGGCGCGGGCGGCCTCAATGGCGGCATTGAGCGCCAGCAGGTTGGTCTGCTCGGCGATGGCGCGAATGGTGCCCAGGATCTGGTTGATGCTGCGGCTGCCCTCCTCCAGCTCGACCATGGCCTGGGACGACTCGCTCAGGCGGTTGCCCAGGCGGTTGACGTTCTCGGTGGTCAGCTCGATCTGCTGCTTGCCTTCGGCCACCCGGCGATGCCCGCTTTCGGCGGAATCGGCGGCGTTGCTGCACGAGCGGGCCACCTCGTTGGCGGTGGCGACCATTTCGTTGAATGCGGTGGAAACCAGCTCCACCGCTTCACGCTGGCGCCCGGCCGCCTGGTTCATGTTGGTGGCCACCTCGCTGTTGACCTGCGAGGCGTCGTGCAGGTTGGTGGAGGCTGCGCCGATGCGCTGGATCAACTGGCGGATGGCCGCCAGAAACCGGTTGAACCAGCCGGCCAGCTCGGCCGTTTCGTCCTTGCCCTGCACAACCAGGTCGCGGCGCAGGTCGCCCTCGCCCTCGGCGATCGACTGCAGGCCCGTGCTGACCTGGCCGATGGGCTTGACGATCACCCGGGCGAACGCGGCGCCGATCAGCGCGAAGAAGATCGCCAGCACCACCACGATGATCCCGGCCAGGTAGGTCATACGCGTGGCGGCGCCCATCACTTCGCGCTGCTCGATCAGGCCCACGAAGCGCCAGCCCAGGCCTGGGGAGGTCCATACGTTGGCCATGTAGCGAACCCCGTCGATCTCGACGTCGGCAGCCCCCTGTTCGGTGGCCGCGAGCCTGGCGTAGGGCTCGCCCAGGTCCTTGAGCGGCTTGAAGCTGTGCCCGTCGTCGCGCGGGTCGACCAGCACCACACCGTCCTCGATCAGCATCACGTAGCCGCTTTGACCCAGCTTGATGCTCTTGACCAGTTCGGTGAGGTTCTTCAGCGAGACGCTGACCACGAACACGCCGCGGGGCTTGCCGGCGCCGTCGAGCATGGCCCGGGCGGTGCCCACCAGGGCCACGTCGTCCTTGTCGTAGTAGTAGGCCGGGGTGCGCACGGTCTTGCCGGGGCTGGCCATCGCGGCCTTGTACCAGGGGCGCTGGCGCGGGTCGTAGTTGGCCAGTTGCGGGTCATCCGGCCACTTGGCGTAGGTGCCGTCTTCCAGGCCGATGGACAGGATGGCCGCCGCCGGGTGGGTGGCGCCAAAGCGTGCAAAGGCGTCGATCACCCCCTGGGCCGGCGCTGGCAGGGGCTGGCTGGCAGCGTCGGCAGCGCGGTAGTCCTTGAGCGTCTGCACAGCGCTGTATACAGGATCGGCCGACATCTGATCGACGTTCTGCTGCATCCCGTCGAAGAACTGGCGCATGTTGCCGTCGATCTGGCGTATTTCCCGGGTGCTGCCATCGATGAACTGTTCAACCGCCTGGGTGCGGATATTCATCACGCTGACCACCGCGACCACCGTCACCGGGATGAAAGCCACCAGTACAAACGCAAGGACCAGCTTGTTTTTTATATTCATCGCGCGCTTCACCCTCCCCGGGCATGAGGCGCCAGTCACCCGAGCAGCGTGAGTTCTGGCAATTTGCTATCACCGCTGTTTCGGCTGGGGAGGTGAAAATCTTTAATACAGTTTCGTGTACAAAAAAATGCAGGATTGTTTCTAGTTGGTCGGCCGCATGGGGCGCGGCGCCGGCATGCCAGGCGTGGCGCCCTGCAGCACCAGGCGGGTGATGGTGGCGGCCGCCAGCGCGTAGTCGTCGCCCTGGGGCGCATGCACGCCCGTGAGCTGGGCCATGCGCCAGCCGAAATTGGTGTAGGTGCGGGTGGCCGACCAGATGAACAGCATCAGGTGTTGCGGGTCGACCGGGGCGATCAGGCCGCGTTTGATCCAGCTGTTCAGGCAGTGCACGTTGAGCTGCGCCTCGGCGCGCAGCAGGTCGCGGCACACCCCGGGCAGTTGCTTGGCCCCGTGCAGCAGCTCGCTGCTGAACACGTTGGAGGTGTACGGGTGGTCACGCACGATGCGGATGCGCGCCTGGATGTAGGCCGGCAGCGCCACCTGCGGGTCATCGCTGGCGCGCAGCACGGCGGAGGCCGCGAGCAAGGGTTCCAGAAAGGCCATCAGCACCCGGGTGTAGAGGTTTTCCTTGGTCTGGAAGTAGTAGTACAGGTTGGCCTTGGGCACGCCGGCGCGGGCCGCGATGTCGCGGGTCTGGGCGGCGTTGTAGCCCTTGCTGGCGAATTCCTCGCTGGCGGCCTCGAGAATCAGCTGCTGGTTGCGTTGACGAATGCTGGACATGGCGATGGCACTTCGGGGAAAGACCCTCGCAATATACAAAAATACATAGCGATGAGGCTATGCATGCCAGGTTGCGGGCGCGCCTTCGCCGGCAAGGCCGGCGGCTGGAGTGGGTGGGGCGCCTCAGGCCTCGGCCAGCAGGTAGGTGCGCAGGTCCCTGGAGACCTCTTCGGCCAGCAGCCCGACGATCACCTCGACACCGGCCTGGCGCAACAGGCGAACCCCGGCCCCGGCATTGCGCGGGTCCGGGTCGAGCATGCCGACGAACACCCGCTCCACCCCCTTGTCGATCAACGCCAGGGCACACGATGGGGTGCGCCCCTGGAACGAACAGGGCTCCAGGGTCACATACGCTGTCACACCCCGGCCCCCTTCCGGCAATTTCGCCAACGCCATGGCCTCGGCATGGGGCTGCCCCGGCGGTTGGGTGTGGCCCTGGCTGATCACCTGGTGATCGCGGACCATCACGCAGCCCACCGGCGGGTTGGGCCGGCACGCCGGCAAGGCACGGCGCCCCTCGATCAGGGCCAGTTGCATGAAATCGCTGTTGGAAGGGAGTATCGGCATAAGGTCCTTGCCCAGTGGGTTCCAGAATGAGCGAAGGCGACAGGGTACTCCTGCTGCACGGCGAGGGCACGATTTCTCCCGCATCGTGCGCTCACGCCGGTTGCCCGTTGTCGCTGCCGGCGGGCTTCGCTATAGTCACGCCCTGGCGTTCTCCGCGCCTGCCGTCCGCGCAAAGGGCCACGCCCCGGTACAGAACAGCCTCATTCGTCGATACGACTCCCGGCCTGCAAGCGGACAAGGCCCGACCCAGGAGATCGTATGCTCGCCGCCCTGCCCCCGCACATCTGCCATGACGGCAGAATCAACCTCGAACACCAGCGCAAACGCGCCAAGACCCTGCTCAGGCACCTGCTGGCCGGCACTGCGCCGGCGCACTTCAAGCCCCTGCCCCACACCCGCGCCCCACGCCTGGCCGATGCGCAGTGGCTGATCGCGCAGGAGCTGGGCTTTGCCAGCTGGCCAAGGCTCAAGGCGCATGTCGACGCCATCGACTTTGCCGCACGCAACCCCGGCTTCGAAGCCGACGACGAAGCCCGCAGCGTGCATTGGCGGTGTGGCAACGACATCGCCCATACCCTGCGCCTGGCCGGTTTCAAGGGGGCCTTCCATACCTTCATCGACCCGCTGTGCATGGGCCCGGTACCGGCACTGCCGGCGCAACCGTTGCTCGCCCTGCGCAACGACTACATCAGCCGCGTGTTCGGCATGCCAGAAGCCGACGTGGCGCGGCGCAGTGCCGAGGAGTACGCCGCCCTGGCGCAGCTCGACGGGTGCCCGCACGCCGTGCTGTGGTGCGAGGCGGATGCCTATGACCAGCTGTTCCTGATCCGCGTGCTGGCGGGCATCGAGCAGTTGCCCGAGTGCCTGGAACTGATCGAGATCAGCCAGGTGCCGGGGGTGCAGCGTTTCATCGGCATCGGCCAGCTCGCGCCGGACCTGCTGGCCTGGCTGTGGCCCCAGCGTCGGCGCCTGGACGAGGCAGCGCTGGCGCTGGCCCGGCGTGCCTGGGCGGCGTACTGCGCGCCCTCGCCACTGGCCTGGGCGCAGCTGGCCCATGCGCCAAGCCCGGCACTGCCCTTGCTGGCGCCGGCATTGCTGCGCCAGTTGCAGGAACTGCCGGGGCTGGCCGACGGCCTGTCGCTGACCGAGCGCCTGGCCCTGGGCATCGTCGCCGAGGCCGGCAGCCTGGCGTTCGGCCGGGTGTTCGCAGAGCTCATGGGCAGGCGCGAGCCACTGCCGTACCTGGGCGACCAGATGTTCCATGCGCTGATGCGCCCGCTGATCGATGCGCCCACGCCGTTGCTGTTCGAAGCGGACGTTCACCTGCCCTGGCCGCAACGCAGCCTGACCCTCACGGCCCTGGGCCAGCGGGTACTGGCAGGTGACGCCTACTGGCTGGACCAGGCGGCCCCCGAACGCTGGGTAGGCGGTGTACGCCTGCAGGCCGGGCTGGCGCACTGGGCACTGGATGCCCATGGCCAGCCGGTGTGGCGCCATCAACCGTCCTGATGCCTGCCGAACGACCGCCGACCTAGCCAAAGGTCGGCACCCCAAAACGTAACAATATGTACAAAGCACGCGGTTGATTGTTTATGCTGGCCTGCTCATGCCATGGCGCATAGCCACATCGACCTGTTAATCGACCATGAAAATCTTTCTCGTTCTACTGTTTGTCTTCTCCATCGCCTACGTGCACCTGCGCGGGCGCGTGCGGCACAAGCTCACCCGCCAGCTGGGCGATCACTCCAGCTTCCTGGCCCCGATCAACGTGTTCCTCTACCTGTTCTCCCGGCTGCCGGCCAAGCCTTACCTGCCGGTGGAGGCCTTCCCCGAGCTCAAGCCGCTGCAGGACAACTGGCAGGAAATTCGTGCCGAAGCCCAGCAACTGCTGCACGTGGGCGAAATCAAGAGTTCGCAGAGCCATGACGACGTCGGCTTCAACTCGTTCTTCAAGAGCGGCTGGAAGCGCTTCTACCTGAAGTGGTACGGCGAAAGCCACCCGTCGGCCATGAAGCTGTGCCCACGCACCACCGAACTGCTGCAGGGCATCGGCACGGTCAAGGCGGCGATGTTCGCCACCCTGCCGCCGGGCTCCAAACTTGTGCGCCATCGTGACCCGTATGCCGGCTCCTACCGCTACCACCTGGGGCTGGACACGCCCAACGACGAGGCCTGCTATATCTGCGTCGACGGCGAGAACTACCACTGGCGCGACGGCGAGGCGGTGATGTTCGACGAAACCTACATCCACTACGCGGCCAACCACACCGAGCACAACCGCATCATCCTGTTCTGTGATGTGGAGCGACCGCTGAAGTACCGCTGGGCGACGGCGTTCAACCGCTGGTTCAGCCGCAAGGTGATGGCCGCCGCTGCGGCGCCGAACGATGCGGGCGACAAGACCGGCGGGATCAACCGGCTGTTCACGCGCATCTACAAGATCCGCGAGCGCGGCAAGGCGCTGAAGAAGCGCAACCGGCTGCGCTACTACCTGGAGAAGTGGGCGGTGGTGGCGCTGTTGCTGCTGGTGTTCATCTATATCTGAGGTGGCCCTTTCGCCGGTAAGGCCGGCTCCTGCAGGCGGCGCGTGAGCCTGTGGGGGCCGGCCTTGCGGCAAAACGGCCCCTACCAAAGTACGCCCCCACCCCGACCATCGACCAACGGCGCCCCAGTGCCGAAAAAACTAGCTTCACTGTTCATTTTGTCGCAACACAAAAAGGTGAAGACGATGAGCATGATGGACTGGGATGGCTACCGCAAACAGCTGATGGCCGGTATCGGCGACCTCAAGCAACTCTCGCCCGGCACGGTCGACGGCTACATGACCGCCAGCGGCGCCGGGGCCAAGACCAACCACCTGGACGCAAAGACCCGCGAGCTGATCTCCCTGGCCGTGGCGGTGACCACCCGCTGCGACGGCTGCATTGCCGTGCACTCGGCGCAGGCGGTCAAGCAAGGCGCCACCCGTGAGGAAATCGCCGAGGCCCTGGGCGTGGCCGTGGCGATGAACGCCGGCGCCGCCCTGGTGTACTCGGCGCGCGCACTGGATGCGGTGGGCAAGGCCGGGGAGTAACCCGACCCGGGGCCTGCGCTCAGGGCTGCACAGGCCGCTCCATCAGCACCACCTCGATCGGGTCGCCGCCCACCCCGTGGGAGAAGAAGTCGCGCCCCTTGGCGACAAACCCGTGACGCTGATAGAAGCCCTCGGCATTGAGCGTGGACTCGACCTTGATCACCTCCACGCCCGGCGCCCGGGCCTTGGCCAGGCCCGCCTCCAGCAGGCGGCTGCCCAGTTGCTGGCCGGCCGCCTGCTGCAGCACGAACAGGCGCGTGACTTCGCCAGGTTCAGCGTCGACAAAACCGACCACCGTCTCACCCTGACATGCCACCACCATCGAGCCCTTGGCAATGGAACGCTCGTAATCCTCATGGGTTCGCTGGCCCATCCAGCCGCGCAACTGCTCATCCGAATAGCGCCCACCCGCCAATTGCGTGATCGACTGGTGCGTCACCGCAAATACCGCTGCCCCATCGCCGGCCCGGGCCGCGCGCAAGGTGATCGACTCCATGGGTTCCCTTCCCCTGTGAATGCATGAGCCGCCACTCTAGCCGGCCTGCACGGTGGCCTCAACCACCCGGGTTGGTGAACTGGATGTACAGGCAGAAGCTGCCCAGCAGCAGCCAGAAGCCGATGAACAGCCAGGGCGTGCGCATGGAGAACAGCAGCGACTTGCAAAAGCCCTTGTGGCTCGATTCCAGCTCGTTGAACAGCGGCGATTCGTCGTAGGCCAGGCCCATGGCCGGCTTGCTGTGCAGCAGGTTGCTCTGCTTGAAGTGCCAGTGATCGATGATCAGGTAGGCCGCGCGTATGCCCGGCCAGGCGTTGAGCGAGCTGACGATGCCAAGCAGCGCCATCAGGCACGGCACCACCAGGGTGAACAGCTTGCCCCATTCGGGGTTGAGGTTGGCCATCGACGAGGCAAAGGCGATCACCAGGAACGACTGCGCCGTGAGGTAGGCGTTGGTCCGGTTGGACAGCAGGCTGGTTTCGTACTGGATCTCGCGCCGGTAGAAGTCCAGGCGCTCCTTGGGCGAGCCGAACAGCAACGGGTCGTCTTCGTCGCTCGATTGCACGGGCAAGGGCTGGGTGATGATTTTCGACATGTCTGGGTATCCGCAACCAGTGGTCGAATTTGGAGCCCGCCCCGGCGCCAGCGTTCAGTTGATTGCGCCGGTCGGGGCGCAATCCCTTAGAATGGCGCCCCACCCGCCCCCTTCGCCCGCCAAGGATTCCCATGCTGCAGATCCGCCCGATGACCGCCGCCGATTTCGACCGCTTCTGGCCCACCTTTCAGGCCGTGATCGCGGCGCGGGAGACCTACGCCTACGACCCGAACCTGAGCCTGGAGCAGGCCCGGCACCTGTGGCTGGAGGTGCCGCTGCACACGCTGGTGGTCGAGGACGAGGGCCAGTTGCTGGGCGCGTACTACCTCAAGGCCAATGCCGCAGGCCCCGGCAGCCATGTGAGCAACTGCGGCTACATGGTCGCCGAGGCCGCCCGCGGGCGCGGCGTGGCGCGGCTGATGTGCGAGCACTCCCAGCGCCTGGCACGCAACGAGGGCTTCCTGGCCATGCAGTTCAACTCGGTGGTGGCCAGCAACGAGGTGGCCGTGGCGCTGTGGCACGCGCTGGGCTTCGAGACCGTCGGGCGCCTGCCCAGGGCCTACCAGCATGCCCGCCTGGGCCTGGTCGACTGCCTGGTGATGTACAAGTGGCTGGGTGAAATGACTGCGCCCGAACAGCCAAGGCTGATCGGGCGCAAGAACATCGAGGCAGTGGTGTCGCGCAAGCGCGGGCGCTAGCCCTTAGAACGCAAGGCCGACCTTGATGCCGAACTCGTCACGCTTGAGCTTGATGTTGTCGGCCACTTCCGAGTCTTCGTCCAGCTTGTACTCGGTGCGGGTGTAGTACAGGCCGGCCATCACCGGCATCGAGCCCTTCTGGTTCATCAGCAGGCTGACTTCGGCATAGGGGTTGGTACGGTCCTTGAGGTCGACAGTGTCGTTGCCCACGTCTTCGACATGCAGCTTGGCCTTGCTGTCCAGCGAACGGCGTGCACCGGCTTCCAGGCGCAGGGTCATGTCGTCGAACTGGTGGTTGTAGCCCAGCGCGGCCTTGGCGAAGGGGGTGCGACCGGTCAGCTTCATGTCGTAGCCGTTGGATTCCAGCTCGTAGCGCGACCAGTTGTAGCCGCCGCCCACGATCAGGTCGACCGAGTTGCGCGCATCGATCGCGGCGCGCCAGCCCAGGTCCACGTCGGCCTGGCCTTCCTTGAGCTTGGTGTCGTTGTGGTCGCCGTACTTGAGGTCGACACCGGCCTGGTAGATGAAGCCGGATTCAGCGGTGAGCTTGTTGCCGAAGTTGAAGAACAGGCCGCCTTCACCCATGCGGTCGGTATCGGACTCGCTGCCGCCTTCGAGCTTGAACTTGTTGTAGGCGCCGAGAACACCAAAGGTTGCAATCGGGTCGGTGGGGGCTGCGGCCAGCGCACTCAGGGGGGCGGCCAGTACCGCCAGGGCCGAGGTCTTGAGCAGCAGGTTGCCGAATCGCTTGGACATCACTTTCAGTCTCCATTTATGTGAAAGGCACTCGGGGTCGAATGCGACCTTTCGAACCCCGGGCGTTTCAAAAAGTTCAGACGAAGGCTCTGGGGTGCGGGTTGTGTCACAGAAACCGTGTCGGGCGTTCACAAAACCCTGTGGGAGCTGGCATTGCCAGCGAAGGCAACGCCGCAGATATACAGCCGATGGAATGTTTGCAGCAGCGCGCAGTCCGATTCTTCAAGCCCCAGCCATCAGGAGTACCGCATGACTGCACGCAAACTGTTCACCACCCTTGCCCTGCTCGGCAGTGTCGCGCTGGTCCAGCTCCCGGCCCAGGCCGCCGAGCCCAGCGTGGTCGCCCCCGAGTCCCCGACCCGCGAGCTGAAGGTGCACGACAAGGCCCCCGACCTCTACAAGCGCGACGACATGGCCCTGCGCGGCTGGAAGGAAAAGGGCCTGAGCCAGCCCGACGAAGACAGCCAGTGGGTCAAGATCCAGGACAACTACGTGCTGATCGAAATCACCAACGGCACCATCAAGAAGATCGTGCCCGCCAAGGGCTAGCCCAGCACCGGCAGGCTGTAGCGCTCGGCGAAGTACTGGCGCAGGAACTCGACCGCCACGCGTACTTTCGCCGAGCTGGCCAGGGGCGAGGTGTATACCGCCCAGATGTCCGCCGCCTGGTGATAGTCCTCCAGCACCGGCACCAGCCGGCCATCGGCCAGGCTGTCGTGCACATCCCAGTACGAACGCAGCAGTATCCCCCGCCCGTCCAGGCACCATTGGTGCGCCACCTCGCCGTGGTTGGTCGACAGCCCGCCGGTCACCCGCACGCTCTGCTCGCCCTGCGGCCCCTGTAGTTGCCAGACGCCGAACGGGTGGTCACGCTCCTTGATCACCAGGCAGTCATGGCTGCTCAGCTCGGCCAGCTGGCGCGGCGTGCCACGCCGTTGCAGGTAGCCCGGTGCGGCGCACAGCACGCGCCGGTTATGGGCCAGCGGCTTGGCGATCAGGTGCGGGGCAATCACGTTGCCCACGCGGATATCCAGGTCCACCCCCTCCTCGATCAGGTCCACCAGGCGGTCGTGCACGTCCAGGCGGATATCCAGCTGCGGGTAGCGCTCGGCCAGCTCCGACAGCGCCGGCGCCACGAAGCGCCGGCCCAGGCCCAGGCTGCTGGCGATACGCAACTGGCCCACCGGCACGCGGTGCTGGGTGCTGATGTCGTCGCCCATGCGCTGCACCGTCTCGAAGATCTGCAAGGCCCACTGGTAGACCCGCTCGCCCTCCTCGCTCAGCGACACCCGCCGCGTTGTGCGGTGCAGCAGGCGCACGCCCATCTGCTGCTCGAGCAGGCGCACACGCTTGCTGATGAACGCGGCCGACATGCCCAGTTGCTCGGCCACCGCGGCAAAGCTGGCGCGCTTGGCCACCTGGACAAAAATGTTGAGGTCTTCGAGGTTGGGCAGACTATTCACGATATGTGCACAAAGAATTCATGTTGGGCGAGATTATCTCTGACCCAATGGCTTATAGCATGCGCTCACCTGTTCCCAAACAACAACGAGTGAGCCGCCATGACCAAGACCTTCAAGATTGCCGCCATTCCCGGCGACGGTATCGGAAACGAAGTGCTGCCCGAGGGCATCCGCGTGGTCGAAGCCGCCGCGCGCAAGCACGGCCTGGACATCCAGTTCGAATTCTTCGAGTGGGCCAGCTGCGACTATTACCTGGCCCACGGCAAGATGATGCCCGATGACTGGTTCGAGCAGCTCAAGGGCTTCGATGCGCTGTACTTCGGTGCGGTCGGCTGGCCCGACAAGGTGCCGGACCACATCTCGCTGTGGGGCTCGCTGCTCAAGTTTCGCCGCGACTTCGACCAGTACGTGAACATCCGTCCGGTGCGCCTGTTCCCCGGCGTACCCTGCCCGCTGGCCGGTCGCGAGCCGGGCGACATCGACTTCGTGGTGATCCGCGAGAACACCGAGGGCGAGTACTCCTCGCTGGGCGGTCGCATGTTCGAAGGCACCGAAAACGAGTTCGTGCTGCAGGAGTCGGTGTTCACCCGCCGCGGCGTCGACCGCATTCTCAAGTATGCCTTCGACGTGGCGCAGACCCGCGAGCGCAAGCACGTGACCTCGGCCACCAAGTCCAACGGCATGGCCGTGAGCATGCCGTACTGGGACGAGCGCACCGCCGCGATGGCTGCCAACTACCCCGAGATCAGCTGGGACAAGCAGCACATCGACATCCTCTGTGCACGCTTCGTGCTGCAGCCGGACCGCTTCGACGTGGTGGTGGCTTCCAACCTGTTCGGCGACATCCTCTCCGACCTGGGCCCGGCCTGCGCCGGCACCATCGGCATCGCACCGTCGGCCAACCTCAACCCCGAGCGCAGGTTCCCGTCGCTGTTCGAACCGGTCCACGGCTCGGCGCCGGACATCTTCGGCCAGAACATCGCCAACCCGATCGCGATGATCTGGTCCGGGGCGCTGATGCTGGAGTTCCTCGGCAATGACGGCGCCGACCCGCGCTACCGCGCCGCCCACGACGACATCCTCGGCGCCATCGAGCGCGTGATCGCCGCCGGCGACACCACCCGCGACATGGGCGGGCAGAAGTCCACCCAACAGGTCGGCCAGGCCATCACCGCGCTGATCGAAGGGTGAAACAACGGGCCGGTTGTCTGAATTGCCAGACAATCCGGCCCGTCACCTCTTGCGAGCCCACAAGATTCTAGGCAGAATCTGTTAACCAAAAGATAGTCGTTAACTGATAGTTAACAGAAGGAGGACGCTTTACCGCATTACCCCCCGGATTGCCTGCCGGGTACAGATAAGAACGCCAACGTCCAGGAGACGATGATGTCGCACAAGAATAAAAAACAGATAGATGTGTTCCTGATTACCGTGAGCCTGATTGCCGTGCTGCTCACCGTGATCGGCCTCGCCGTGTTTCCCTCCCAGGCCGAACAGGCCGCCAACCAGTTGTTCGAGATTGCCACCCGTACCTTCGGCACCAGTGTCCAGGTGCTGGTATTCGGCAGTTCGCTGGCCGTGCTGTATCTGGCGTTCAGCAAGTACGGCAACATCCGCTTCGGCAGCGGCAAGCCCGAGTACTCCACCCCCACCTGGGTGTTCATGTTCATCTGTGCCGGCATGGGGTCCTCGACCCTGTACTGGGGCGTGATGGAATGGGCCTACTACTACCAGACCCCTGGTCTGAACATTGCCGCGCAATCGAGCCAGGCGCTGGAATACAGCGTCAGCTACTCGTTCTTCCACTGGGGCATCAGCGCCTGGTCGATCTATGCCCTGGCCTCGCTGGCCATGGCCTATCACTTCCACGTGCGCAAGAAGAGCGGCCTGAACCTGGCCTCGATCGTCGAGGCGGTGACCGGCTTCAAGGCCACCGGCCCGATCGGTCGCACCGTGGACCTGATCTTCCTGCTGACCATGATGGGCGCGCTGACCGTGTCGCTGGCGCTCACCGCCTCGACCCTGACCCGCGGCCTGCATGACCTGGCCGGTACCCCCGACACCTTCACAGTGCAACTGATGGTGATCGGTGCAGTGGCCATCCTGTTCTCGCTCAGTTCCTACATCGGCATCGATGGCGGCCTGCAGCGCCTGAGCAAGATGGTGTGCATCGGCGCGCTGGTGTTCGCCGGCGTGGTGCTGCTGGTGGGCCCGACCCAGTTCACCATCAACAACACCGCCAACTCCATCGGCCTGATGGTGCAGAACTATGTGCGCATGAGCCTGTTCACCGACCCGGCCGGCGACGGCGCGTTCACCCGCAACTGGACGGTGTTCTACTGGCTGTGGTGGGTGTCCTATGCCCCGGGCGTGGCCATGTTCGTGACCCGTGTGTCCCGTGGGCGCCAGCTCAAGGAAGTGGTGTTCGCCCTGCTCGCCGGTGGCAGCGTGGGCTGCTGGTTCTTCTTTGGCGCGCTGGAAAGCTACAGCATGCACCAGTTCATCAACGGCGCCATCGACGTACCGAAGATCCTCAGCGAGCAAGGCGGCGAATCGGCGGTCAGTGCCCTGCTGACAGCACTGCCGATGGGCAAGGTGTTCCTGGGCGTGTACCTGTTCATCATGGCGGTGTTCTGCGCCTCGCACATGGACGCTGCCGCCTATGCCGTGGCGGCCACCAGTACCCGCAACCTGCGCGAAGGCGACGACCCCACCCCCACCCACCGTCTGTTCTGGTGCGTGGTGCTGACCCTGGTACCGCTGGCCATGCTGTTCGCCAAGGCCTCGCTGTCGACCATGAAGACCGCCGTGGTGCTGACCGCGATCCCGTTCATGGTGATTCTGCTGATCAAGATCTACGGCTTCTTCAAGTGGATGCTGCAGGACTACGGCCACGTGCCGGCCCACCGCATCGAGGAAGAGGCCGCGCGCCTGGCCGGCGAGCAGCCCGAACAGCCTGAACCCGTTGAACAACCCGCAGCGGCCCCGGTAACCGCGACGGCCCGCTGAGTCGCTGACCCCGACCCACCTGCACGGATGCAGGCCTGACGGTCTTTTTTTTGCCTGTTCTGTTAACCAATAGATACACGTAAACCAATAAGTAAAAGCCAATTGAACAACGGTGCGCCGGCCTGGCTGGACGCCCCCGTGAGGAGATAGCAATGAACGACTTCAAACGCCTGCCCGCCGATTTCTGCGCCAGCGCAGACGAGGCCTTCACCATTCCGGCCAAGTTCTACACCCAGCCTGCGGTGTTCGAGCATGAGAAAGAGAACATCTTCGCGCGCAGCTGGATCTGCGTGGGTCATCGCAGCGAAGTGGCCGAGAACAACGCCTACATCACCCGCGAGATCATCGGCGAGAGCATCATCGTGGTGCGTGGTCGCGACAGCGTGCTGCGCGCCTTCTACAACGTGTGCCCGCACCGTGGCCACCAGTTGCTCAGCGGCAGCGGCAAGGCCAAGAACGTGATCACCTGCCCGTACCACGCCTGGACCTTCAAGCTCGACGGCGAACTGGCCCACGCACGCAACTGCGAGAACGTGGTCAACTTCGACAAGCAGAACTCCACCCTGGTGCAGCTGCGCGTGGAAGAGTACGCAGGCTTCATCTTCATCAACATGGACATGGACGCCGGCAGCGTCGAAGACCAGCTGCCCGGCCTGCAGGCACGCATGCGCCAGGCCTGCGCGGTGATCGACGACCTGCACCTGGCAGCACGTTTCGTCAGCGATACCCCGGCCAACTGGAAGTCCATCGTCGACAACTACCTGGAGTGCTACCACTGCGCCCCGGCGCACCCGGGCTTCTCCGACTCGGTGGACGTCGGCCAGTACAGCCACACCACCTACGGCAACTGGACCCTGCAATATGGCCTGGCCAAGCCGTCGGAGCAGTCGTTCAAGTTCGACGAAAGCGTCAAGGACCCCTCCTTCGCCGGCTTCTGGGCATGGCCGTGCACCATGTTCAACGTGCCGCCAGGCGCGAACTTCATGACCGTGATCTACGAGTTCCCGGTCGACGCCGAAACCACCCTGCAGCACTACGACGTGTACTTCCTGAACAAGGACATCACCGAAGAGCAGCAGAAACTCATCGACTGGTACCGCGAGGTGTTCCGCCCCGAGGACCTGCGCCTGGTCGAGAGCGTGCAGAAGGGCCTCAAGTCCCGCGGCTACCGTGGCCAGGGCCGGATCATGGCCGACCGTGAGCGCAGCGGCATGAGCGAGCACGGCATCGCCCACTTCCACAACCTGATCGCCGTCGCCCACCTCAACGACTGACAACGCCCGCCCCCGGTACGCCGGGGGCGGCATGGAGTGCCTTGCGTGAAACTCAACGATCCCACACTGCTGCGCCAACAGGCGTACATCAACGGCCACTGGTGCGATGCCGACGACGGTCGTCAGGTCGAGGTCTGCGACCCGGCCAACGGCGAGCGCCTGGGCAGCGTGCCACTGATGGGCGGCGCCGAGACGGTACGCGCCATCGAAGCCGCCGAGGCCGCGCTGCAAGGCTGGCGCGAGCGCACCGCCAAGGACCGCGCGCAGGTGCTGCGCCGCTGGTTCGAACTGCTGCTGCAACACGAAGACGACCTGGCCCGGCTGATGACCTTCGAGCAGGGCAAGCCGCTGCACGAGGCACTGGGCGAGATCCGCTACGCGGCCTCGTTCATCGAATGGTTTGCCGAGGAAGGCAAGCGCGTCTACGGCGATGTCATCCCCAGCCCTTCCAACGACAAGCGCCTGCTGGTGATCAAGCAGGGCATCGGCGTGTGCACCGCCATCACCCCGTGGAACTTCCCGGCGGCGATGATCACGCGCAAGGTGGCCCCGGCCCTGGCCGCCGGCTGCACCATCGTGGTCAAGCCGGCCAACGAAACCCCCTTCTGCGCCCTGGCGCTGGTGGAGCTGGCCGAACGTGCAGGCATCCCGGCCGGGGTGTTCAGCGTGGTCACCGGTGATGCGGTGGCCATTGGCGCCCAGTTCACCGGGCACCCGGCCGTGCGCAAGCTGAGCTTTACCGGCTCCACCCCGATCGGCCGGCTGCTGATGGGCCAGTGTGCCCAGAGCATCAAGAAGGTGTCGCTGGAACTGGGCGGCAACGCGCCGTTCATCGTGTTCGACGATGCCGACATCGACGCCGCCGTCGAAGGCGCGCTGGCAGCCAAGTACCGCAACGCCGGCCAGACCTGCGTATGCGTCAACCGTTTCTACGTGCATGACAGCGTGTATGCGCAGTTCACCGAACGCTTCGTGGAGCGCGTGCGCGCCCTGGGCGTGGGCCACGGCACCAGCGCCGCGAGCCAGGTCGGCCCGCTGATCAGCGACAAGGCCGTGGCCAAGGTGCGCAGCCTGATCGACGACGCCGTGGCCAAGGGCGCCGACCTGCTGCTGGGCGGCGAAGCCCATGCGCTGGGCGGCAACTTCTTCGCACCCACGGTGCTGGCCAACATTGCGCCGGGCACCCAGCTGCTGCAGGACGAGATCTTCGGCCCGGTGGCGGCCATCGTGCGCTTTCGCAGCGACGAAGAGGTGATTGCCCAGGCCAACGACACCCTGTACGGCCTGGCGGCGTACTTCTACAGCCGCGACATCGCCCGGGTGTTCAAGGTGGCCGAGGCACTGGAGTACGGCATGGTCGGTATCAATACCGGGCTGATCTCCAATGAAGTGGCGCCGTTTGGCGGCGTCAAGCAGTCGGGCCTGGGCCGCGAAGGCTCGCGCTACGGCATCGAAGACTATCTGCAAATCAAGTACCTGTGCCTGGCCGTGTGAGCCAGTGGCAGTCGAGGTGAATCATGGCCAACAAATACGAGATGTTCAGTGTGCAGGTAACCGCCGTCGAGCAGGCGACGCCGCTGATCAAGCGCTTCACCCTGGCCCGTGAGGACGGCGCGCCGATGCCGGCATTTACCGGTGGCAGCCACGTGATCGTGCAGATGCAGGGCGCCGACGGGCGCCAGTTCAGCAACGCCTACTCGCTGATGAGCGACCCGCGCGACACCCGCAGCTACCAGATCGGCGTGCGCCTTGAAGAGCAGTCCAAGGGTGGCTCGGCGTTCATGCACCAGCAGGTCGAGGTGGGCAGCGTGCTGACCATCTCCAGCCCCAACAACCTGTTCGCGCTGGACCCGAGCGCGGGCCGGCACGTACTGATCGCCGGCGGCATCGGCATCACGCCGTTTCTGGCGCAGTTGCATGAACTGGAGGCCGGCAGCACCGCCTACGAGCTGCACTATGCCTTTCGCAGCCCCGAGCATGGCGCGTTCCAGGCCGAACTGAGTAGCGGGCCGCATGCGGCCAACACGCAGTTCTACATCGACAGCCTGGAGCGCAAGCTGGACCTGGCCGCGCTGTTTGCGGGCCTGGATGACGCGGCGCATGTGTATGTGTGCGGGCCCAAGCCGCTGATCGATGCGGTGATCGCCACCGCAGCATCGCTGGGCATTGCCGAGCAGCGCGTGCACTGGGAGCAGTTTGCCGCGGCGCCGGTGACCGGTGCGGCGTTTACCGTGGTGCTGGCGCGCTCGGGGCAGGAGTTGCAGGTAGAGGAAGGCATGACCATCTTGCAGGCCATCGAGAAATCCAAGGCGGCCAAGGTGGAATGCCTGTGCCGCGAGGGTGTGTGCGGCACCTGCGAGACCATGATTCTGGAGGGTGAGGCCGAGCATTTCGACCAGTACCTGAGCGATGAAGAGAAGGCTTCGCAGCAGAGCATGATGCTGTGCGTGTCGCGGGCGCGCACGGCACGGCTGGTGCTGGACCTGTAGATCGAATCGCGGGTCAAGCCCGCTCCCACAGGTGCAGTGCAGTTCCTGAAAACACTGCAATCCCTGTGGGAGCGGGCTTGACCCGCGAATGGCCTGCGCAGCAGGCCCAAGGTCTCAAGCCGGGCGCAGCACCAGCACCGCCAGTGGCGGCAGGTTCACCGCCAGCGACAGCGGCTGCCCATGGCTGGGCAACGCCTCGCTGTTCACCGCCCCGAGGTTGCCGTAGTTGGACCCGGCATACACCTGGGCATCGCTGTTGAGCACCTCCACCCACTGTTCGCCAAACGGCACCCCGATGCGATAACCCTCCCTCGGCACCGGCGTGAAGTTGGCCACCACCAGCAACGGCTCGCCCTCGGCGCTCCAGCGCAGCCACGCATACACGCTGTTGCGCGCATCGTCGCCGATCAGCCACTGGAACCCTTGCGGCACGCAGTCCTGCTGATGCAGCGCCTTCTCGTCGCGGTACAGCCGGTTCAGGTCGGCCACCAGCGACTGCACACCCTTGTGCTCGGGGTACTGCAACAGGTACCAGTCCAGTTCCGCGTCATGGTTCCACTCGCGCCACTGGCCGAATTCGCAGCCCATGAACAGCAGCTTCTTGCCCGGATGGCACCACATGAAGGCCAGGTACGCGCGCAGGTTGGCGAACTTCTGCCAGCGGTCGCCCGGCAACTTGTCGATCAGCGAGTGCTTGCCGTGCACCACCTCGTCATGGGAAATCGGCAGGATGAAATGCTCGGAATACGCGTAGATCAGGCCGAAGCTCATCTCGTTGTGATGATGCGCACGGTGGATCGGGTCGTTCTGGATGTAATGCAGGGTGTCGTGCATCCAGCCCATGTTCCACTTGTAGTTGAAACCCAGGCCGCCCTGCTGGGTCGGCTGGCTGACACCCGGCCAGGCGGTGGATTCCTCGGCGATCACCAGCGCCCCCGGCGCCTCCTGGGCCACCACGTCGTTGAGGTGGCGCAGAAAATCGATGGCCTCCAGGTTCTCGCGCCCGCCGTGGCGGTTGGGTACCCATTCGCCGGCCTTGCGCGAGTAGTCGCGGTACAGCATCGAGGCCACCGCATCCACCCGCAGCCCGTCGATGTGAAAATGCTTGAGCCAGTGCAATGCCGAAGCCAGCATGAAGCCGTGCACCTCGTTGCGCCCCAGGTTGTAGATCAGTGTGTCCCAGTCCTGGTGGAAGCCCTCCAGCGGGTTGGCGTACTCATACAGTGCGGTGCCGTCGAACTGCGCCAGCCCATGTTCGTCGGTGGGAAAATGCGCCGGCACCCAGTCGAGGATCACGCCGATGTGGGCCTGGTGGCAGGCGTCGATGAACGCGGCGAAATCCTCGGCCGTGCCATAGCGCGCGGTGGGCGCGAACATCGACAACGGCTGGTAGCCCCACGAGCCGCCAAACGGATGCTCCATGATCGGCATCAGCTCGATATGGGTGAAGCCCAGCTCCTGGATGTAGGGCACCAGCCGCTCGGCCAGTTCGCGCCAGTTGTAGTAGCGAGCCACTTCACCGCTTTCATCCAGCTCGCATTGCCAGGAACCGGCGTGCAGTTCGTAGATCGACAGCGGCGCGTTGGTGGCCTGGTGCGCCGCACGCACGCGCATCCAGCCCTGGTCCTGCCACACATGGCCCAGCGCGGCGGCCACCTTCGAGGCGGTGCTGGGCGGCAGCTCGGTGGCCAGTGCCAGCGGGTCGGCCTTGAGCGGCAGGATGCCGTCGGGCCCGAGCAGTTCGTACTTGTACGTCTCGCCGGCCTGCAGGCGCGGGATGAACAGCTCCCACACACCGCTGGGCACGCGCTTGCGCATCGGGTGGCGGCGCCCGTCCCAGTTGTTGAAGTGACCGACCACCGACACCCGCCGCGCATTCGGCGCCCACACCGCAAAGCGCACCCCGTCGATGCCGTCCACCTGCGCGGGCTGCGCGCCGAATACCTTGGCCAGGTCGCGATGATTGCCTTCGGCGAACAGGTACAGGTCCATCTCGCCCAGCAGCAGCTGGGTAAAGCTGTAGGGGTCTTCGGTGACCTGCTCGCCCCCTGCCCAGTTGATGTGCAGGTCGTACGCCTGCGGTTGCTGCAACCGCCCGCTGAACAGCCCGGGCACACTGCCCTGCTCCAGCTCCAGCAGCACCTGCCCACTGTCACGGGCCAGCGCCCGGGCGCTCAGGGCATCGGGCAGGTAGGCGCGTATCCACTGCCCGCCCGCGCCATCCGGGTGCGGCCCGAGCACCGCGAACGGGTCGCCGTGCCTGGCATTGACCAGGTCATCGATATCCCTTGTGCCCAACCCAGCCTGTTCCCGCTTGTGCGCGCTCATTCATTCTCCCCACGTACTGACAAGCCCATGGAGGCCATGCAAGGGCACGGCCAACCAGCTCGGGCGATTCTCGGCTTCATACATAATTTCGTAGGCAGCCTTTTCCAGGCTGAACAGATCCAGCGCCGCGCGTGCCCCGCCGGGCTGTTCCCAGGCGTGCGGCAGGTCGGCGGTGGCCAGATCGTAGGCCTGAACAAAGGCATGCCGGGCCTGGTGCAGGTAGCGCCGCGCCACGCGCTGACGGGCCTGGCGGGCCGGCGGCGAGACGTCCACCCCCGACGCGCTGCGCAACACCATCGCAGCAGCATAGTCGAACGAACGCAGCACGCCGCTGACGTCCTTGTACGGGCTGTGCTTGCCGCGTCGCTCCTCCAGCGGGCGCGCCGGCTCGCCTTCGAAGTCGATCAGATAGGCATCGCCCTGCACCACCAGCACCTGGCCCAGGTGCAGGTCGCCGTGCACTCGTATCAGCACGCCACCGACCGCCTGCATGGCCAGTTCGCTGACCTGTTCGAGCAGGCCCTTGCGCTGCTTGCCCAGGTCGTCGACCAGCGCCTGGCTGTCGGCATCCAGCTCATCGCGGTGCTGCTCCAGCAGGTCGAACGCCTGGTTGAGCTGGGCACTGACCTGCTTGCCCCACGCCTTGCCATCGCGCGCGCTACTCACCCGCGGCTTGAACGCCGGGTCCTGGGTGGGCGCGGCCAGCACCTTGTGCATCTGGCCCAGGCGCTGGCCCAGCTGCGCGGCAAAGGCCTGTAGCTCCTGCAAGGCATCGGCATGGGTCTGCGGGGCCTGGGTGCCGGGTTCCATTTCGTCGCGAATCGCGCGTTCCAGGGTGTTCTGGGTCCAGTCCCAGGCGTCGCCCTGGTTGCTCAGGTAGCCCTGGGCGATCATCAGCAGGTGCGGCTGCCCGGTGGCGTCCACCCGGCTCAACCAGCCCAGCAGCGGTGATATGTTCGGGTAGCCGGCGGCAGTGAGGTAGGCGCTCATCTCGAGCTCGGGGTGGATGCCGCCATTGACCCGGCGGATCAGCTTGAGCACCAGGCTGCCCCCTACCACCACCGAGCTGTTGGACTGCTCGGCCGACAGGTAGCGCACCGCCGGCTCGTCGCCCAGCTCCAGGGCGGCCAGTTGCTCGGTGGCCTGGAACTGCAACTCGCCGTCGCTGCAGCTCAGGCGCGTGCCATCGGCAAAGCCGGCCAGCACCGCGCGAATGAAGCTTTCGAGCACGAAACCATCGGTGATCAGGCCCACCTGGCGCCCCCGGCGTACCCGTGACAGGGCCAGTTGCTGGGGCAATGCGCTGGTCAGCTGGTCTTCGCCGATCAGGCCGAACGGCAACTGATAGCGGCTGGTCTGCCCGCCGCTGTCGACCTCGATTTCACTGAGCAGCACGGGGCTGGTGGCCGCACCGAAGCGCACGCCATAGGCGATGCGCACCTTTTCCACCGCGGCGCCCTTGCCCGCGAACCAGCGGCGCTTGGGCAGGTACTGCGGCAGGATGGCGTCTTGCAGGGTGTCGCGCGACGGCGATTCGAGCAGCTCTTCCATGCGTTTCTTGAGCACCACGGTGGTGAACTCCGGTAGCGGCTGCGCGGGCTGCACATGCCAGCTGGGCATCTGGTCCCTGGGCGCGAGCAGGAACCAGTAGAAGCCATAGGGCGGCAAGGTCAGCAGAAACGGCAGTTGGCCGATCGGCGGGAACGCGCTGCCGCCGAGCATCTCCACCGGCACCTGGTCGACATAGGCCGAGAGGTCCAGCTCTGCCGCCTGGGCGGCGCGGGACACGTTGGCCACGCACAGAATGGTTTCGCCCTTGCCGTCGCTGCCGGTGAATTCGCGGACATACGCCAGGATGCGGCGGTTGCTGGGCGAGAGCATGGTCAGGCTGCCGCGGCCAAAGGCCTTTTGTTGCTTGCGCACCGCCAGCAGGCGACGGTTGAAGTTGAGCAGCGAATGCGGGTCGCTGGCCTGGGCCTCGACGTTCACCGACTGGTAGCCGTACAGCGGGTCCATGATCGGCGGCAGCACCAGGCGTGCCGGGTCGGCGCGGGAGAAGCCGCCGTTGCGGTCGATGGACCATTGCATCGGCGTGCGCACGCCGTCGCGGTCGCCCAGGTAGATGTTGTCGCCCATGCCGATCTCGTCACCGTAATACAGGGTCGGGGTGCCCGGCATCGACAGCAGCAGGCTGGTCAGCAGCTCGACCCGGCGCCGGTCGCGTTGCAGCAACGGTGCCAGGCGCCGGCGGATGCCCAGGTTGATGCGCGCGCGACGATCCTGGGCGTAGTAGTTCCACAGGTAGTCGCGCTCGCGGTCGGTGACCATCTCCAGGGTCAGCTCGTCGTGGTTGCGCAGGAAGATCGCCCATTGGCAGTTGGCCGGGATCTCCGGGGTCTGGCGCAGGATGTCGGTGACCGGAAAGCGGTCTTCCTGGGCCAGCGCCATGTACATGCGCGGCATCAGCGGAAAGTGAAAGGCCATGTGGCACTCGTCGCCCTGCCCTTCGCCGAAGTACAGCTGGGTGTCCTCGGGCCACTGGTTGGCCTCGGCCAGCAGCATGCGGTCGGGGTAGTTGTCGTCGATTTCGGCGCGGATCTTCTTCAGCACCTGGTGGGTTTCGGGCAGGTTCTCGTTGTTGGTGCCATCGCGCTCGATCAGGTACGGGATGGCATCCAGGCGCAAGCCATCCACGCCCAGGTCGAGCCAGTAGCGCATCACCCCGATCACCGCCTTGAGCACCTGCGGGTTGTCGAAGTTGAGGTCGGGCTGGTGCGAGTAGAAGCGGTGCCAGAAGTACTGGCCGGCAACCGGGTCCCAGGTCCAGTTGGAGTGCTCGGTGTCGAGGAAGATGATGCGCGTGCCGTCGTACCTGGTATCGGTGTCGGACCACACATAAAAGTCCCGCGCCCTGGAGCCGGGCTTGGCGCGCCGGGCCTTCTGGAACCACGGGTGCTGATCGGAGGTGTGGTTGATGACAAGCTCGGTTATCACCCGCAGGTTGCGCTTGTGCGCCTCGGCGATGAAACGGCGCACGTCTGCCAGGCTGCCGTAGTCGCTGTGCACGGCCTTGTAGGCGGCGATGTCGTAGCCGTCGTCGCGCCGTGGCGAGGGGTAGAACGGCAGCAGCCACAGGGTGTTGACCCCAAGCTCGGCGATGTAGTCGAGCTTGGCGATCAGGCCGGGAAAATCACCGATGCCGTCGCCGTTGGAGTCGAAGAACGACTTGACGTGCACCTGGTAGATGATCGCGTCCTTGTACCACAGCGGGTCGTTGATGAACGTGGCTGGGCGGGCTTTCTTCGCCATGTACGACTCCTTCTGGTTGGCGGGGGGCTAGCGGGCCGGGGTGATGCGCCAGATGCCGAACGGCTGGTGCCAGGGTTCGATGCGCATCCACTGGGTCTTGCCGTACCAGCTCCAGCGATGGCCGCTCACCAGGTCTTCGCCGAAGGTTTCGGCGTCGTCCTCCAGGCCCAGCTCCCACAGCGGCAACTCGAAGTGCGCCTCCTGGGCGTTGTGCGGGTCGAGGCTGACGGCCACCAGGATCAGGCTGCCGCTGGCCGGATCGCCCTTGGCGAAGTACAGGATGTTGTCGTTCCAGGCGTTGTAGAAGCGGATGCCCAGGTGGGTCTGCAGCGCCGGGTGCTGGCGGCGGATGCGGTTGAGCTGGGCGATCTCGGCAATGATGTTGCCGGGCTGGGTGTAGTCGCGCGGGCGGATCTCGTACTTCTCCGAGTCCAGGTATTCCTCCTTGCCCGGTATCGCCGCCGCCTCGCACAGCTCGAACCCCGAATACATGCCCCACAGGCCCGAGCCCATGGTGGCCAGCGCTGCGCGAATCAGAAAGCCCGGGCGACCGGAGTCGTGCAGGAAGAACGGGTTGATGTCCGGCGTGTTGACGAAGAAGTTGGGGCGGTAGCAGTACGACCACGGCGGCTGGTTGAGTTCGCTGAAGTACTGTTGCAGCTCGGCCTTGGTGTTGCGCCAGGTGAAGTAGGTATAGCTCTGCGAATAGCCGACCTTGCCCAGGCGCGCCATCATCGCCGGCTTGGTGAAGGCCTCGGCGAGGAAGATCACCTGCGGGTGCTGGCTGCGCACGTTGGCGATCAGCCACTCCCAGAACGGCAGCGGCTTGGTGTGCGGGTTGTCCACGCGAAACTGGGTCACGCCCTCCTGCACCCAGCCCAGCACCACGTCGCGCAGGGCCAGCCACAGGGCGGGCACCGCGTCGGCGGCATAGAAGTCGACGTTGACGATGTCCTGGTATTTTTTCGGCGGGTTCTCGGCATAGCGGATGGTGCCGTCGGGGCGCCAACTGAACCAGCCCGGGTGCTCGGTGAGCCAGGGGTGGTCCTGGGAGCACTGGATGGCGAAGTCCAGGGCGATTTCCAGACCATGCTCGGCGGCGGCGGCCACCAGCCGGCGGAAGTCTTCGCGGCTGCCCAGCTGCGGGTGGATGGCCTCGTGCCCGCCGTCGGCGCTGCCGATGGCGTAGGGGCTGCCGGGGTCGTCGGGGCCGGCCTGCAAGGCATTGTTGCGGCCCTTGCGGTGCTGGGTGCCGATGGGGTGGATGGGCGGGAAGTACAGCACGTCAAAGCCCATGTCGCGGATCATCGGCAGGCGCTGATGCACGTCGTTGAAGGTGCCGTGGCGGGCCGGGTCGTCGGTGACCGAACGCGGGAACAGCTCGTACCAGCTGGCAAAGCGTGCGCGCTCGCGCTCCACCTCAAGGGGGAACTCGGCGCTGCGGCTTAGGTAGGCACGGTGGTCGGCGCGGCCCATCAGGGCGCGGGTGTCGTCGTGCAGCAGCAGCTCGACGCCGGCCTGGGCAGGCAGGCTGGACAGTTGCAGGGCCACCGCCTCCAGTTGCGCACGCAGCGGCTCGCTGCTGCGCTCGGCGCTCTGCATCAGATGGCGGCGGCCCTCCTCCAGCTCCAGGCCTACGTCGACGCCGGCGGCGAACTTCTTCTCCAGCTCGTAGCAGTAGCTGGCGTACTGGTCGATCCAGGCCTCGATCATGAACAGGTGGCGGCCCACCTCGCTGACCGTGAAGCGCCCCTCCCAACTGTCGTTGCCCAGCAGCGTCATGGGCACTTCGTGCCAGTTGGGGTGCTGCAGGCGGCGCCAGCTCAGGCGCACGGCCAGCACGTCGTGGCCGTCGGCGAAGACCTTGCTGGTAACGGTGACCTGTTCGCCCACGGTACCCTTGACCGCGTGCTGGCCGGCGTCGAGCACAGGTTCGGTGTTCTCGATCACTATGCGCGGCAGCAGCAGCGCCCTGGCCAGGGTCAGGGTGTGCTCGCTGGTTTCATCGGTGCTGAAAGGCTCATCGCGGGTCATCGAACATCGCTCCGTTACGCTGTGACGGTAAGGTTCAGAGCAATGGCAGGCGTGGGGGTTCAATAAAAAATGAGCGATGCGGCGCGGCCACGGTCGAAGAATGGGTCAGCCTTTGAACAGCCCTTTATGTGAGGTTCGGCCCATGAATATTCCTATTCCTGCTGAAACGCCCGATCCGAATATCGATGACCCCAATCTGCCACCACCGGTGCCCGAGAAGGAGCCTGAGCCGCCCAAGGAGCAGGAGCCCGTGGGCGACCCGCCCAGTGAAGAGCCGCCGGTGAAGGTGCAAGCGTAGACCGGGATCCGGCAGTTGCACTGCGGTGTGCCCATCGCGGGTCAAGCCCGCTCCCACAGGAGTGCGGTGGTTTACAGAAATGCGCGATACCTGTGGGAGCGGGCTTGACCCGCGATGGCTGAAACGCCGAGCTCAACGGTTGCACAACTCCTCGATGCTGATCTCGCGCATGCGAAACTTCTGGATCTTGCCGGTCACCGTCATCGGAAACTCCTCGACGAAACGAAAATGTCGCGGCGTCTTGAAGTGCGCGATGCGGCTCTTGCACCAGGCCTGCAGCTCCCCATCGGTGGCGCTGTGCCCAGGGTGCAGCTTGATCCACGCCACGATCTCCTCGCCGTAACGCTCATCCGGAATGCCGATCACCTGCACGTCCGCCACCGACGGGTGGGTAAAGAAGAACTCCTCCAGCTCGCGCGGGTAGATGTTCTCGCCACCGCGAATGATCATGTCCTTGTTGCGCCCGGCAATGCACACGTAGCCCTGCTCATCCATGCTCGCCAGGTCGCCGGTGTGCATCCAGCCCGCCGGGTCGATCGCCTCGCTAGTGGCCGCCGGGTTGCCCCAGTAGCCCAGCATCACGCTGTAGCCGCGGGTGCACAGCTCGCCGATGGTGCCACGCGGCACGATGCAGCCGTGTTCGTCGACGATCTTGCTCTCCAGCTGCGGCTGGGTGCGCCCCACCGTGGTCACGCGCAGCTCCAGCTCGTCGTCCGGGCCGGTCTGCAGCGACACCGGGCTGGTCTCGGTCATGCCGTAGGCGATCTGCACCTCGCCCATGTGCAACTGGTCGATCACCCGACGCATCACTTCGATCGGGCAGGTGGCGCCGGCCATGATGCCGGTGCGCAGGCTGCTCAGGTCGTAGTCACCGCGCCGCGGCTGGTCGAGCAGCGCGATGAACATGGTCGGCACCCCGTACAGCACGGTGGCGCGCTCGCGGGCCACGCCTTCGAGGGTCAGCAGCGGGTCGAAGGCGTCGTTGGGGTAGATCATGGTGGTGCCGTGGGTGATGCAGCCCAGGTTGCCCATGACCATGCCGAAGCAGTGGTACAGCGGCACCGGGATCACCATGCGGTCATGCTCGGTCAGGCCCAGGCTCTCGCCGACCATGTAGCCGTTGTTGAGGATGTTGTAGTGGCTCAGGGTCGCGCCCTTGGGGAAGCCCGTGGTGCCGGAGGTGTACTGGATGTTCACCGGCTGGTCGAACTGCAGGCTCTGCTGGCGCTGCTGGTACTCGGCCGGGGCGACCTGCTCGGCCATGCCGGCCAGCGTCGCCCACGGCAGGAAGCCGCCCGGCGGCGCGTCGTCGAGGCTGATAAGCCCGCGCAGGTCGGGCAGGCGCTCGCCATTGAGCTGGCCTGGCGCCTGGTGCGCCAGCTCCGGCAGCAGTTCGCCGAGCATGGCATGGTAGTCGGAGGTCTTGAAGGTGCCGGCGCAGATCAGCCACTGGCAGGCAGACTGGCGCAGCACGTATTCCAGTTCGCTGGTGCGGTAGGCCGGGTTGATGTTGACCAGGATCACGCCGATTTTGGCGGTGGCGAACTGGGCGATGCACCACTGCGCGCAGTTGGGCGCCCAGATACCCAGGCGGTCGCCGGTCTTCAGGCCCAGCGCCATCAGGGCGCGGGCATGCAGGTCGATGCTGTCGGCCAGTTCGCGCCAGCTGTAGCGCAGTTGCTGGTGGCGTACCACCAGTGCCTCGCGCTCGGCAAAGCGCGCCACGGTGTTGTCCAGGGCCTGGCCGATGGTCATGGCCAGCAGCGGTTTGTCCTGGCGACCCTGGGTGTAGCTCGGTTGATTCATGACGACCCCGTATTGTGATTGTTGTGGGTGCTGATTCACGCGAGACCTAATGTGGCGCAAATTAACGTTAACGTAAAGGTCATGGGGAGATTGACAGTGTTCGGTGCGGGGTTTACGTTAACGTAAAGGTGACAGATCGCAGCGCCTTGATCGCGGGTCAACCACCACGCCACTCAAAGAACAATCGACAAGAAAGGTGCCAGCATGCGTTATCCGACCCTGAACTTCGCCCTGGGCGAAACCATCGACATGCTCCGCGACCAGGTGCAGGCGTTCGTCGCAGCCGAGCTGGCCCCGCGTGCGGCGCAGATCGACCAGGACAACCTGTTCCCCGCCGACATGTGGCGCAAGTTCGGCGACATGGGCCTGCTGGGCATCACCGTCAGCGAAGAATACGGCGGCGCGGGCCTGGGCTACCTGGCCCACGTGGTGGCCATGGAAGAAATCAGCCGCGGCTCGGCCTCGGTCGCGCTCTCCTACGGCGCTCACTCCAACCTCTGCGTCAACCAGATCAACCGCAACGGCACCGCCGAACAGAAAGCCAAATACCTGCCCAAGCTGATCAGCGGCGAGCACATCGGCGCCCTGGCCATGAGCGAGCCCAACGCCGGCTCCGACGTGGTGTCGATGAAACTGCGTGCCGAACAGCGCGGCGACCGCTTCGTGCTCAACGGCAGCAAGACCTGGATCACCAACGGCCCCGACGCCAACACCTACGTGATCTACGCCAAGACCGACCTGGAAAAGGGCCCCCACGGCATCACCGCGTTCATCGTCGAGCGCGACTGGGCCGGCTTCAGCCGCAGCAACAAGTTCGACAAGCTGGGCATGCGCGGTTCCAACACCTGCGAGCTGTTCTTCGACAACGTCGAGGTGCCCCAGGAGAACATCCTCGGCCAGCTCAACGGTGGCGTGAAGGTGCTGATGAGTGGCCTGGACTACGAGCGTGTGGTGCTCTCCGGCGGCCCTACCGGGATCATGCAGGCGTGCATGGACCTGGTGGTGCCCTACATCCACGACCGCAAGCAGTTCGGCCAGAGCATCGGCGAGTTCCAGCTGATCCAGGGCAAGATCGCCGACATGTACACCCAGCTCAATGCCAGCCGCGCCTACCTGTATGCCGTGGCCCAGGCCTGTGATCGCGCCGAAACCACCCGCAAGGACGCCGCCGGGGTGATCCTCTATACCGCCGAGCGCGCCACCCAGATGGCCCTCGAGGCAATCCAGATTCTGGGCGGCAACGGCTACATCAACGAATTCCCCGCAGGCCGCCTGCTGCGCGACGCCAAGCTGTACGAGATCGGCGCCGGCACCAGCGAGATCCGGCGCATGCTGATCGGTCGCGAGCTGTTCAACGAGACGCGCTGAGGCGCTCAGCGGCAACGCCGCCATAACGCAGACCCACTCTTGCAGCTTGGAGCTTGCCGCTTGAAGCTGCGCCAGGAGCCACGATGATTCTGAAGTCTCAGTTGAACCCCCGCGCGCCCGAATTCGCGCTCAACAGCGCGGCCATGCTCGAGCAGGTGCAAGGCCTGCGTGACCTGCTCGCCAGCGTGCACCAGGGCGGCGGGCCCAAAGCCCAGGAGCGCCACACCTCACGCGGCAAGTTGCTGCCGCGCGACCGCATCGACCGCCTGCTCGACCCGGGTTCGCCGTTTCTGGAGATCGGCCAGCTGGCCGCCCACGAGGTGTACGGCGAAGACGTGCCTGCCGCCGGCGTGATCGCCGGCATCGGCCGCATCGAGGGCGTGGAGTGCATGATCGTGGCCAACGACGCCACCGTCAAAGGCGGCTCGTACTACCCGCTGACCGTCAAGAAGCACCTGCGCGCCCAGACCATCGCCCAGCAGAACCGCCTGCCCTGCGTGTACCTGGTGGACTCCGGCGGCGCCAACCTGCCGCGCCAGGACGAGGTGTTCCCCGACCGCGAGCACTTCGGCCGCATCTTCTTCAACCAGGCCACCATGAGCGCCCAGGGCATCCCGCAGATCGCCGTGGTGATGGGCTCGTGCACCGCCGGCGGTGCCTACGTGCCGGCCATGGCCGACGAGGCGATCATGGTGCGCCAGCAGGCCACCATCTTCCTGGCCGGCCCACCGCTGGTCAAAGCCGCCACCGGCGAGGTGGTCAGCGCCGAAGACCTGGGCGGTGCCGACGTGCACTGCAAGGTCAGCGGCGTGGCCGACCACTATGCCGACAACGACGAACACGCCCTGGCCATCGCCCGGCGCTGCGTGGCCAACCTCAACTGGCGCAAGCTGGGCCAGCTGCAGGTGCGCACCCCGATCGCCCCGCTGTACGCAGCCGACGAGCTGTACGGCGTGGTGCCGGCCGATGCCAAGCAGCCGTTCGATGTGCGCGAGGTGATCGCGCGCCTGGTGGACGGCTCGCTGTTCGACGAGTTCAAGGCGCTGTTCGGTACCACGCTGGTGTGCGGCTTTGCCCACCTGCACGGCTACCCGGTGGCGATTCTGGCCAACAACGGCATCCTGTTCGCCGAGGCCGCGCAGAAAGGCGCGCACTTCATCGAGCTGGCCTGCCAGCGCGGCATCCCGCTGCTGTTCCTGCAGAACATCACCGGCTTCATGGTGGGCCAGAAGTACGAGGCCGGCGGCATCGCCAAGCATGGCGCCAAGCTGGTGACCGCAGTGGCCTGCGCCCAGGTGCCCAAGTTCACCGTGATCATCGGCGGCAGCTTCGGTGCCGGCAACTATGGCATGTGCGGGCGTGCCTACGACCCGCGCTTTCTGTGGATGTGGCCCAACGCGCGCATCGGCGTGATGGGCGCCGAACAGGCCGCAGGCGTGCTGGCCCAGGTCAAGCGCGAACAGAGCGAGCGCAGCGGCCAGGTTTTCAGCCCGCAGGACGAGGCGCAGCTCAAGCAGCCGATCCTGGACCAGTACGAACACCAGGGCCACCCCTACTATTCCAGCGCAAGGCTGTGGGACGACGGCGTCATCGACCCCGCGCAAACCCGCGAGATTCTCGGCCTGGCCCTCTCGGCAGCCCTCAATGCCCCGATCGAACCGAGCCGTTTCGGCATTTTCCGGATGTGACCGATGAGCGACTTCTCTACCCTTGAACTGATTCGCGATCCGCGCGGCTTCGCCACCCTGTGGCTGAGCCGCGAGGCCAAGAACAACGCCTTCAACGCGCAGATGATCCGCGAACTGATCATCGCCATCGACCAGATCGGCAACGACGCCAGCCTGCGTTTCATGGTGCTGCGCGGGCGCGGCCGGCACTTCAGTGCCGGCGCCGACCTTGCCTGGATGCAGCAGTCGGCGCAGCTGGACTACAACACCAACCTGGACGACGCCCGCGAGCTGGCCGAGCTGATGTACAACCTGGCGCGGCTCAAGGTGCCGACCCTGGCGGTGGTCCAGGGCGCAGCCTTCGGCGGTGCCGTGGGGCTGATCAGTTGCTGCGACATGGCCATCGGTGCCGACGACGCGCAGCTGTGCCTGTCTGAAGTGCGCATCGGCCTGGCGCCGGCGGTGATCAGCCCGTTCGTGGTGCAGGCCATGGGCGAGCGCGCCACCCGCCGCTATGCCCTGACCGCCGAACGCTTCAGCGGCGAGCGGGCCCGCGAACTGGGCCTGCTGGCCGAAACCTGCCCGGCCGCGCAGCTGGATGCCGAGGTCGAGCGCTGGGTCGGCAACCTGCTGCTCAACAGCCCGCAGGCCATGTGCGCCAGCAAGGAGCTGCTGCGCGAAGTGGGCAATGGTGAGCTCACCCCTGCCCTGCGCCGCTACTGTGAAGGCGCCATTGCGCGTATCCGCGTGAGCGCCGAAGGCCAGGAGGGCCTGCGCGCCTTCCTCGAAAAACGCACGCCAGCCTGGCAAACCCCCGCTTCGGACAAGGAGCCACGCCCATGAGCCGCCCTCTGCTGACCACCCTGCTGGTCGCCAACCGTGGCGAGATCGCCTGCCGCGTGATGCGCACCGCAAAGGCCATGGGCCTGACCACCGTGGCCGTGCACAGCGCCATCGACCGCGATGCGCGGCACAGCCGCGAAGCGGATATCCGGGTTGACCTGGGTGGCGCCAAGGCGGCCGAGAGCTACCTGGACATCCCCAGGCTGATTGCCGCGGCCAAGGCCAGCGGCGCCCAGGCGATACACCCGGGCTACGGCTTTCTGTCGGAGAACGCAGGCTTTGCCCGGGCCATCGAAGAGGCCGGGCTGATCTTCCTCGGCCCGCCGGCCAGTGCCATCGACGCGATGGGCAGCAAGTCGGCGGCCAAGGCGCTGATGGAAGTGGCCGGGGTACCGCTGGTGCCTGGCTACCACGGCGAAGCCCAGGACCTGGAGACCTTCCGCGCGGCCGCCCAGCGCATCGGCTACCCCGTACTGCTCAAGGCCACCGCCGGTGGCGGTGGCAAGGGCATGAAGGTGGTCGAGCAGGAAAGCCAGCTGGGTGAAGCCCTGGCCTCGGCCCAGCGTGAAGCGCTGTCGTCGTTCGGCGACGCACGCATGCTGGTCGAAAAGTACGTGCTCAAGCCGCGTCACGTCGAGATCCAGGTGTTCGCCGACCAGCATGGCAACTGCCTGTACCTGAACGAGCGCGACTGCTCGATCCAGCGTCGTCACCAGAAGGTGGTCGAGGAAGCCCCGGCCCCCGGCCTGAGCCCGGCGCAGCGCCAGGCCATGGGCGAGGCGGCGGTACGTGCGGCCCAGGCCATCGGCTATGTGGGCGCAGGCACGGTCGAGTTCCTGCTCGATGCCCGCGGCGAATTCTTCTTCATGGAAATGAACACCCGCCTGCAGGTGGAGCACCCGGTGACCGAGGCGATCACCGGCCTGGACCTGGTGGCCTGGCAGATCCGCGTGGCGTGCGGCGAGGCGCTGCCGCTGACGCAGGATCAGGTGCCGCTGCACGGGCATGCCATCGAGGTACGCCTGTACGCCGAGGACCCGGCCAACGACTTTCTGCCGGCCACCGGGCACCTGGCGCTGTACCGCGAGTCGGCGCCGGGCGAAGGGCGCCGGGTCGACAGCGGCGTGTGCGAAGGTGACAGCATCTCGCCGTTCTACGACCCGATGCTGGGCAAGCTGATTGCCTGGGGCGAGAACCGGGAACAGGCACGCCTGCGCCTGCTGGCGATGCTCGACAGCTTCGCCATTGGCGGCCTGAAGACCAACATCGCCTTCCTGCGCCGCATCCTGGCCCACCGCGCCTTCGCCGAGGCCGAACTGGATACCGGGTTCATCCCGCGCTATCAGGATCAACTGCTGCCCGCCCCCGTCGCGTTGCCTACAGCGTTCTGGCAGGCCGCCGGGCAGGCCTTCCAGCAATCGCGCCCCGCCTGCGTGCGCGCTGATGACCGGCACTCGCCGTGGGCAGCCGCCACCGGTTTCAGGCCGGGCGTACCGGCGCAGACCGCCCTGCACCTGCGCTGCAATGGCGAAGACCGGGCACTGAGCCTGAACCCCGGGTCGGTGTCCGCGCGCATGGACGGCGAGCACCTGGTGATCGAGCACGAAGGCGTGCGGCGCAGGCACCTGGCCGTGCGCCGTGGGCAAACGCTGTATCTGGAGTGGGATGGCGAGCTGCACGGGGTAAGCGCTTTCGACCCGATTGCCGAGGCGGACGCCGGCCATGCGCACCAGGGCGGCATGAGTGCGCCCATGAACGGCAGCATCGTGCGGGTATTGGTGGAGGTCGGTCAGGTGGTCGAGGCCGGCACGCAACTGGTGGTGCTGGAGGCCATGAAGATGGAGCACAGCATCCGCGCACCCCAGGCCGGGACGGTCAAGGCGCTGTATTGCCAGGAAGGCGAGATGGTCAGCGAAGGGGCCGCGCTGGTGGAGCTGGAGGTTCAGGAAGGCTGACGGCGCTGCACCTGCACAGGGTTTTGTGGGCGCCACGAAACCCTGTGTGGGCCGGCTTGCCAGCGACGCTTTTCAGCCCAGCCGGATAGACGCCTGCACCACCACACCGAGCACCTCGGTGCCCTCCTCCCACGTCAGTTTGGGCCAGGTGGGATTGAGCGGCTGCAAGTACCGCTGACCACCCTCCTCGACCAGCTGGCGAAACACCGCGACAGGATTGCCGGGCAGGCGCGCGATCACCAGCGCGCCGATCTCGGCAGTTCGACCGCTGTCCACCAGCACCATCATGCCCGCCGGCACGCTCAGGCCCATGGGCGAATTCATCGCGTCACCTTCCACCGTCAGCCAGTAGCACGGGCCATCGGCCAGGTGATCGCTGAGCACGGTCGGCGCGCCTTCGACAGGCTCGGCCAGGTGCTCCCAGTCCGACAGCGGGTAGCGGAATGCACCCAGCGCCGGTGTGGCATAGACCCCGGACGGCTCCGCGACGGCGTCGTCGCAGACCACGCCCATGCGCCCCATGCCCAGTATCCGCAGGATCTCGTCGATGGTGGCCAGCGGTGGATTGTTCCTTCCCCGAATCCAATGGCCAACGCCACCTTGGGTCACCCCGAGGCGTTCGGCCAGTTTCTCCTGCGTGAGGCCCAGCTCGCGCATTCTGGCTTTCGCCAGTTCATTCCATTTTTTCATCGCTGGCACGATACGGACTGACAGCAGCGACTCAATACATACTCTGTAGTATTTAAGCAATGGAATACAATACAACATGTACTTAGGATTGAAGGGTAATCTTTTCCTACTCACTACAAGGAAGGCAGCCCCATGACCCCACCCCCTTTCAACGACCTGGACAGCGAAGCGGCACGCCGCGCACTGGACTATTACCTCAACCCTACCCCATCTACGGTCAGCCACACGGACGACCAGCTGTTCATCGCCCGCCAGGACCTCTCGGCCGAAGCGGCCACCGAACACGCCTCGAGCATGCTGCGCTGCGCCGCGGCCAGCGCCTACGAGTCGGCCGACAACCTCAAGGGCAACTCACGGGACATGGCCTTCTCGGTGATGCACATGATCAACATGGCCAGGGCGCTGCTGGACCGCAGCCTCGCGGAACAGGCCAGGCGGCAGGAGCTTCAATCAAGGGAGGGATGATGGCAACGGGAACGGCGGTGGGGCAGGCCGTGGTTCAACGACCAGGCACAGCGATGCGGAATTTTTTGCTGGATAACAGAAAATTCATTTGACTTGAAAATGAGAACGATTATTATTGCAAACAACTGGTCGCGAGACTGGTTGGATAACTGAAAGCCCTTAGGTCGGACTCTCAGATTATCTCCTCATCAGGCTAATCACGGTTTTTGACCCGGCTTTTTGCCGGGTCTTTTTTTTTGGCTCTTCAGGCTAATGAAGGCGGGTGGTGCTTGAATGGCAGCGATGATAGCAAATGTATGTCTCGATATGTAACCCCGAGGCAAGCCTTTGCCGATTCAGCACTTGAGAATCAATCTCATGTAGATTAAGCTGTCGCAGCGTCAGGGAAGACGCCCCCTTCTCTTCAGTCGTTTCTTTCTGCAAGGAGCTCGTACATGACCCGTCTGTTGCTGCCCCTTGAACACCATCACGATAGCGCCGACCTCGGCGAAGATGCCCTGCTCGTGCGCCTGAAAAAGCTGCCACGCCGGGTACAGCAGGTGTTCCTGCTCAATCGTCTCGATCAACTGTCGTTCGCCGCCATCGCCCAGCGCCTGGACATCGGCGCACCGACCGTGGAACGGCACATGGGCCAGGTACTGCAGGCCGCCCTGCCGGTGCGCAGCGCCTCCAGCACTGCGGCGGCGCAATGGTATGTGCGCCTGCAGAGCCCGGACATCACCGCCAGCGAGCGCATCGACTTTCGCCGCTGGCTGGATGCCGCCCCCGAACACCTGCATGCGTTCCATGCCACCGAACTGCGCTGGCGCAACCTGCTGGCACCGGCCCGGCAACTGGGCGATGGGCACTGGTATCGCCAGGCCTGGGCCGGTGTTTCGCTGGGAGGCTGCTCGGTGGCGCTCGGCCTGGGGTTGGCAGCGGCGCTGGCGATCGGTTTCTGGTCGTGATCCAGGGGTGTAGAGTGGTTGGCACAACAACTCTACCGGAGCCTGGCCATGACCGTGACGCTGTCCCCCGTTAGCATCGATTGCGCATTCGATGCCGGCAACATCCTGCTCGTCGATGCCGGCAACCCGTCCCGGATTCACTTGAACATCCGCCCCGACACCCACAGCGGGCATTTCCAGTGGTTTCACTTCAAGGCCAGCGGGCTGACGCCCGGGCATACCCACACCTTCAGCCTGGACAACGCCAGCCAGTCGTCCTATAGCGCCGCATGGGAGGGCTACCAGGCGGTAGCGTCCTACGACCAGCAGAACTGGTTTCGCGTGCCGACCCGCTACGACGGCAAGGCCCTGCACTTCAGCCTTGAGCCCCGCGAAACACAGGCCTGGTTCGCCTACTTCGAGCCCTACCCGCGCGCGCGGCACAATCAGCTGATCGAACGCGCCAGCGCCTTGCCGGGCGTCGAACTGCTGGCCACCGGGCGCAGCGTCGAAGGGCGCGATATCCCGTTGCTGCGGGCGGGCGACGGGGGCGCGGGCAAGCGCAAGCTGTGGATCATCGCCCAGCAGCACCCCGGCGAGCACATGGCCGAGTGGTTCATGGAGGGCGTGATCGACCGCATACAGGGCAACGATGCCACCGTGCAGGCCCTGCTGGCGGTCGCCGACCTGTACCTGATCCCCAACATGAACCCGGACGGTGCCGCTGCCGGGCACCTGCGCACCAATGCCAGGGGCAAGGACCTCAACCGCGCCTGGCAGGATGCGAACATCGAACACACCCCTGAGGTGCTGTTCGCCCAGCAGCAGATGAAGCTGTATGGCGTGGACCTGTTCCTGGATGCCCATGGCGATGAGGAAATACCCCATGTGTTCACGGCCGGGTGCGAAGGCAACCCGGGCTACACGGATCGGATCGCGGCACTGGAGGAGCGTTTTCGCAGCACCCTGTGCAGCGTGACCCGGGACTTCCAGACCACCCACGGCTACCCGCGCAGCAAGCCTGGGCAGGCCAACATGACCCTGGCATGCAATGCGGTGGGCCAGGCGCATGACTGCCTGTCGCTGACCCTGGAGATGCCGTTCAAGGACCACGACGACGCGCCCGATGCGGTGACCGGCTGGTCGGGTGGACGCTCCAAGGCGCTGGGCAGCGCGGTGATCGACACCTTGGCGAAGCTGGTCGCAGCGCTGCGCTAGGGGCTGGCGCACCGTCGCCCCGCAGCGCTCCCCATCGCGGGTCAAGCCCGCTCCCACAAGGCTTGCAGTGCCCTGTGGGAGCGGCCTGACCCGCGATGAGGCAGGTCAGGCCGGCGGCGGCCCCGCCACCCGCACGCAATCATCCGGCCCCAGCACCCGCCCATCCGCCGCTCGCAGCTGCAGCGGGCCCACCGGCGCCCCGCTCTGGCGGTCCACCAGCACCGAATGCGCCTCGCCAGGCTGGTAGAAAAACGCCTCGCCCCACTGGCGCAGCCCCACGATCAAGGGAAACAACCCGCGCCCCTTCTCGGTCAGCACGTACTCCTGGTACGCGCTGCCATCCGACGCCGGCACCAGCTCCAGAATCCGGTGCTCCACCAACTGGCGCAAGCGCGAGGCCAAAATGTTCTTGGCCATGCCCAGATTGCGCTGAAACTCGCCAAAGCGGCGCAAGCCATCAAACGCATCACGCACGATCAACAGTGACCACCAGTCACCGATCGCGTCCAGTGACCGGGCCACCGGGCATTCGGCATCTTGCAGGCGGGTACGCTGAACCATGGTCGCTCTCGGCAGGCTGAAAAAAGTAGTTGCAATATAAAACCGGTCCTCTCAGCATACAACCAGTTTCATTATGCAACCACACAGGATATCGCCATGCCCGCCTCCCCTGCGCCCCGGCTTTCGCCGTGGCTCGCCCTGCTGTTCTCCGTCGCCTGCGCACTGGCGGTGGCCAACGTGTATTACGCCCAGCCACTGCTGGACGCGATGGCCCGCGACTTCGCCATCGACCCGGCGCTGGTGGGGCTGGTGGTGACCCTGACCCAGGTGGGCTACGGCCTGGGCCTGATACTGCTGGTGCCTCTGGGCGACCTGTTCGAGCGGCGCCGGCTGATCGTGCTGCAGTCGCTGCTGTCGGTGCTGGCCCTGCTGATGATCGCGCTGGCCACCAGCAGCGCCTGGCTGTTTGTCGGCATGGCCCTGACCGGCCTGTTGGCGGTGGTGGCGCAACTGCTGGTGGCGCATGCCGCCAGCGTATCGGCCGACACCGAACGCGGGCATGTGGTGGGCATGGTCACCAGCGGTATCGTGATCGGCATCCTGCTGGCCCGCACCCTGTCCGGGGCGATGGCCGATCTGGCCGGCTGGCGCTCGATCTACGCCCTGTCGGCAGCGCTGACCCTGCTGATGACCCTGCTGCTGTGGCGCGTGCTGCCCGCACACACGGCTGCGCGCCCCAACACTGGCTACGGCGCGCTGCTGGTGTCGTTGTGGCAACTGGTGCGCGAGCAGCCGGTGCTGCGCCAGCGCGCCCTGCTGGCGATGCTCAGCTTCGCCTCGGCCATGGTGCTGTGGACCCCGCTGGTACTGCCCCTGAGCGCCCCGCCGCTGTCGTTGTCGGCAACCGAGGTGGGCCTGTTCGGCCTGGCCGGCGCAGCCGGGGCGCTGGCCGCCGCGCGTGCCGGCGGGCTGGCCGACCGTGGCCTGGGGCAACGGGTCAGCGGCCTCTCGCTGCTGCTGATGATCGGTTCGTGGGGCGCCATCGCCCTCACCCAGCAATCGCTGTGGGCACTGCTGCTGGGGGTGGTGGTGTTCGACCTGGGCCTGCAGGCGCTGCACGTGGCCAGCCAGAGCCTGATCTACCGCCTGCCGGCCGATACTCACAGCCGGCTCACCGCCGCCTACATGCTGTTCTACTCCATCGGCAGTGCACTGGGCTCGCTGGCCTCGACGCTGGCCTACGCCTGGGGCGGCTGGCTGCTGGTATGCGTGCTGGGCGCGGGGTTGAATGTGCTGGCACTGGGGTATTGGTGGCGCACCGTGCGCCAGCCGGCTCAGAACTGCACGTCGAGTATCACGCTGTCCAGGTAGTCGCCGGCCGGCGGCGTGGCCTGGTCGGTGTAGACCCTGGCGTTGTAGTTGAACACCTGGCTGCCGGCCGCGCTGCCACTGCCATTGCCGTTGCCCGGGTTGATGTCGGCGTCGCTGCTGGCGCGCCGCGCACTGCTCAGGCTGCCCCAGCGCACGCCGCCGCCACTCTTGAAGATGTCATAGGCCAGGTAGTTGCCGGCGCTGGATTTCATGCGCCGACGCCCGCCTGCCACGTTCTGCCCGTCATCCAGCCCCACCGTGTAGGCACTGCCCTTGGTACAGGCCAGGTTGACGTTCTGGCTCACCGTGGCGAACCCGCTGACCACCGGCGCGCTGCCGAACACGATGTTGGGTGAGCTGATCTGGCAGTCGTTGGTGACGGTCAGGTTGATGGTCAGGGTGGTAGTGGCGTTGAACACCTGCCGCCCCAGGCAGCCGCTGCCCAGACCCAGCCCCCAGCAATAGTCGATGCTCCAGGCCACGGTGAACGTCTCCTGGTACAGGCCGGCCGCCACGTTGCTGGTCATTTGCGTGCGCAGGTAGATGGGCACGGTCTTGGGCGAGGTGCCGCCGAGCAGGCCCAGGGCATCGATGATGCCGTTGCGCGCAAAATCGTAGGGCTGGCCCCGGGTGATCGGGTAGCTGGTGCTGTTGTTGGCGTACAGCGTGTAGAGGATGACGTCGCCGGTGGGGCCCACCAGCCCGGTGGTGCCGTTGTTGGCGGTGAAGGTGGCCTTGAAGGAGTCATCCGAACGCAGCAGGGTCAGCAGCGAACCGGTGCAGCTCAAGCCGGCACTGGGCGCCGTGGTGGTCTGCACCGTGGTGCGTATCAGGGTGGAGTTGACCAGGCCGAAAGTGGCCGGCGTGGTTGCCAGCACCTGGCACAGCGCCTGGGCGCGCATGCCGGCCAGCAGTGCCAGCAGCGCAAGCAGCCCCGTCAGCCGGCGCTTCACTGGCACACCAGCGGGCCGATCAGCGGCACCTGGTCGGCCTGCGCCTTGAGCTCGAACTGCACCCGGCAACTGCCGCCTCCGGCCAGTTGCACCACCAGGCTGTTGTGTTCGCTCAGGTCCTCCAGGTACACCAGGCCATCCCAGCCCACCACCGCCAGCGCGCCGCTCTGCTCGTGGCGTACCTGGCTGCCCACGGCCAGTTCGTTGTTGCCGGCATCCACCAGCACCACGCTGGCGGCCAGTACCCGGCGCAACGGAAATTCCAGCAGGTAGCCGGCGCCGCGCCTTACCGCCACGCGCTGCTCCACATTCGGCGAGCGCACATCGGGGGGAAGTTCCAGCGGGTCGATCTCGTACTTGCCGCGGTAGTAGCCGCTGCCGTAGGGCACCAGCAGGTGCCCCTGGCTGTCGGTGTGCCCCACCACCTGGTTCTCGTAGCGCACCGGCACATCGGCAAAGCCTTCGGTGCTGACCAGCACGAAGGCGTCGTCGATGCGATTGGCCGCGAACACCCCGGCGTCCATCAGCACCACCGAGCCGCTGGCGTCGGCCCAGCGGGTCATGTTGTCGCTGCTGCCGTACACCCCGGCCTGCAACTGCACCGATTGCAGGCGCCAGGTCAGGTCGGCCTGACGGTAGGTTTCACGGTCGCCGCCGGCATAGCCCAGGTTGAACCCCACGCCGCCCTGGGCGGGTACGGCGCGGCTGTAGTTGACCCGCTGCAGGTTCTCGCCCTGCTGGTTGCGCTCCAGGCTCAGGGCCAGCGTGCCGTGCAGGTCGAAGGGCACCACCACCTGCGCCTGCACCGCCCACTGGCTGTCGTCCAGGTCGCGGTTGGCCGACAGGTACAGGCTGCTGTTGCCCCACAGCGGCTTGCTCCAGCTGAGGTTGAGCAGGCGCGTGCGCGAGTTGTCGGCGGCGCGCACGTCGAAGTAGCCCGCCCCCAGGCTGCCATAGCGTTGCAGGTTGAGGCTCAGGGTGACCTGCTCGCTGCGCTGGCTGAGGCGGATATACGGGCTGTCGACCAGCGACAGGTCGGCGTAGTCGCCATGACGCTCCAGGCGCTGGTAGTTGAAGCCCAGCCAGCGGTTGTTGTACTGGTAGCCCAGGCTCAACTGCTGGCCACTGCGACCTTCGAAGCGGCTCTGGCTCAGCGCCGTGTTGAGCACGCCGAAGTTGCCCACCCGCAGGTTGCCGCCCAGCCCGCCCAGGCCCAGGGACCCGGCCGCCTCGGCATGGCTTTCCAGCGTGAAGTAGTCGGTCAGGCCATAGCGCAGGCTGCCCGCCGCAACGCCGGGGCCGTAGGCAAAGTCGCGCACGGCATAGTCGCGGCGCAGGGCGCCGGCCGCCACCGAGAAGTCCGCCAGCCCCTGTTGCAGCAGGCTGCTGGTGACGTAGAACGGCAACGTGGTCGAGACCTGCCGGCCAAGGGCGTCGGTGGTCACCACCACCGCCTCGCCGGCACCGTTGATGAACGGCACGTTGGTCAGGGTGTAGGGGCCTGGCTGCAGGTCGGCACTGGCGCTCTTGTAGCCATTGATGAACAGGTCCACCGACGAGGGCACCGCGGCTTCACCGGCGAAGGCCGGCAAGGGGTAGGTCACCAGGTCCGGGCGCACGGCAAAGTCCCGCGACAGCTGCACCCCGCCCACCCGCACCGAGCTGGTCCAGGGCAAGGCGCCGGTCAGCACGTCGCCGGCCTCGAAGGTCAGCAGGCGCGCTTCGTCGGTGTAGCGCCAGGTGGTGTCGTACCGCCGAAAACCTTCCTGGGCGCCTTCGTAGCCTGCCCCGCCGAGGCGCTGGCGCCACTGCCCGGTGGTGGAGAAGGTGCCCCAGCTGTCGAACACCCGCAGTTCGTTCCAGGCCGCCAGGTAGGTGCCCCCCTCATCGGTGTCGTTGAAGTAGGCGTCGTAGTTGAGCAAGGCGCCGAAACTGCTCAACGCCTCGCCGGCCGGCCCCAGCGAGCGCTCGCCGATGCGCTGGTTGGGCAGCCACGCCGCCGGCACCTGCACCAGCAGCCGCTGGTTCTGGCTGTCGTACTCGCTGTGCAAGCCATCGATGGCGTCCAGCGCCAGTTCCGGGCCGGGCTGCCCGGGCAGTTGCACGCCCGCCGCCTGCAGGTCGGCGGTGGCCATGTACAGGCGCCCGGCCCGCTGGTGCACCAGCACCACGCTAGCGCTGCTCATCTGGTTGACCACCAGTTCCAGGTACAACGGCGCATCGGCGACAGCCTCCATACTCGCTGGGGGTGGCGGCAGTTCGCCTGCGACCGCGCTGCCCGCCAGCAGCACCGCCAGCGTCACGCTGCGGGTGCAGGCCAGAGAAGTACTCACGCACGCCGTCCCACCATGTCCGGGTCCTCCCTGGCCCCTGCTCCATCTTCATGCGCCCTTGAGGCGCCGGGCTCAGTGGCCCTGGTTGATGGTCTGGGGCGGCTCGGCCCCGTTGACGCGCCCTTTCAGCACACTGGCCGCCGAGGCTGCTGCAGGTGCCGGCCAGCGCATGGTCGCGCCGGGCAGTACATAACCCAGCAAGCCGTCGACCAGCGGCTTGCTCTGGGCACCCTGCTGCATCACCACATCGGTGAGGCGCGCATGCACCGGCCCCACGTTGCGGATCTCGACGAAGGGCTTGCCCTGCTGCGATACCTGTCGCCAGCTCAGCAACGGCGTGCCCACGCCCGCTGCATCACGCTTGCCCTCGGCGTCCGGCTTGCTCCACAGCCCCTGGCCGTAGACGAACAATGGCACCGAGTAGCGCATCTGGAAGCGGATCTGCGCCTGGGAAGTCTGCGCATCGCTGGCCGGCAGGGCGGGTGGGATCTCGTCGATTATGATGCGGTAGGCCTGTTCCTGGCCGGCCGGCGACTGGCCGGTGCGGGTCAGGCGAATCAGCTGTTTCTCACCCGGCTTGATGGTCGCCACCGGCGGGCTGCCGATGATCTCGCGCTGGGGCTGGAACTGGTCGTCATACCCGTCCTGGCGCCAGGCGAACACCCTGACCTGCAGGTTCGCCGGGGTGGTGCCGCGGTTTTCCAACCACAACGCCCCGGCCTTCTGGTCGGCCTCCAGCACCGGGTCGATCGGCCAGATCAACACCGATGTGGCCGCCTGGGCGCCCCCTGCGCCGAGCAAGGCGCCCACCAGCAGCCACTTGCCCATCCCTTGCCATCCACGTGCGTACAGCGCCATGCACCCTCTCCTTTGGCTTGTTCCGATACAACCCCGGGAGCGCACTCACCAGGACAACACCACTTGCACCACGTCGGTGTAGGTGCCCGCCGGCAACACGCCGGGTAACTGGGCTTGCGCATACACCGGCAGCTTGATCGCCGTCGGATCGCTGTAACTGACCGCCACGAGCTGACCGATGCCCAGCGCCTGGGACAAGGCCGCGTCGCGGTACAACTGATAGGCCACCAGCGAGGTACCGCTGGTGCGCTTGAGGTTGCGTACCCCGTTGTTGTTCAGGCCACCGTCGACGCTCATCTTCAGGGCCACCCCGGGGGTGCATTGCAGGGTCACCGTGGTGCCGGCCAGCTGGGTGTTCACGCTGGCAGCGCCGAGCGCCGGACGGGTGCCGAAGTCCAGGGTGCCGTAGTTGCTGGCGCCGCCCACCACCAGGCAACCTGCCGCAATCGTTGCGCTGACCTGAAGCGTGCTGGTGAGCGCGGCATCCAGCGGCATGGGCACTGCCCAGGCCAGCACCGCAAGGCCACCGAGCAACCGGCGCATGACCTAGAAGCTCAGCTCGACCGCCACCGTGTCGGTGTACACCCCTGGCGGCAGCGACGGCTTGCCCACGGCGCGGCCGTACAGGTTGACGGTCTGCGCCACCCCGGTGCTGGTGGCGAGGGTGATGGTGCCGTTGATTGCCAGCAGATTGGTGTGCCCGGCATCGGTGTAGAAGTCATAGGGCACGTAGTTGGTGCCCATGGCCAGCGCGCGGCTGCCACCGGTGGTGGCCGCGTCATGCGCGCCTGCGCCCACCTTCACCACCGGCGTGGCGCCGGGCGAACACAGCACGCTGATGGCGCCGCCACCACCGGTGCCGATCACCTGGGCGCTGGCCTCGGTGAACAGGGCAATCTGCGAGCCGAAATCCAGGTTACCGAAGTTGACCCCGGTGGTGGCGGTCGAACCGTTCACCTGACAGGCCGCGGTCAGGGTCAGGGTGGCGTTGATATTGCCCGTGACCGTGGCCGCCTGGGCCTGGCTGGCAAGGGCCAGGCCAAGCCCGGCGAAGAGTATGCGTGAGACGTTGGGATGCATGAGTCACTCCTTGTTGTTACCAGTCCAGGGTCACCATCAGGGTGTCACGGTAGATGCCGGCCGGCAGCGCCCTGGGGTGTGCCACCACGGCGCCGTAGATCGGTATGGGGATTTGCGCAGCGCTGCTGATCGAGAAGTTGCGCTGCTGGCCGATGCCGTAGCGCACTGCACCGCTTGGGTCGGCCGCCAGCTGGTAGGGGATGAGCTCGCTGCCGTTGCGCAGGCGGCGCACGCCGTTGGCATCGTTGCTGCCGCCATTGATGCTCACCGTGAAGGCCCGCACCGAGGGGTTGCAGCTGACCTGCAGGGTGCCGCTGCCGCCGGTCTGGTCGAGGTTGGCGCTGAGCGGGCGGGCCCAGCTTGGCCCCTGGGTGCCGAAGTCCAGCAGGCCCAGGCCGCCACCGGCCGGGCTGTCGTCCGGCACATTGCTGATCTGGCAGGCTGCGCTGATCACCAGGCGTGCCTGGATATGCCCGCTGAGGGCGGCATTGGCCATCGGACACAACAGCAAGGGCCCGAGGCTGATCAACAGAATCTGCGATGTCTTCATGCTGCCAGTTCCTTTAGCACGCACAGGGTCACCAGGTGACGGTCACCTTGAGCAAGTCCGAGTAATGGCCGACACGGGGCACCTGGGCCAGGGTGTCGATGCGGGCGTACAGCGGCAGTTCCACCGACCCCGAGTCGGGTACGCGTGCGTGCTGGGCGATGTTCACCGCCAGCGGAGTGCGCCAGGCCGGGTCCTGGTAGAGACGGTACGGGATGGGGCGGGCCTGTGGCGTGTCGCTGGCCAGGTAGCGCACCTCGCCGACGCCGCCATGCTGGCCGCCATCGACCTTCACCTGGTACAGCGTGTCGGGGTTGCATTCCAGACGTGGGGGGCGTTGTTGCAGCAAGGCGCCGGTCAGCGGGCCTTGCGGATCGTCCAGGCGCGCGGTACGGCCGAAGTCGAGCAGGCCCTGGGCCTGGGCGCCGGCATCGCGGGTCTGGTGCACCAGCTGGCAACCGCGCTGTACATCCACGCGAACTTCCACCAGAAAATCTGCGGCGGCGGCAGCGTCTGCGACAACCAGCCCGAGCAGCGCAGCCAGAGAGCGTCCCTTCACCGTTACCCTCCTTGCAATGCAGGATCCATCTGTTCCAGAGGGTAGCAGCCGAAGAAAAACCTGCCAGCAAGCTCGGAAATGTATAGGCCGCGTACAAGAACCTTCCTACATGACCTGCCAGGCACGACATGACTGGCAGCCCAACCCCCTATTCGGTACATTAGCGCCGCCCACTCAGCCGGCCCCTGTGCCCGGCACCCCCAAGGAGCCTGAGATTGACCGCCTTACCGCCGTCCTGGATCCGTTCGCCGCTGCGCGCCCTGCGCCAGCGCCTGGCTGCCCGTGCACACCCGCCGGCCAAGCGCCTGGCGGCTGTTGAAGTCGATGAATTCTTCCGACGAAAGGCCGATGAGCAGGGCTATACCTTGAGCCACGGCCAGCAGCGGGTGATCGCCTGCATGGCCGAGCAGGCCGCGCACCTGGCTGACGGCACGGCGCGCAGCCTGTACCTGTACGGGGCGGTGGGACGGGGCAAGAGCTGGCTGCTGGACGGCTTCTTCCAGTCACTGGAGCATCCGCACAAGCGCCGCCTGCACTTTCACGATTTCTTCGCCCAGTTGCACGAGGGCATGTTCCGCCATCGCCAGCAGGACGATGCGCTGGGCGCGACCCTGGACGAGCTGCTGCAAGGCTGCCAGGTGCTGTGCTTCGACGAGTTCCACGTGCACGACATCGGCGACGCGATGCTCATCACCGGCCTGTTCAAGGCGCTGTTCGAGCGCCGCGTGTTCGTGCTGCTGACCTCCAACTACCCGCCTGCCGGGCTGCTGCCCAACCCGCTCTACCACCAGCGCTTCGAACCGGTGATCCGCCTGATCGAGGCGCACATGCAGGTGCTTGAAGTGGGCGGCGAGCAGGACTACCGCAGCCACCCGGCCTCCGGCAGCCAGCAGCGCTTCACCCAGGGTCACTACCTCTGGCCCGGCAGCCCGGCGCAGCGCCATGCCGCCGGCCTGGATCAGGCCGGCGCGCCGGTAAGGCTGCAGGTGGGCAAGCGCTCGCTGCACGCCCTGTTCAGCCAGGAGCGCGCGGTAGGCTTCAGCTTCGAGGCGATCTGCGAGCAACCCACGGCGGTGATGGACTACCTGGAGCTGGCGCGCCGCTACGACCACTGGGTGATCGAGCACCTGCCGGACCTGGCGCAGTGCTCGATGGCGGCGCAGCAGCGCTTCATCAACCTGGTGGACGTGCTGTATGACCAGGACAAGCACCTGGTGCTGGTCGGCCAGGCCCCGCTGTGCGAAAGCCTGGGCGGCAGCGCCATCGACCTGGCCCGCACCCGCAGCCGGCTGGGCCAGCTCAATGTGCTGGGCCCGGTGGCCTGCCCGGGTTGACCCTCAGCTGGCCCGCGCCAGGCTGGCCAGCACCCCTTCGATCTCGGCCAGCACGGCCGGGTCGTCCAGGGTCGAGGGCGGGGTGTAGGGCTGGTGGTCGGCGATCTTGCGCAGCACCGCCCGCAAAATCTTGCCCGAGCGGGTCTTGGGCAGGCGCTTGACCACCCGCACCTGGTTGAAGCAGGCCAGCGCGCCGATCTGCTCGCGCACGCTGGCCACCAGTTCGGCCTGCAACTGCTGCTCGCTCAGGCTGACCCCGTCCTTGAGCACCACCAGGCCCAACGGCACCTGGCCCTTGATTTCGTCGCGCACCCCCACCACCGCGCACTCGGCAATCGCCGGGTGGCGCGCCACCAGGTCTTCCATCTCGCCGGTGGACAGCCGGTGCCCGGACACGTTGATCACGTCATCGGTGCGCCCCATGATGTAGACGAAACCGTCCTCGTCGAGGTAGCCGCCATCGCCGGTGTGGTAATAGCCGGGGTGGCTGTGCAGGTAGGCCTGCAGGTAGCGCGCATGGTCGCCCCACAGCGTCTGGCTGCAGCCGGGCGGCAGCGGCAGTGCGATCACGATGGCACCCTGCTCGTTGGGGCCCAGAAGGTGCCCGTCGTCGTCCAGCACGCGCACGTGGTAACCCGGCACGGCGCGGTTGCTCGAACCCGGACGCACCCCGCAACCCTCCAGCCCGACGCAGGGCGCGGTCACCGGCCAGCCGGTTTCGGTCTGCCACCAGTGGTCGTGCACGGCCTTGCCGCTGGCCGCCTCCAGCCATTGATGGGTGCTGGAGTCGAGTTTTTCCCCGGCCAGGAAGATCTGGCGCAGCGAGCTCAGGTCATGGCGCTTGAACAGCTCGCCCTGCGGGTCTTCCTTGCGGATTGCGCGCATGGCCGTGGGTGCGCAGAACAGTCCGTTGACCCGGTACTGCTCCACCACGCGCCAGTAGGCGGCAGCGTCCGGGGTGCGGATCGGCTTGCCCTCGTAGAATACCGTGGTGCAGCCGTTCATCAGCGGCCCGTAGACGATCAGCGAGTGCCCCACCACCCAGCCCACGTCGGAGATGCCCCACCACACATCCCCCGGCTGCATGCCGTAGATATGGCGCAGGGCAAAGCGCAGCGCCACGGCGTTGCCGCCGTTCTCACGCACGATGCCCTTGGGTTTGCCGGTGGTGCCGGAGGTGTACATGATGTACAGCGGGTCGCCTGCGGCCAAGGCCACCGGTGGCACCGGGCTGGCCGCAGCCACTGCCGCCTGCCAGTCCAGATCGCGGCCTTCGCGCAGCTCGGCGCGGGCCTGCGGGCGCTGCAGCACCAGCACCTGGCGCGGCTGGTGGGTGGCCAGTTGCAAGGCCTTGTCCACCAGCGGCTTGTATTCGATGACGCGGTCGAACTCCAGCCCGCAGGAGGCGGTGAGCAGCAACGCAGGCCGCGCATCGTCGATGCGCAGGGCCAGCTCGTTGGCGGCAAAGCCACCGAACACCACCGAATGCACCGCGCCGATGCGGGCGCAGGCCAGCATTGCCATGGCCGCCTGCGGCACCATCGGCATGTAGATGATCACCCCATCGCCCTGCTTCACCCCCAGCTCGCGCAACAGGCCGGCCAGGCGCGCCACCTCGTCGCGCAGTTGCACGAAGGTGAAGGTCTGTCGGGTATCGGTGACGGGCGAGTCGTAGATCAGTGCGGTCTGTTCGCCACGGCCCTGCTCGATCTGGTGGTCGAGGGCCAGGTAGCAGCTGTTGAGTTGCCCGTCGGCAAACCACTGGTGGGTGCCGTCGGGGTTGGCCACAAGGGTCTGCGCAGGCTTGCGGTACCAGGCCAGGTGGTCAGCCTGTTCGGCCCAGAACGCGGCGGGGTCGGCAATGGAGCGGTCGTAGCTGTGCTGGTAAGTCATCGATCGGTAACCCTGAACTTTGTTGTTATTAAAAGGGCGAATATCGAGTATGGACGCCAATTGCGCGCCTGCCATGGTACTTAAGTCGGGTATCATCGCCGCCGTCTTCATTGCCCTTGCAGCCCCTTCATGCACACCCTCGACGACCTCAGGCGCGGCCGCCTGGCAGGTGCCACCCGCCTCGACCTGAGCTGCGGGCTCACGCAGTTCCCGGATGAGATCTTCGAACTGGCCGACAGCCTCGAAGTGCTCAACCTGAGCGGCAATGCGTTGAGCAGCCTGCCCCATGACCTGGGCCGGCTGCACCGGCTCAAGGTGCTGTTCTGCTCCCGCAACCGGTTCACCGAGGTGCCGGCCAGCGTAGGCCAGTGCCTGCGCCTGGAAATGGTCGGGTTGCGCAACAACCGCATCACGCACCTGCCGGCCGCCGCATTGGGCCCCAACCTGCGGGCACTGGTGCTGACCGAGAATTGCCTTGAACAGTTGCCCGACGCACTGGGCGACTGCCAGCAGCTGCAAAAGCTGATGCTGGCGGGCAACCGCCTGCGCGCCCTGCCGGCCAGCCTTGCGCGGTGCCAGCGGCTCGAACTGCTGCGGGTGTCGGCCAACCGGTTGAGCGAACTGCCCCAGTGGCTGCTGACGATGCCCCGCCTGGCGTGGCTGGCGTATGCCGGCAACCCCTTGCCCCAGGGCCTTGCGGCGCCGCAGGCGCCGGGCCGGTGCGACGCCATCGACTGGCACGCCCTAGAGCTGGGCGAGGTGCTGGGCCAGGGCGCCTCCGGGGTGATTCACCGCGTGCAGGTGGCGGGCCGAAAGGCGGCGCTCAAGCTGTACAAGGGCCAGATGACCAGCGATGGCTCGCCGCTCAACGAAATGCAGGCGTGCGTGGCAGCTGGCGCCCACCCGAACCTGATCCCGCTGCTGGGGCAGGTAGCCAACCACCCGCACCAGGTGCCGGGGTTGCTGATGGCGCTGGTGGGCACCCACCTGTCTGCCCTGGCCGGGCCGCCCAGCCTGCAAACCTGCACCCGAGACGTCTACCCGCCTGACCTGTGCCTTGGCCTGCAAGCCGCAACCCGGCTGGCGACGGCCATCGCGTCGGTCGCGGCGCACCTGCACCAGCGCGGCATCACCCACGGCGACCTGTACGCGCACAACATCCTGTGCGATGCACAGGGCAACGCGGTGCTCGGGGACTTTGGCGCGGCATCGTTCTTTGCGCAGGATGGCAGTGTTGCAGCAGACGCATTGCAGCGTATCGAGGTGCGGGCGTTCGGGGTGTTGCTGGGGGAACTGCTGGCGTGTTGCGGGGAGGCGTCAGAGGAACTGGCGGACTTGCAGGCGAGCTGTGTTCAGCCGCAGGTGCTGGCAAGGCCGGATTTTGCGCAGGTTGAACGGGTGCTTCGCCGGCAAGGCCGGCTCCTACAATAGGCGTAGGAGCCGGCCTTGCCGGCGAAGTGGGTTATCAGCCCGCCAGGCCGACGTACACGTTCTGCACGTCGTCGTTGTCGTCGATGGCTTCCAGGAATGCCTCGACTTCAGCCATGTGCTCGTCGCTGAGCCCGCTGACCGGGTTCTTGGGGGTGTAGCCGATCTTGGCCGAGATCACCTTGAAGCCCTGTTGCGGCAAGGCCTTCTGTACCGCGTCCAGGTCGGTGGTGTCGGTGATGAACAGGGTCGAGCCCTCTTCTTCACCTTCCGCGAAGTCTTGTGCACCGGCTTCGATGGCGGCCATTTCCGGGTCGGCATCAGGGGTTTCAGGGCTGGCTTCGATCAGGCCGACGTGGTTGAAGTCCCAGGCCACCGAACCCGAAGCGCCCAGCTGGCCCTTGCGGAACAGCACGCGAATCTGCGCCACGGTGCGGTTGACGTTGTCGGTCAGGCATTCGACGATCAGCGGCACCTGATGCGGGGCGAAGCCTTCGTAGGTAACGTGGTGGTACTGCACCGCGTCGCCATCCAGGCCCGCGCCCTTGCGGATGGCACGTTCCAGGGTCTCTTTGGTCATCGAGGCCTTCTTGGCCTGTTCCACGGCCAGGCGCAGGCGCGGGTTCATGTCCGGGTCGGCACCGGCCTTGGCCGCGATCTGGATCTCCTTGGACAGCTTGCCCATGATCTTGCCCTTGGCGTTGGCTGCTACTTCTCTATGCTTGGCTTTCCACTGTGCGCCCATCTCGACTCTCTTGTTTCAGCTGCCGGTTCAGGTAGCGACCAGCAAGGTGGCGTGCAGTTTATACAGGCTGCGCCGGGCAATCGACAAAAAAACGCTGGGCTGTTGCCGGGCCTGGTGAACCCTTCGCCGGCAGGGCCGGCTCCTACTGGCGTTGCAGGAGCCGGCCATGCCGGCGAAGAGGCCAGCATCCATAACCTAGAAATCACTTTAGGTTGTGATTTTTATTTCATATATATCAATCAGATAAGCCAACAACCTCATGTAGTTAAGCAGCTTCACGCTGCGCCACCGCCTGCGCCGCCGCCAGCATCGCCCTGAGCAGCACTGCGCACCCGGCCGCCAGGTCCTTGGGGTCGGCATTCTCGATTTCGTTATGGCTGATGCCGCCCTCGCACGGCACGAAGATCATCCCGGCCGGGCCCAGTTCGGCCAGGAAGATCGCGTCGTGCCCGGCCCCGCTGACGATGTCCATGTGCGACATGCCCAGCCCCTGCGCCGCGCTGCGCACCGCCTCCACGCAGCCCTTGTCGAAGTACAGCGGCGGGAAGTCCGCGGTGGGCGTCAGCGTGTAGGTCAGCCCGTGCTGCTGCGCGGTCGCGGCGATCACCTCCTGCACCTGGGCGATCATCGAGTCCAGCCGCGCCGGCTCCAGGTGGCGAAAATCCAGGGTCATGCGCACCTCGCCGGGGATCACGTTGCGCGAGCCCGGGTACGCCTGCAGGCAGCCCACCGTGCCGCACGCATGGGGCTGATGCTCCAGAGCCACGCGGTTGACCGCCGCCACCACCGCACTGGCGCCTACCAGGGCGTCCTTGCGCAGGTGCATCGGGGTCGGCCCGGCGTGGGCCTCGACACCGCGCAGGGTGAGGTCGAACCATTTCTGCCCCAGCGCGCCGAGCACCACGCCGATGGTCTTGCGCTGGTCCTCCAGGATCGGCCCCTGCTCGATATGCGCCTCGAAATAGGCGCCCACCGGGTGCCCACTGACCGCGCGGGTGCCGGCGTAGCCGATCGCATTCAGCGCCTCGCCCACGCTCACGCCCTGGGCATCGCGCTTGGCCAGCGTCTCCTGAAGGGTGAACTTCTCGGCGAACACGCCCGAGCCCATCATGCACGGCGCGAACCGCGAGCCCTCCTCGTTGGTCCACACCACAACCTCAAGTGGCGCCTCAGTTACTATTTGCAAGTCATTGAGTGTACGAAGAACTTCCAGCCCGGCCAGCACCCCGAAGCAGCCATCGAACTTGCCGCCGGTGGGCTGGGTGTCGATATGGCTGCCGGTCATTACCGGCGGCAGTTGCGGGTTGCGCCCGGGCCGGCGGGCAAAGATGTTGCCCACCCCGTCCACGCTGACGGTGCAGCCGGCAGCCTCGGTCCATTGCACGAACAGGTCGCGGGCCTGGCGGTCCAGGTCGGTCAGGGCCAGGCGGCATACGCCGCCTTTGGCGGTGGCACCCAGTTGCGCCAGCTCCATCAGCGACTGCCACAGGCGCTCGCCATCGATGTGGGCCTGGGTACTTTGCAGAACGTCCTTAGCGGTTTGCATGAGCATCTCCTGCTTGGCCGGCCTCTGCGGGCCGTGGGGTTACACGGTGGGTTTGAGGCTGGTGGCACGCGCGCCCTTCAGGCTGCCCAGGGCGTAGTAGATCACCCCGCCCAGCGCCGAGCCGGTGAACCAGCCGAAGTCGTAGAACCAGCTGAACGCCGGGCTGTGCAACGACAACAGGGTCAGCACCACCGGCACGCCGAAGGCGATGAAGCCGGTCGCGTTCCAGGCCGGGTACACGTCGTCGCGGTACAGCCCGGCAAGGTCGAGGGTCTGCTTGCGCAGCAGGAAGTAGTCCACCACCATGATCCCGGCAATCGGCCCCAGCAGGCTGGAATAGCCCAGCAGCCAGTTGGAATACACCGACTCCAGGCTCACGTCCGAGACGATCAGGCCGAGTTTCTTGAGCAGCTCATGGGCCATCAGCAGCAGGCCCACCAGCCCGGTCAGCAGCACGGCGGTGGTACGCCCGATCCACTTGGGCGCCAGGTTCTGGAAGTCGTTGGTGGGCGAAACGATGTTGGCCGCGGTGTTGGTCGACAGTGTGGCGATGATGATCAGCGCCATGGCCAGCGCCACCCACAGCGGGCTCTGGATATGCCCGATCAGGCTCACCGGGTCGGACACCGTCTCGCCCACCAGCGAGGCCGAGGCAGCAGTCAGCACCACCCCCAGCGCGGCAAACAGGAACATGGTCAGCGGCAGGCCGAAGATCTGCCCCAGGATCTGGTCCTTCTGGCTTCGGGCATAGCGGCTGAAGTCCGGGATGTTCAGCGACAGCGTGGCCCAGAAACCCACCATGGCGGTCAGCCCGGCGAAGAAATAGCCGGTCACGCTGGCGCCTTCGGGGCGTTTGGGCGGCTGCGCCAGCAGTTCGCTGAACGACACGTTGGGCAGCGCCCACACCAGCAGCCCGGCACCCACCAGCACCAGCAGCGGTGCCGACAGGGTTTCGAGCCACTTGATCGACTCGGCGCCGCGCAGCACCACCCACAGGTTAAGGCACCAGAACAGCATGAAGCCGATGACCTCGCCGGTGCCGCCCAGCGCCTTCCATTCCGGCCAGAACGAGCCCAGGAAGAGGTGGATGGCCAGCCCGCCGAACATCGTCTGGATACCGAACCAGCCGCACGCCACCAGCGCGCGGATCAGGCACGGCACGTTGGAGCCGATGATGCCGAACGAGGAGCGCAGCAGCACCGGGAACGGGATGCCGTACTTGGTGCCGGGGAAGGCATTGAGCGTCAGCGGGATGAGCACGATGGTGTTGGCCAGCAGGATCGCCAACAGCGCCTCGCCCACCGTCAGGCCGAAATACGCCGTGAGCACCCCGCCCAGGGTGTAGGTGGGCACGCAGATCGACATGCCGACCCACAGTGCGGTGATGTGCCATTTGTTCCAGGTGCGCTGCCCCACCTTGGTCGGGGCGATGTCATGGTTGTAGCGAGGGCTGTCGAGGACGTCGGTGCCGGCGTCGAGCTCGAACAAGCCGTCACGCTCGCTCACTTGCGATCGGGTCTGGTGCATTGGCCGCTCCACTTTTCTGGTTATGTGCACCTCGCGATGAGGCGCCGGAGTCTTGCGCGTGCAGGTAAGGCAATCACGGTCAGGTGATCTGAGAAATCTTGACCATTTACGCATCCTGTCAAGCAAGACAGGACTCGCCAGAAACCTTTCCTAACCCGTAAAAAGAAGTTTTATTCTTATTTTTCAATAAGTTGAAAACAGAATAAGCATATAAAAAATAATCTTGCCCAATCCCGGATCGCCAACTAGATTCAATTCTTGACGGCGATGACAGGATTACTCCGGCGCCGATCACGACAAAAATCTAGAGCCGGTAGCAACCGGTCAAGCCTGCGAGGAGCTTCGTGATGACGCTTTTGATTCGTGGCGCCACCCTGATTACCCATGACGAGAGTTACCCGGCCGACGTGTACTGCGCAGACGGCCTGATCCAGGCCATCGGCCACAACCTCGACGTCCCCGCCGGCTGTACCGTGCTCGATGGCAGCGGGCAGTACCTGATGCCCGGCGGCATCGACCCCCACACCCACATGCAGCTGCCCTTCATGGGCACGGTGGCCAGCGAGGACTTCTACACCGGCACCGCCGCCGGCCTGGCCGGCGGCACCACCTCGATCATCGACTTCGTGATCCCCAACCCGCAGCAATCGCTGCTCGAAGCCTTTCACCAGTGGCGCGGCTGGGCCGAGAAATCGGCGGCCGACTACGGCTTTCACGTGGCCATCACCTGGTGGAGCGAGCAGGTGCGCGAGGAAATGGCCGAGCTGGTCAACCACCACGGGGTGAACAGCTTCAAGCACTTCATGGCCTACAAGAACGCGATCATGGCCGCCGACGACACCCTGGTCGGCAGTTTCGAGCGCTGCCTGGAGCTGGGCGCGGTGCCCACGGTGCATGCCGAGAACGGCGAGCTGGTGTACCACCTGCAGCGCAAGCTGCTGGCCCAGGGCATCACCGGCCCCGAAGCGCACCCGCTGTCGCGCCCTTCGCAGGTGGAAGGCGAAGCGGCCAGCCGTGCCATCCGCATTGCCGAAACCCTCGGCACCCCGCTGTACCTGGTGCACGTGTCCACCCGCGAGGCGCTGGACGAGATCACCTATGCCCGCGCCAAGGGCCAGCCGGTGTACGGCGAAGTGCTGGCCGGGCACCTGTTGCTGGACGACAGCGTGTACCAGCACCCCGACTGGCAGACGGCGGCCGGCTATGTGATGAGCCCGCCGTTTCGCCCGCGCGGGCATCAGGAGGCCCTGTGGCACGGGCTGCAATCGGGCAACCTGCATACCACCGCCACCGACCATTGCTGCTTCTGCGCCGAGCAGAAGGCCGCGGGGCGTGACGATTTCAGCCGTATCCCCAACGGCACGGCGGGCATCGAGGATCGCATGGCGGTGCTGTGGGACGAAGGCGTGAACACCGGCCGGCTGTCGATGCAGGACTTCGTCGCCCTCACCTCCACCAACACCGCCAAGATCTTCAACCTGTACCCACGCAAGGGTGCGCTGCGGGTCGGCGCCGATGCCGACCTGGTGCTGTGGGACCCGCACGGCACGCGCACCATCTCGGCCAAGACCCACCACCAGAATGTCGACTTCAACATCTTCGAAGGCAAGACGGTGCGCGGGGTGCCCAGCCATACCATCAGCCAGGGCAAGCTGGTGTGGGCCGACGGCGACCTGCGCGCCGAGCGCGGCGCCGGGCGCTATGTCGAACGGCCGGCATACCCGGCGGTGTTCGACCTGCTGAGCAAGCGTGCGCAGCAGTGCAGGCCCGGCGCGGTCAAGCGCTGAGCCTTTAAAGCATCGCGGGTCAAGCCCGCTCCCACAGGTGTCGTGCGATCCCGGTGGGAGCGGGCTTGATCCGCGATGGGCGCGCCAGCGCCCCGGTTTCTATAAAAAAACAAAGAGGCCACTACCGTGATCAACGCCTTGAACCATCTCCCGCACCCGCAAGACGACAACGCCACCCTCGCCACGCATTTCAGCGACCTGGCTCCGCCCCTCACCCCGCGCCAGGCCGCCGTGGAAAGCGCGCGCTGCCTGTACTGCTACGACGCCCCCTGCGTCGACGCCTGCCCCAGCGACATCGACATCCCCTCCTTCATCCGCAACATCCAGCAGGACAACGTGCAGGGCGCGGCCATCAAGATTCTCTCGGCCAACATCCTCGGTGGCAGCTGCGCCCGGGTGTGCCCCACCGAGATCCTCTGCCAGCAGGCCTGCGTGCGCAACAACGCCCAGGAATGCGCCCCGGTGCTGATCGGCCTGCTGCAACGCTACGCGGTCGATCATGCCGAGTTCGCCGAGCACCCGTTCCAGCGTGCGCCCAGCACCGGCAAGCGCATCGCCGTGGTCGGCGCCGGCCCCGCAGGCCTGGCCTGCGCCCACCGGCTGGCCTGGCACGGGCATGAGGTGGTGATTTTCGAAGCACGGGAAAAGGCCGGCGGCCTCAACGAATACGGCATCGCCAAGTACAAGCTGGTGGACGACTTCGCCCAGCGCGAGCTGGACTTCGTGCTGCAGGTGGGCGGTATCGAGATCCGCCACGGCCAGGTGCTGGGCGACAACCTCAGCCTGGGCGAGCTGCAACAGCAGTTCGACGCGGTGTTCCTCGGCCTGGGCCTGGCCGCCAGCCGCCAGTTGGGCCTGCCCGACGAAGGCGCCCCGGGCCTGCTCAGCGCCACCGAGTACATCCGCGAACTGCGCCAGGCCGACGACCTGAGCACCCTGCCCCTGGCCGAACGCTGCATCGTGCTCGGCGCCGGCAACACCGCGATCGACATGGCAGTACAGATGGCCCGCCTGGGCGCCCATGACGTCAACCTGGTGTACCGCCGTGGCCTGCAGGACATGGGCGCCACCCAGCATGAACAGGACATCGCCAAGGCCAACCAGGTACGGCTGCTGACCTGGGCCCAGCCCGAGCAGGTGCTGCTCGACGACCAGGGCCGGGTGCGCGGCATGCGCTTTGCCCGCACGCACCTGGTGGACGGGCGTCTGCAAACCACTGGGCAAACCTTCGAACTGGCGGCGGATGCGATCTTCAAGGCCATCGGCCAGGCCTTCGACGGCCAGGCCCTGAGCGACCCGCAGGCCCTGCAACTGGAGCGTGATGGCGAGCGTATCCGCGTGGACGACGACCTGCGCACCAGCCTGCCGGGCGTGTACGCCGGCGGCGACTGCACGCACCTGGGCCAGGACCTCACCGTACAGGCCGTGCAGCACGGCAAGCGGGCCGCCGAGGCCATCCATGCCCAACTGACCCTCAACGTGGAGGCCGCATAAATGGCAGACCTGTCGATCGAATTCGCTGGCATCAAGGCGCCCAACCCGTTCTGGCTGGCCTCCGCACCGCCCACCGACAAGGCCTACAACGTGATACGTGCGTTCGAGGCCGGCTGGGGTGGCGTGGTCTGGAAAACCCTGGGCGAAGACCCCGCCGCCGTCAACGTGTCGTCACGCTACTCGGCGCACTTCGGGCCCAACCGCGAGGTGCTGGGCATCAACAACATCGAGCTGATTACCGACCGCTCGCTGGAGATCAACCTTCGCGAGATCACCCAGGTGAAAAAGGCCTGGCCCGACCGCGCGCTGATCGTGTCGCTGATGGTGCCGTGCGTGGAGGACGCGTGGAAAACCATCCTGCCGCTGGTGGAGGCCACCGGGGCGGACGGCATCGAGCTGAACTTCGGCTGCCCCCACGGCATGCCCGAGCGCGGCATGGGCGCGGCGGTGGGCCAGGTGCCGGAGTACGTCGAGCAGGTGACACGCTGGTGCAAGACCTACTGCTCGCTGCCGGTGATCGTCAAGCTCACCCCCAACATCACCGACATCCGCCAGTCGGCCCGCGCCGCGCACCGGGGCGGCGCCGACGCGGTGTCGCTGATCAACACCATCAACTCGATCACCAGCGTCGACCTTGAGCGCATGATCGCCCTGCCGATCGTCGGCGAGGCCAGTACCCACGGTGGCTACTGCGGTTCGGCAGTGAAGCCGATCGCGCTGAACATGGTGGCCGAGATTGCCCGCGACCCGGCCACCCACGGGCTGCCCATCAGTGGCATCGGCGGCATCGGCAGCTGGCGGGATGCCGCCGAGTTCATCGCATTGGGTTGCGGCTCGGTGCAGGTGTGCACCGCGGCGATGCTGCATGGCTTTCGCATCGTCGATGAAATGAAGGACGGCCTCTCGCGCTGGATGGACAGTCAGGGCTACCACAGCCTGCAGGACTTTCGCGGGCGCGCGGTGGGCCACACCACCGACTGGAAGTACCTGGACATCAACTACCAGGTGATCGCCAGGATCGACCAGCAGGCCTGCATCGGCTGCGGGCGCTGCCACATTGCCTGCGAAGACACCTCGCACCAGGCCATCGCCAGCCTGGTCAAGGCCGAGGGCGGGCACCGCTACGAGGTGATCGACGCCGAGTGCGTGGGGTGCAACCTGTGCCAGATCACCTGCCCGGTGGAGGGCTGCATCGAGATGGTGCCCCAGGACACCGGCAAGCCGTTCCTGGACTGGCTGCACGACCCACGCAACCCCTACCGCGAGGCGTCCTGAGGCTGCGCCCCGCGCAGGTCTTCGAAGCAGGCCTTGTTCCCGTCCACCTGAACAGACGCCCGGGGCAGGTTCGCCGCCTCCCCGGTCGGCGTCTCCACATGCCAGTAGCAGTGCTTGATCGCGCGGGTGATGGCCACGTAGGCCAGGCGCAGGATCTCGTCCTTCTGGGCGTTGTCGTAGCCTTCGGGGTCGCCCGCGCGGCCCAGCCCGGCCTGGCGGTACACCTGGTTCTTGTACGGCGAGCGCGTCAGGTGCTGGCAGTCACCGAGCATGAACACCGCATCGGCCTGCAGGCCCTTGGCGCTGTGGTAGGTGAGCTGGCGGAACCGCCGCTGCGCCGCCGGCAGGCTGGCCTCGTGGTTGAGCAAGGGCTGCAGGTGCTCGGCAATCACCGACTTGTCGACGCTCTTGCGGTACAGCAGCATCACCGACTCGCCATCGCGGTAGTGGTCCATCAACTGCCGGGCCAGTGTGGCTTCGTCGCGCTCCATCACCATCACCGGCACCGGCTGCTCGGCCGCCGGGCCGCAGGCACGGGCCTTCTTGCCGGCAATTGCCGGGGCCGACTTAACGATATGCTCGGCTGCATCGATGATGTGCTGGTGGCTGCGGTAGTTGTCGGCCAGCATCACGCGGGTGGTGCTGGGGGCGACGAACTGCTTGGCGAACTCCATGAAGTACTTGGGCGAGCTGCCGCGCCAGCCATAGATCGACTGCCAGTCGTCCCCCACGCACAGCAGCGAGGAATGCTGCGCCACCTGCCCCACGTGCATGGCCGGGCCGCGCCGGCGGATCTCGCGCAGGCAGGCGCGCAGCCACGAGACGATCTGCGGCGACACGTCCTGGAACTCGTCGATCATCAGGTGCGACAACGGGCGCAGCATCGGGTCGGGCAGCAGGCGCAGGTTTTCCGGGTTGTTCTCGCCGAACAGGGCGAACATGCGGTTGTAGCTCATGATCGGCGGCGACTGTGCCAGCAGGTGCGCCTCCAGCGCCTTCCAGTACAGGCTCAGGGCCTCGAAGAACAGCGCGTCGGTGTCGCCCTGCGGGAAGCTCATGCCGCCCACCGCCACGCTCACATCCAACCCCAGGTTCTCGATGAACCCGGCAGCGCCGACGAAGGCATCCAGCAAGGGCGCCGCGCCCAGCTCGCCTTTTACCTTGTAGTCAAAGCCCGGCCCGGCCACCGCATCGCCGGCCAGCGAGGCGGTGAGGCGTTTGGCCGCCGCGTAGTTTTCCAGCCAGATCACCGGCTTGTCGCAGAACGCCTGGAACAGCGTGCGCTTGATCACCCATTCGGCCCACACCGGCAGCTTGGCGCCGGGGCGCTTGTACTGCTGATTCTCCCTGGGGTCGAAACCCAGCACCACCCAGGCGTCAAGCTCGGCGATATGGCCGTGGAAATGAAAGCGGCTGCCGTTGATTTCGACGGTTTCGCGGCTGGGCTCGATGCCCTTGATCGGCCAGGCACCTGCCTGGAACCACAGGTCTTCGATCACGTCGCACAGCTCTTCGTCGCGCCCGGACGACAGCTGGGTCACCGCCACGCGCTTCTGCACGTCGGGGTGGTCGCGGTCCAGGGCCTTGAGCTGCAACGCTTCGCGGCGCAGCCCGGCAATCAGCTCGGCGAACCGCGGGCTGGTGTGCAGCAGGTCGCGGTAGCACAGGTTGAGTTGCTGGCGCTGGGCATCGTTGATGCGCAGGTCGAACGGGTTGCTGTCCACGCCCGCCTCGCTGCCCCCGGGCTGCTCGCTGCCCAGGGTCTCGAACGCCCGCACCTGGCTGAAGCCCGGCAGGCTGCGCACCAGCGGCAGGATGCGCGAATGGAAGGTGCGCACCAGCTCACGCGCCTGCACCGGGCTCAGGGCCAGTTGCCACAGGCCGAACACCTGCACCAGGCGGGCAATGAAGTCCTTGCGCGACTCGCGGGTGAAGGTGACCACGGTCATGGCCTCCAGCTCGAAGCCTAGGTAATGGCGCAGCAACAGGATACGCAGCACCAGCGAGGTGGACTTGCCAGCGCCGGCGCCGGCGATCACGCAGGTGGACGGCGTGTCGCTGAAGATCATCTTCCACTGCGCTGCGCTGGGTTGGGCGTGGGCCGGCAGGCGCGCAGCGACATCGGCCTTGAAGCGCTTCTTCAGCTCGGGGGTCAGCGGCAGGCGCCAGTCGTCGAACAGGGCATCGTCCAGCCCCGGCACGCCGTGGGCATCCGGGCGCGTATCGCGGATCACCAGCACCTGGCGCCCGGCCTCGAAGCCGTCCACTCGCCCTTCTTCATAGCCTTCACGCAGCCCGTCGGCATGCCCGGTGCGCTGGCCGTTGGCATGGCCCTGGAACCACGAATCGCGGTGCTGTGCCTGCAACCGGCTCAGGCCACGGCCCAGCAGGCGTGCGGCCAGACGTCTGACCCAGGGCAGTTGCGCGGGTGGGGTTAGATCCGTGGGTAGCTTGGGACGCTCGTGTGACACACCGACTCCGGCAATCAATTCAATCAGCGGCCATGTTCGCCTTATCACGACCAAATCACCAGCCGAATGCTTTCAGATCAGTGGATTAGGCGACGAAGCGGCGAAACTACCGCAGGTTATATATCGAATATAACGATCATATTTAGCCGATATTTACGCTTTTTTTCGATGTTTATCGAGAGGATCATCAGCGCCATCCACCTGATTACCGAGGACACGAGCATGCTGCAACTGCGCCCCTTCGACACCCTTGGCCACGCCAACCATGGCTGGCTGGATGCCCACCATCACTTCTCCTTTGCCGAATACCACGATCCGCGCCGCATGAACTGGGGCACGCTGCGGGTATGGAACGACGACCTGATCGCCGCCGGCAGCGGATTCCCGCCGCACCCGCACCGCGACATGGAGATCATCACCTATGTGCGTGAAGGCGCGATCACCCACCAGGACAGCCTGGGCAACAAGGGCCGTACCGAAGCCGGTGACGTGCAGGTGATGAGCGCCGGTACTGGCATCACTCACAGCGAGTACAACGTGGAGGCCGTGGACACGCGGATCTTCCAGATCTGGATTGTGCCCCAGCGTGTGGGCCAGGCACCGTCGTGGGGCGTGCGGCCGTTTCCCAAGGGCGAGCGCGGCGAAGGGTTCGTGACCCTGGCCAGCGGGCGCGAGGGGGATGAAGGCAGCCTGGGGATCCGCGCCGATGCGCGGCTGGTGGCGGCGACGCTGAAGGCCGGGGAAAGCGCCGAGTACCGCATCGATGCGGGTCGCCGGGCCTACCTGGTGCCGGCCAAGGGCGTGATCGAGGTCAACGGCCTGCGCGCCGAGGCCCGCGACGGGGTGGCGGTGGAGGATGAGCAGGTGCTCAGGGTGGTGGCGCTGCAAGACAGCGAGATTGTGCTGGTGGATGTGGCGTAGGTACCGACGTCATCGCGGGTCAAGCCCGCTCCCACAGGGTTTGCGAACGCCGCAAAACCTTGTGGGAGCGGGCTTGACCCGCGAAGCTTTTAGGCGATGGCAGCGTCCACCAGCTCCTGCGCCTCACCCACCAGGCGCTGCAGGTGCGCGTCGTCGACGAAGCTCTCCGCATAGATCTTGTAGATGTCTTCGGTGCCCGACGGCCGCGCCGCGAACCAGCCGTTGGCCGTCATCACCTTCAACCCGCCAATCGCCTGGTCGTTGCCCGGCGCATGGCTGAGGATCTGCTCGATCGGCTCGCCTGCCAGCGTGGTCGACTTGACCTGCTGCGGCGACAGCTTGCCCAACTGGGCCTTCTGCTGCGGCGTGGCCTTGGCATCCACCCGGGTGGAGAACGGCCTGCCCAGCGCCTCGGCCAGCGCCTCGTATGCCTGGCTTGGGTCGCGCCCGGTACGGGCGGTCATCTCTGCCGCCAGCAGCGACGGGATCAGGCCGTCCTTGTCGGTGCTCCACACCGTGCCGTCCTTGCGCAGGAACGAGGCGCCGGCGCTCTCCTCCCCACCAAAGCCCAGCGAACCGTCGAACAGGCCATCGGCGAAATACTTGAAGCCCACCGGCACTTCGTACAGGCGACGCCCCAGGCGTGCCGCCACGCGGTCGATCATGCCGCTGCTGACCACGGTCTTGCCCACGGCCGCATCGGCGCGCCATTGCGGGCGGTTCTGGAACAGGTAGTCGATGGACACCGCCAGGTAGTTGTTCGGCGCCAGCAGGCCGCCTGACGGGGTGACGATGCCGTGACGGTCATGGTCGGGGTCGCAGCCGAACGCCACGTCGAACCGATCGCGCAGGCCGATCAGGCCCTGCATGGCGTAAGGCGAGGACGGGTCCATGCGGATCTGGCCGTCCCAGTCCACGCACATGAAGCGGAACGTGGGGTCGACCTCGGTGTTGACCACGTCCAGGTCGAGCTTGTAGTGCTCGGCAATCGCCGACCAGTAACGCACCCCGGCACCGCCCAGCGGGTCGACACCCAGGCGCAGGCCCGCACCACGAATCACATCGAAATCAATCACATTGACCAGGTCGCTGACGTAACTGCCCAGGTAGTCGTGACGGTGCGTGGTGCTGGCCTTGAGGGCCTGTGCATGGCCCATGCGCTGCACGCCTTTGAGGCCATCGGCCAGCAGCTCGTTGGCCTTGGCCTCGATCCACTTGGTCACGTCGCTGTCGGCCGGGCCGCCATTGGGCGGGTTGTACTTGAAGCCGCCACTTTGCGGCGGGTTGTGCGACGGGGTGATCACGATGCCGTCGGCCAGGCCACGGCTGCGGCCACGGTTGTAGCAGATGATGGCGTGGGAGATGGCCGGGGTCGGGGTGTACTCGTCATCCTTGGCCAGCATCACCTCGACGCCGTTGGCTGCCAGCACCTCCAGTGCGGTAGCCGCCGCCGGGGTCGACAGCGCATGGGTGTCGATGCCGATGAACAGCGGCCCGTCGATGCCCTGCGCCTTGCGGTACAGGCAGATGGCCTGGCTGATGGCAAGCACATGCGCTTCGTTGAAGCCCAGGTCCACGGAGCTGCCGCGGTGCCCCGACGTGCCAAAGGCAACGCGCTGTGTGGCGACGCCTGCATCGGGCTGGCCGGTGTAGTACGCGGTCAGCAGCTGGGGGATATCGACCAGCACGGAGGCTGGCGCCGGTTTACCCGCCAAGGGACTGAGCTTCATGCAAAACCTCAAGTAAAGATGTACAGGGTGATGAAAATACGCAGTTTACTGGCACTTCGACCACAACGCGACGGCGGCGATCCCGCCCGCCGCGACTATTTGTACTGCGGTGCCCACCAGCCGGGAAACATCCGCTGCACCCGGGGCTCGGCAAAACGGTCGTCGATCAGCATGACCACACCGCGATCTTCAGTGCCACGTATCACTCGCCCGGCCGCCTGGATCACCTTCTGCACGCCGGGGTACAGGTAGGTGTAGTCGAAGCCCGCGTCGAACAGAGCGCCCATGCGCAGCTTGAGCTGTTCGTTCACCGGGTTGACCTGGGGCAGCCCCAGGGTGGCAACGAAGGCGCCGATCAGCCGGGTGCCCGGCAGGTCGACCCCTTCGCCGAACGCCCCGCCCAGCACGGCGAAGCCCACGCCCTGCCCGTCTTCGACAAAGCGTTCGAGAAAGCCCTTGCGCTGCGCCTCGTCCATGCCGGGCGACTGCGACCATTGCACGATGTGCGGGTAGCGCTCGGCCAGCAGCCGCGCCACCTGCTGCTGGTAGTCGAAGCTGCTGAAGAACGCCAGGTAGTTGCCCGGCTGGAGGCGGTACTGCTCGGCGATCAGTTCCACGATCGGCGCCAGTGACGCCTGCCGGTGCTGGAAACGCGTCGACACGCTGCTGATCACGCGCACCTGCAACTGCTCGGCGGCAAACGGCGAGGCCACATCCAGCCACGCGGTGTCGGCCGGCAGACCGAGCAGGTCGGCGTAGTAATGGCGTGGGCTGAGGGTGGCGGAAAACAGCGTGACGCTGCGCGCAGCGGCCATGCGCGGGCCGATCAGCGGCGCCGGCACCACGTTGCGCAGGCACAGGGTGGACAGGCTGCGCCGGCCCGGGCCGTCGCGCTTGCTGATATCGAACACGAAATGCTCGTCGAACACCTCGCACAGGCGCAGGAACTGCGAAGCCTGAAAGAAGAGCTGCAACAGCGGCCCTTCGACGCCGGCAGGCTGCTGGTTCATGCTGTCCTGCACATGGCTGACAAAACGCTGCAACGCCTTGAGAAAGGCCTCGGGCAACTGGCCGGTGGCGCGGTAGGGAACGTCCTGGTCCTTGTGCACGGCGTTCCAGGCCCGGTCAAGGCGCTGCAAGGCGTTGGCCATGCCTGCCGGGGGATCACGCCGCAGGGCCTTCAATTGCCATTGATCGAGGCTCACGCTGTACATCTGGCGTGCACGCTCCACCAGGTTGTGCGCCTCGTCCACCAGCACCGCCACCCGCCACTGGTCGAGCTGGGCCAGGCCGAACAGCAAGGCGCTCTGGTCGAAGTAGTAGTTGTAGTCGCCCACCAGCACATCCACCCAGCGCGCCATCTCCTGCCCCAGGTAGTAGGGGCACACCTGGTGCGCCAGGGCTACCTCGCGCAGGCGGGCCTGGTCCAGCACCGGCTGCTGCGCGGCGGCCTGGCGGGCGGCGGGCAAGCGGTCGTAGAAGCCCTTGGCCAACGGGCAGGCTTCGCCGTGGCAGGCGGTGCCGGGAAACTCGCAGGCCTTTTCCCGTGCCACCAGTTCCAGGCTACGCAGGGCCAGCTCGGGGCTGGCGTGCATGACCCGCTGCACGGCCTCCAGCGCCAGCGCCCGCCCCGGCGTCTTGGCGGTCAGGAACAGCACCTTGTCCAGTTGCTGCGGCACCATCGCCTTGAGCAACGGGAACAGCGTGCCCAGCGTCTTGCCGATGCCGGTGGTGGCCTGGGCCATCAGGCAGCGGCCGGTGCTTACCGCCTTGTACACGGTCTCGGCCAGCTCGCGCTGCCCGGTACGAAAGCTGGCGTGGGGGAACGCGAGCGCCTGCAGGCCGCTGTTGCGCAAGGCCTGGCGTTGCATCTGCTGCTGGGCCCAGCGCAGGAACAGCGTGCACTGGGCGATGAAGAACTGCTCGAGTTCGGCGGCGGTATGGCGGGCCTCCACCAGGGTTTCGCGGTCGCTGTCCACGTCCAGGTACACCAGCGCCAGGTTCACCTCGGCCAGTTCTCGCTGCTGGCACAGCAGCCAGCCATACACCCTGGCCTGTGCCCAGTGCAGTTGGCGGTGGTTGTCGGGCTGGCTGGCCAGGTCGCCGCGGTAGGTCTTGATCTCTTCCAGGCGGTTGAGCGCCGGGTTGTAGCCGTCGGCGCGCCCGCGTACCTGCAACTGCTCGAACTGCCCCTCCAGCGCCACCTCCGACTCATAGCCCCGGCCCCGGCGCGTGACCACCGTGCGGTGGCCGGTGATGCCCTCCTGGGCCGAGGGCGACGGGGTGAAGCGCAGGTCCAGGTCACCGACCTTGGCGGTGAACTCGCACAGCGCACGCACCGCTACCTTGTAGCTCATGCTGCCGGCTGTGCCCACTGCACGTGGCACACCTCGACGGGCAGGCCGTGCTCGGTGCAGAAGGCGATCCAGCGCAGCTGGTTGTCCTGCAGGCGATCGCCCGGGCCCTTCACTTCGATCATGCGGTAGCGCCGTTGCCCGGGCCAGAACTGGATCAGGTCGGGCATGCCGGCGCGGTTGGCCTGGATATCCTCCAGCAGGCGCTCGAAGCAGCGCTTGAGGTGCGCCGCCGGCAGGCAGTCCAGGGCCTGCTGCAACAGCGTGGCATCCAGCAGTTCCCAGTACACGAAGGGTGATTGCAGGCCGTGCTTGGCCTGGTAGTTGGCCAGGATGGTGTGGCGGTAGCGCTCATCGTCCAGCTGCCCCAGGCAGGCGGCAAAATGCTCGGCGCGGCGCGCCTGGAAGCCGGCATCGTGCAGGTCCAGCGGGCCGCTCTGGAACGGGTGGAAGAACGCGCCGGGCACGGGCGCGAAGATGGCTTCCCAGCACAGCAGCCCGAACAGGCTGTTGAACAGGGTGTTCTCGACGTAGTGCACCGGCCCGTCATCGGCCGCCAGGTGCACCTGCACCGCCTGCTCCACGCCAAGCGTCGACAGATCGACAGGCAGGCACAGGTCAAGCCGGCTGATCGCTGCCGGGGCGCGCCGACGCTGTGGCGGGCCGCCCAGCTTGCGCTGCAGGCGGGGCACGATGCGCGCCAGCGCCTGGACCTCCAGCGCGTTGGCCGGTTTGGCGCCCACTACGCTGGCAAGCTCCAGGGCGGCGGCATGATCGGCGCTGCGCTCCAGCACGCGGATATGCCGGATGCGTGCCTGGGGGTGGTTGCTGCGGGGGTAGATGTTCAGGGCCTGGGCCCAGTCGCCGCTGCGCTCGCAATGCTGGCCAAGCTGGAACAGCAACCTGGCGCGGCGCCGTTCCAGCCACGGGTTGCTCGGCTGCAGGCCGTCCAGCAGTGCCAGCACCTGCTCGACCGGCTGCCCGGCCTCGAGCTGCTCGGCACAGGTGTGCAGGGCCAGGCACAGGTCGATATCGGCGCGCTCGCGCAGCGCCCGGGAATCCTCGCCGAACGCGACCTGCTCGTAGCGCAGCAGGCCAAGGTCGGCGAGCACGAACTCCGACCAGTCCTGGTGCAGGTTGCCGAAAAACAGCAGACGCAGACGATCGCACAGCGCCTGCAGGTGCAGCACGTACACCGGTTCGTCGAATTCGGGCCACCACTGACGCAGGGGCCTGGCCTCGGCATACAGCGCCGACAACTGTTCGAGCAGTTCGCCCTTGGCAGCCCGCGGGCGCTCCAGCACGTCGGCGAAACAGCGGGCGATTTCGTCCTTGCGCAGCAACTGGAACAGGTGGTCCAGGCCCAGGCTCGGCTGGTCGTCGAGCCAGCCCAGCGCCACCAGCGGCGCGGCGGCAGGCTCGATTGCGCCGATTTCCAGGTAGGTCAGCTTGCTGGCGCGAAACATCACACCCTTGCGCATCACCATGCGTACCAGCAGGGCCTGGGAGGCCTGGCCCAGCGTCGCGAACTGTTGAATGAAGGCGTGTTCGTGTTCATCGAGCAGGTCGGCGTAGCGCAGTTGCACCCAGGCCAGTACCTGCTGAAAGTTGCACAGGTAATAGAACGGGTCGGCGACGGAATGGGCGATCACGGAGCGGGTAACCAGCAGAAGGAATCCACTGGTTATACATACAGATAGGCGGGCTTGGCAACCTCAGCGGATCAATGGCGCAACCGGCCCGGATCGCTGTCGCGGGCCCGCGCCAGCAGCGAACGTCCACCGGCGGCCGCTTCACTTTCGCGCTGGTAGAGCATCTGCAGCGTGCTCAGGGACAAGCCGCTGATCTCCTCCAGCCATTGCACCATGGGCTGTGGCGAGGGTACGCCCTTAAGTGCCTTGTGCAGGTAGGGCAGCGCCGCCTGCATGCCGGGGTGCCGTGCCTGTACGAAGCGCTCCAGGTTGCGCCCGCGGTCGACGAAGGGCGCGAACAGCAGGCAGGCCAGCTGTTCTTCGTTGAGGTTGTAGCCCTGCAGGGCGAAGTTGTCCGCCAGGCGGCGGCGCTGGCCGTGGCGCTCGCGGTCTTGCCAGGTTTCCATGGCCAGTGCCTGCAGCGCCGCCGGCACCGGTTTGCGCCGCAGCTGGGCCTTGACCTGCTGCAGGTGCTCGGCAATGCCCAGCGCATAGTCCTGCCCCTGCACCCACTGCGCGCGCAGCCCGGCAAGGTGTGCCATCAGCAACGGGTTGGCACAGGCCGACTGGCTGAAACCCAGGGCCAGCTCGTCATAGCGAAACCTGAGAAATTCGAGCAGCAGCACGCTCTGCCCCTGCTGGCTGTCCTGCAGCAGGTCGGCGATGTCGATGAAGCGCGGGATACGGCGGGGGCCCGGGACCTGCCGAAGGGGCTCGGCTGGCAGCCCCAGCACCTCGTTGAGGTAGATGCGGCGCAGTTGGCCAAGGCCCTGCAACAGGGCGCCAGGGTGTGAGTGGGCCGGCCTTGCACTGCTCAACCCGGCCTCGCGCATCATGCGGCGGCCCCACGCCAGGTAGCGTTTGCGCTCGGGCATCGGGTCGGCGTTGATCAATGCGTCCACCCCGCCCTCCCAGCCCATGCCCTGGCGGTAGAGTTCGGCCAGCGCCAGGTAGAAGCGATTGCAGAACATCGGCCGCACCTGGCCGGCGGTCAGGTGCCCGGCAACCAGGGTGTCGAACCGCTCGACCTGCTGCTGACGCGGCGACAGCGGCTTGAGTGCATCGAAGTGCTGGAGGCCGCCGTCGTCCAGCACCAGCAGCTCGACCCGCAGGTCGTCATGCAGCACCAGCGCCGAATAGCCACGCTCGATGTTCTCGATCACCGCCGTCGACATGCCCACATGGCGGGCGGTGACCACGCGCAGCTCGAAGGTGGCCGGCGCACGCGCCGCAATGCTCAACTGCGCGGCGCGCAGAAACGCCAGGGCGAAGGAGCTGTCCTTGCCGCCGCCATGGGCCAGCATCACCTTGAAGTCGCCTATGCGCTCGATCCCGCCGGCGGCCACCAGCATGCGCTGGATAAGCAATTGCAGCGACGCGCGCTGGCCCTGGGTAAGGCACTCGAGCAGTCGCTGCAGGACCTGCTGGTAAATGTGAGTCATGGCTTGATCGTGGAGGGTACTCATGGTGTATACCTGATTCGATAACGACTGCCGGCAGCCGGAAGTTACCCGATGCGGGTAACAGGACATCGTTGCGTAACAACGGCAAAGTGAATTAAAAAAAGAATGATGGTCTTAGGATGTTTCTTACAACTTCCTACGATTATTCCGACTCAGGTCGAAACAGCATCGCCCGATGACCACCCTTGCCCCGGACAGCGCCCCCCCGGCGCGTTGCGTGCGAGGGCCCCACCTCCATGAACAGTACAGCTGGCACACCATATCTCGCTCCTTGAGATGATTGATGGTTGGATGAACAGCGCCGCCTTAGGCACGACAGTGCCCGACGCCCATAGGAAACAGCAGCCCTTCCACGCGAAGATGTAATTTTACGGACACCGGAAAGTCTTTATTCCCACGCCCACAACATAACGCAAGCGCCGTACTTAGTCCGCACAAGTTAAATAGGAAACATCTGAAACTTTAATAAGAAATTTCCACAAAAAAGCCCGAGACTCGGCTCGGGCTCGGCGTGTCGCGCAGCCTGTCAGGCGTCAGGCAGCACCAGTACCACGCGGCCTCCACACGGGCACTCGTCCATGTGGCGGTGTGCGGCGACGACCTCGTCGAACGGGTAGGCCTTGATGATGTGTGGCAATACCTGGCGGTCGGCGGTGAACTGGTTGATATCGCGCAGTGCGCGCTGCAGCGCCACCTGGTCCTGGGTGATGCCCAGCTCCGGCTTGCCGGTGAAGTTGCTCACGCAGTGCACGAAGAACTGGATGTTCTTCTGGAACGCCGCACAGGCCGGGAACGGCGTCTGGTTGCCGCCCTGCAGGCCGTACAGCACCAGGCTGCCGCGTGGCGCCAGCACATCGCCCAGCAACGACATCTGCGGGCCGCCCAGGCCATCGAGCACCATGTCCACGCCACGGTTGTCGGTGTACTTGTTGATCTGCATGAGCAGGTCCTGCTCTTCGGTCACGATGACCTTCTCTGCCCCCAGCTTGAGCAGGTTGTCGCGCTCGGCGCTGTCCTTGGTGGCGGCGATCACCTTCAGGCCCAGGGCCTTGCCCAGCTGCACGAAGGCCGGCCCGGCACAGTGGCTGGCGTCGGTGACCAGGGCGGTCTGCCCGGCCTTGGCCCGCGCCAGGTCGACATAGGCGAAATAGGCGATCAGCAGCGGCGTGTAGTGCACGCTGGCCTCGATCGGGCTGAGGATATCGGGGTAGCGGGTCAGTGCATTACGCGGCAGCACGATGACCTCGCCATACACCGGGTGCTCGTTGGGGCTGGTGGCCGGAAAGCTGGCGACCTTGTCGCCGATGGCCAGGTCGTCGACGCCGGCGCCGAGGGCGGTCACCACACCGGCCATTTCGTGGCCGATGCCGGCCGGCAGGCGCGCATGGGACGGCGCCAGGTTCTGCCGCCACAGCACGTCGTACCAGCTGATGCCGATAGCCTGCACCCGCACCTGTACTTCACCGGCAGCCGGTTGCGGCGTGGCCACGTCCTCGCACTTGAGCACCTCGGCCTGGCCGAATTTGTGAAAACGGATCATGCGGGACATCGCAAACCTCGCCTAGTGAACCTCTAATACCCGCAACTCTATCGGGGCTATAGCGGTTAGACCATCAGTGGCCATTAATAGTCAACATGCCTGTCATTGATTGGTGATAGCGCCTGCTGCGCAATTTATGCGGTGCAGGGTACCGTCTTTGCCCTTAAGATTCACCCCTGCCCCGACCAGACCTATGAAGCGAAGCCGATGAACCGTAACGACTTGCGTCGCGTCGACCTGAACCTGCTGATCGTGTTCGAGACCTTGATGCACGAGCGCAGCGTCACCCGCGCCGCGGAAAAACTGTTCCTCGGCCAGCCGGCCATCAGTGCGGCGCTGTCGCGCCTGCGCAGCCTGTTCGACGACCCGCTGTTCGTGCGTACCGGGCGCAGCATGGAGCCCTCGGCGCGGGCGGTGGAGATCTTCGCCCTGCTCTCCCCCGCGCTGGACTCCATCTCCACGGCGGTAAGCCGCGCTGCCGACTTCGACCCGGCCACCAGCACGGCGGTGTTTCGCATCGGCCTCTCCGACGACGCCGAGTTCGCCTTGCTGCCGCAACTGCTCAAACGTGTGCGCGCCGAGGCGCCGGGCATCGTGCTGGTGGTGCGCCGGGTCAACTACCTGCTGATGCCCTCGCTGCTGGCGTCGGGTGAAATCTCGGTGGGCGTGAGCTGGACCAGCGACCTGCCGGCCAACGCCAAGCGCAAGGTGCTGCGTCGCAGCAGGCCCAAGGTGCTGCGTGCCGACAGCAAGCCGGGCAGCCTCAGCCTGGATGAATTCTGCGCACGCCCGCATGCCCTGGTGTCGTTTGCCGGCGACCTGAGCGGGTTCATAGATGAGATCCTCGAGAAGCTGGGGCGCAAGCGCCATGTGGTGCTGGCCGTGCCGCAGTTCAACGGCCTGGGCAGCCTGCTGACCGGCACCGACATCCTCGCCACGGTGCCGGACTACACCGCCGAGCAGCTGACCGCCGCCGGCGGCCTGCGCGCCGAAGACCCGCCGCTGGAGGTGCAGAGCTTCGAGCTGCATATGGCGTGGCGCGGGTCGCAGGACAATGATCCGGGGGAGCGGTGGTTGCGGTCGCGGATTCAGATGTTTTTTGGCGACCCTGACAGCCTCTGACAGACCAGCCTCCCAGCCCACCCCGCAAAACATGGCCCCAAGCCACCATTCAGGTTATTGTCGACATTTTTCCCGGCAGAGGCGCTCTAATCGTGTCAGTGCCACTGACACAGCCTGTCAGTCGTCCTCGCTAGAGTCGCCGCCAAGCCCATCGACAAGGACCCGCCATGGCGGCCACCGATCACGACACCCTGGCCCTGCGCCTGGCCGATACCCTGCGGTTGCTGCAAAGCGGCGAGCGCCCTACCCGCCTGCAACTGGCCGAGCGCTTCGGGGTCAGCGAGCGCACCATCTACCGTGACCTCAACCGTCTGGGCGATGTGATCGAGCCCGGCGCCAACGGGGTCTACCAACTGGCCCGCCATCACCGCAGCAGCCTGTCCCCCGCCGACCTGCAGACCTTCGCCCGCATCAGCGGTGTCGAGCAGCTGTTCCCGGCCAACGACCGACGCTCCTGGCTGGACCTGCTAAAACCAGGCCCCACCAGCTTCCTGGTACGCGACGGGCATTTCGCCGCCCAACGCCCGGACAGCTGCGACTTCCGCGAGCTGGGACGGGCGATCGAGCAACAGCGCCGCTGCCAGCTGAACTACACCGGCAAGCAACGCCGAATCGAGCCCTACAGGCTGATCCACAACAAGGGCATCTGGTACCTGGCCGCCACCGAAGACGGTCGCCTCAAGAGCTTCGCCTTCGCCCGTATCGATGCCTTGCAGGTGCTGGACGAATCCTTCGTTGCCGACCCGGCCACCCAGGCGCAGATCGAGAGCGACGATGACATCTGGTTCGGCGAAGACCGCCTCGAGGTCACCGTCCAGGTCGCCGCCAGCAACGCCTACTACTTTCTTCGGCGCAACGTGCTGCCGCACCAGCAACTGATCGAGCAGCAGGCCGACGGTCGCCTGCTGCTGCGCTGCCGGGTCAATCACCCGAACCAGCTGCTGCCGATCATCCGCTACTGGATCCCCCATGTACGCATTCTCGAGCCCGCCTGGTTGCAGCAGCAACTGCGCGACGAGCTCACCGACTACTTGCACTGAACAGCAGGACGACTGACATGACCGAAATGGAAAAGCCCCTGGGCGACGACTACAACCGGGACGACAGCATCGACTTCGAGCAGGTCAATCAGGATCAGGCCCGCTACCTCGAGGCCGAGCTGTTCGACGGCGACAGCAGCAACGGCGAGAAGACCACGGCGGTGGTCGCCTCCTTCGTCGACTCGTGCAACGCGCGGGGTGAAAAGCCGCTGGACCAATGGCTGAGCGACGAGTTTCGCAAGTACCCGCATCTGTGGAGCAACGAAGAGGAACTGCTGAGCACCAGCCAGCAGGTGATCGCCTCCACCGTGGCCTTCAACCAGTCCCGCGAATCGCTGCACGCGCACATGGACAAGGGCCGCAGCAAGGCCTCGTGGCTGGCCGGCGAAATCGAGAAGAACGCGGGCCTCTCCGGCTCGGTACACGTGGGTCAGTACGCCGGACACATCGACAAGGCGCTGGCCGATGCCACGACCAACGCACGGGACATGGTCACCACGCTCAAGGGTGACATCAACCGCAGCCCGCACCTCAACGGTCTGATTGCCGAGCAGCACCACGTCGACACGTTCAACATCGACGCCGTCAGCAAGGGCAGCCCTTACCGCGCCCGCGTGGTGGGCTCCCAGGAAGCGAACTCGGTGGACATCGAGATCGTCGACGGCAACGGCAATGTGGTCGGCAAGTACCAGGCCAAGTACGGCGCCGATGCCGACGCCACCAAAGAGCTGCTCAACCGCGGCGACTACGAAGGGCAGAAACCGCTGGTACCCGAAGGCCAAGGTGCGGACGTGCCCGACAGCGCGGAGGTGATCGAAGCCGATGGCGTGAAATCCCGCCCGCTGTCAAAGGAAGAAGCCCGCAAGCTGCAGGAAAAGGCCCAGCAGGAAGCCGAGTCGCGCCAGTACGACTGGAACGACACCAACCGCGCCACCATCGCCCGCCAGATCGGCAAGCAGGCGGTCATGGGCGCATGCATCGCAGTGGGCATGCAGGGCACGCGGATTCTGGCGCGGCGCTTCTGGAACCGGTTGAACGGCCGGGAAAACCCCAGCAGCCAGGACGACCTCAAGGAATTCTTCGAGAGCTCGCTGCGCGCCGGCACCAACACCGCTGCGCAAGTGGCGGTTTCCGGTGCCGTGGTGGTGGCAGTGAAAAACGGCTGGCTCGGCGCGGCGCTGCGCAACACCCCGGCCGGGCTGATCACCAACATCGCGTGCGTCGGTCTGCAGAATGCCAAGGTCCTCTACAAGTTCGGCAAGGGCGAGCTGACCGGCGAAGAGGCCATCGACGCCATCGGCAACACCACGGTAACCACCACCATGGCCATCGCTGGTGCAACCAAGGGCGCAGCGCTGGGTGCAGCGCTGGGTACGGTGTTCGGCCCGGCAGGTACGGCCATTGGGGGTTTTGTCGGTGGCGTGGCCGGTGGTATCGCCGGCGGGCAGATCGGCGAAGTGGTGTACGAAGCCGGCAAGTCGGTCGCCAGGACGGCTACCCGGGTCGCGGCCGTGGTGCTCGAAGGCACAGGCCGTGCACTCGAATCGGTGGGCAGCGGTCTGCGTAACCTCGCCTCCAGCCTCTTGTCCCTGTGGTGACTGCCATGAACCTGCTCGAACTCAAGGACAAGATCAAATCCCATCTGGTCGCCGGCTATCCCGGGCTGTACATCCACTCCGGCGAAGAAGCCAGGGTCGATACCATGCTGCAGGATGTCGCGAGCCAGTTGGGCATGCACCCCAAGGAATGGAACCTGGGTTATGGCTGGGTGGACTTCGTCAACAAGCAGCCACGGGGCAGCCAGGGGCCTAGGACAGACCTGGCCGAAAGCCTGCCATCACTGCTGGACGACGATCTGGACCACAAGCTGTTCATCATCAAGGACGCCCGCAGCGCGCTGGAAAACCAGCCGCTGGCGGTGGCTCGGCTCAAGCAGTTGCTCAACCGTATCCAGCGCCATCATCGCGGCACGTCGGCGGTGGTACTGGTCTCGGAGACCCTGCACATCCCGTCACAGATCGAAGCGCAGATCACCCTGCTGCCCCTGCCGCTGCCCCGGGGCGAGGAAATCACCAGCCAGCTCGAGGCGGTGTGCCAGCAGCTTGACCTGCTGGTACCCGAGGGCCTGCGTCAGCGCCTGCACGCAGCGTGCAGCGGCCTGAACCAGGAAGAGATCCGCTCGGCACTGGCGATGGTCCGCCAGCACCACGAGCAGATCAACGATGCCGCCCTGGTACTGATCCAGCATGAAAAAGAGCAGATCATCGCCAAAAGCGGCGTGCTGGAAATGCTGCGGGTCAACGAGAACGCCACCGACATCGGCGGCCTGGAAAACCTCAAGACCTGGCTGGGCCGCCGCGCACAGATCTTCCGTCGCCTCGGCGAAGCGCGTGACGCGCGGGTGCAGGCGCCCAAGGGCGTGCTTATCGCCGGCATGCCCGGCTGCGGCAAGTCGCTTACGGCCAAGGCCGCCGCCGGCCTGTTCCAGTTGCCGCTGCTGCGCCTGGACATCGGCTCGCTGCTGGGCAAGTACGTCGGGGAAAGTGAGCACAACATGCGCCGAGCCCTGAGCATGGCCGAGTCGGTCAGCCCGTGCATCCTGTGGATCGACGAGCTGGAGAAAGCCTTCGTCGGCCTGACCAGCGGCAGCGGCTCCGAAGTCTCGTCGCGGCTGTTCGGCTACTTCCTGACCTGGATGCAGGAGAAGACCGGCGCAGTGTTCGTCATCGCCACCGCCAACAACATCGCTACCCTGCCGCCGGAACTGTTGCGCAAGGGGCGCTTCGACGAAGTGTTCTATGTGGGCTTCCCGAATGCGGTCGAGCGCGGCGCGATTCTCGATATCCACCTCAAGGGTGAGACGGTGCAGCTCGAACCCGCGCAGCGCAGCAAGCTGGTGACCCAGTGCCGCGACTACGCCGGGGCGGACATCCAGAACGCCATCAACGAAGCACGCGAAACCGCCTTTCTGGACGGTCGCCCGCTGAAATTCGAAGACCTCGAAGCCGCCATCGACCTGACCGTGCCGCTGCGTGAAACCCTGCGCGATCAGGTGGCCAAGTACGAAGAGCTGTTCGAGAAGTTCAAGCTCAAGCCAGCTTCAGCCAGCGACGGCCTGAGCGTGGCGCAGATGATTCAGATGGCCGAAAACCACAATGCGCTGCGCCGCGAGGAAGTCGCCCGGCATGAAGACTGCCCTGACGACCTGCTGGAGAGGCTGGTCGGCGATACCGACGCCAAGGTTCGCACCGCGGCCTACGGCAACCCCAACTGCCCGGAAAAGCTGCTGACGCTGCGGATCAACATCGAAGAAGGCCAACCCGGCTTCGATCGCGCCCTGCTGCACCTCGCCTGCCTGCATGCCCACGCGCCGCATGACCTGATAGCGGCGCAGTTCGAACGCCTCGAGCTGGACGCCGAGCAACGCCGTCAGTTGGCGAAAAGAACCGACGACGAATCGTTGCAGCAACGTCTGCTGGCGGATCAGGAGCCGCTGGTACGCAGGGCACTGGCGACCAACAAGGCCGTGAGCAAGGTCGTGCAACAACAGTTGGCCAAGGACACAGCCATTACCGTGCGCGAGCACCTGATCGGCAACGACAACCTGCATCCCGAGGTACAGGAACAACTGGCCCGCGATCCTTCCTTCGAGGTACGCGAGCGCCTGGCTCGGCGTGACGAACTGAGCGAAACCGTGCAGTTGCTGCTGACCCGTGATGAAGACCAGGATGTACTCGAAGCGCTGGCCCGCCGCGCAGGCGCGACCGCCCTCCCCGACGCGGTACAACTGGAGCTGGTCAAATGCGACCCTGATGTGCGCGAGGCCCTGGCACGCAACGACAACCTGGGTGCCCCTGCCCAGTTGCTGCTGGCTCGGGACCCGAGCCTGCAGGTACGGCGCATTCTTGCCGAACACCCGAACCTCACCAGCGCCGCTCTGCAATGCCTGACCACAGACGTAGAAGAGGTACAGGCCAGCCTGGCTGGCAACACCAACCTGGGGTCCGCCTTGTTGCAGATGGGCCTGAGCCAGCATGAATCGGAGGACGTGCGTCGCGCTCTGGCAGGCAACAGCGCGCTCAATGTCGAGGTGCAGGCGCGGCTGCTGAAGGACCCCGAGCCCAACGTGCGCGAGGCGCTGGCAGGCAACGACCACCTGGACGAGCAGATCCTCGAGGCACTGATGTGCGATGAGCAGGACGATGTACGCGAGCGTCTGGTGCGCTGGCGCGACACGGTACAGCCAAGCGTGCAGCGCCATCTGGCAGCAGACCCAAGCACCGACGTCCGCAGATGCCTGGCACGCGTAGCAGACCTGCTGGATGACGTGCAGCAGCAACTGGCCGGTGACCTGCCCGAGATCCAGCAGGAACTGGCGGAAAACGCCGCCCTCGGCGCTGACATCCAGCAGCGCCTGCTGGAACGAGGCGATGCGCAGACCCTGTGTGCGCTGGCGGGCAATCGGGCCGTGACAGCACCGCTGCAAGCCCGGCTGGCCGATGACAGCAACATCGATGTACGAACCCGCCTGGCAAGCAACCCGGCGCTGGCCGGGCCGGTCGCCGACAAGCTGATCGGCGACGTGGAAGCGGTGCAACGCGCCCTGGCCGGCAACCGCCACCTGAGCGAGGCACAGTGCCTGCGTCTGTACAAGATCGGCAGCGAGCACGTCCGCCAAACCCTGGCAGCAAACACGGCCATCGGTGAAACCCTGATGACCCTGATCTGCCAGACGAAAACAGCAGCGCCAGCCGAGGCCAGTGATCGGTAGGAAGGGCCATCGGCATGATCCTCTCTGGTTACATGGGCGCGCAACAATCGCCCGTGAGCGGGCAGGAGCAGCCTCCAGGCAAGGAAAAGCTGGTACTGGCTGCGCAAGGCAAGCTGCCTGCTCATCTGCAGGCCGACCTGTTGGCCGAAGGCGCACAGGCGCAACCCCTGCTCGAAGCGCTGGCCGACAACTCGACGCTGACCAGGCCCGTGCAAGAGGCCCTGGCGGCGCACAAGAGCGCCAAGGTCAGGGCTCGACTGGCCGCCAACAAGGCCGTCGACAGCGACTTTCTGCGTCAGTTGCTGCGCGACCCCGAACCCGACGTGCGCATCGCACTGCTGCGCGACTGGTGGATGGATCGCGACATGGAACTGGAGCTGGCACAGGACAAGAATGTCAACGTGCGCTTCGCCGTGGCCGCCAATCAACACGTCGGCACAGCCGCACAACTGCTGCTGGCCAACGACCCGGACGAGTCCGTGCGTGCGCGCCTGATAGAACGTGACAGCCACTTCATGTTCACCCTGCATTCGCGGGCCCAGGAGATCCTGGCACAAGACGTCGAACAGGACATCCGCGAATCGCTGGCTACCTACCCCAAGCTCAAACCATCGGCGCAACTGGTGTTGGCCAAGGACGACGAGATCTGCGTGCGCATCGCACTGGCCAGGGGCAACAAGGACTGGAATGGAGGTGACCTGTGCGAGGAAGCACAACTGCAGCTGTTGCGCGACGAGGAAAGCAGCGTGCATCTGGCGCTGGCTGAAAACCGCCGGCTGTCTCCCGCAACCCAGGCGCTGCTGGCCCAGAACGCGCTGGCAAGCGTGAGGCTCAAACTGGTGGAGTCATCCAGCTACATGAATCAGCTCACCCCAGAGGCGCAGCGGATCCTGGCCAGGGACAAGGACAGCAAGGTCCGCCAGGAACTGGCAAACAGGCTGTTTGGCCTGCTGGCCATGCCCAGTGAAGAAGACGTGCAGTTGACCCTGGCCAGCGACCCGGACACAGAGGTCAGGCTGGCGATCCTGGTTTCCCTGCGCTACAACAGCACCCGCGTAAGCGATGCAGTCAGGGCGCGGTTGATCGAAGGGCTGGACCACGACACCCGCCAGACCGTGGAAGAGATGCTCGACAGCTGCGAGGAAGATTGAGCCCTCCCCGAGTGGCATCTTCCGAGCAACCTATTCGCGCAGGTTGCCGCTATGTTGCAACCTGCGCAAACGAACTTTCCGCTCGACAGGCCCCTCTGTTGCCAACGGAAAGTATTACCCCTAGCATCGTGCGGTTAAACCCCGCCCAATCCGATAAAGGACACTCGTGATGCAATCGAAAACAGTTGAACTTCAATCCCCGGCACTGGACTCGATGACCGAAATCAAGCGCCCGGCACTGAAATTGAGCGAGCTGGATCCTGGTACCCTCAGTGACTTCGAGGCCATGTTCGGCCTGTGGAAAGAAGCGGATCACTGCGACAAGGAACTGCGCGACTGACGCCAAGGGCGGTGGCGGCAATGACAATGTCAGTTGATTTGCAGATCGTTTCAGGCTTGTCGTCGGCCGCCGCTTTGCCCGGCGTCCTCGGGGCGCATCTTGAAGCCCTTGGACATCCTGTGCACCAGCGTATCGATACACTCGATACCGGCGCTGCTGGATGTGCAAGGCACCCGGACACACCCTCTACTGCAGCCATCGTGCTGGTGCTTCCCATCCTGGGCGATAACGACCTGTCGGACGAACACCTGCTGAGCCTGCGGCACTGGCGCGATACCCGGAGCCTGGCGGGCCGACGCATTTTTGTCACCCTCAAGGGCGATCGTCATGTATCGGATGAATTCGTATCCCCACACCACCCCATCCACATCAAGTTGCGCAAGCTGTTCTATTTTCTCGGTGGGTTGAAGATTCTGCCCATCAAGCTGGACAGCGACACGCCGGCACGCATTGCATCGCTCATCGCCGCAGAACTGCAAGCAGGCAGCACAGCCCCCTGCAAAGCGTGGGACCATCTGGCGCAGCTCACCGGCAGGCCCCCCATGTGGGCCCCCGACCGCAAGCTGCTCGACTTCGATGACGAAGAGAATGGGTCGAGCCTGCTACTCGAGACTCCCCGAGCGCGGTTGAACGATATCTTTCACGCCATCCGGGCATTGACCCCCCGCACACTCAAGCTCAATCGGGCACGGTTGTGCGACAGCGATATGACCCGGCTGCCTGCCATCCCCAGCGTGCTGGCGGCAGAGCTGGGCAGCAACTGCATGAGCCTGCAGAGCGCGTCCACGGTGTTTCCCGGCTGCAAATGGCTCGGCCTGGGGGCGAACAGCTTGCAGACTCTGGACCTCACCGCTGCACCCCCCGGGCTCGATACCCTGCTGGTGTACAAGAACAGTCTGCGGGAGCTGCGATGGCCCGCCACTGCTGGGTGTCGCCTCAAGCACCTGAGCCTCTATCGCAACAGGTTTCGACATATCGACTGGCCGGTCGATCAGCTGGACATCGAGCGGCTCAACCTGGGAGCCAACCCTGTCGAGGCACTGCCCGAGCAGTTGGCCCAGGCCCGTCATCTGCGCTGTCTGGGCATCGCCCGGACTCACATACGCCGCCTGCCGGACTGGCTGTTCGAGCTGCCCGCGCTGGTGGAAATCGATATCAGTCATATCGAAGACCAATTGCCGCCCGCGCAACTTGGCAAGTTGATCGATTCAGGTATCACGCTCATAAACAAGCCCAGGTAGAGCCCTGCCCCATGACCCTATTCAACTTCATCTTCGAACACATCAGCCAGCAGCAGTTTCTGGATGAATACTTCGATCGCGCTGCGTTGCACATCAAGGGCAGCCCGCAGAAATTTTCCAGCCTGTTGGATATGCAGGCCTTCAACCAGATTCTCAACAGCAACACCTTGCTGTACCCGAAGGTGCGCATCACCAACCACAACAACACCATTCACAAATACGATCTGATCGATGATGTGGATCGCTATGCAAACAACCAGAACAACACGCTGAACAAGAAAAAGATGCTGCACGCGATTGCCCGCGGCGGCACGCTGGTTTTCGACAACATCCAGCAACACAGTGCGCGACTGGAGAATTTCACCGATACGCTCGCCTCGGAACTCAATACGCGCATCGGCATGAACGGCTACTACACCGCCGCCAACCAGCGAGGCGTCAATCCTCACTTCGACAGGCACGATGTACTGGTGCTGCAGATCCACGGCAGCAAACGCTGGTACTACCGCGACGAACAGCATGTGTTGTCAAAGGCCATCCGTCATCAGCGCGTTCCTGCAATCGATGCGGCTGCCACCGGCTGGTCTTCGGTGCTGCTCGAACAGGGCGATGTCTTCTATTGCCCTCGCGGCCTCTGGCACTTCACTCGTACCGAAGCCCGGCACTCGGCGCACCTGGCTGTGGGGCTGTACCCACTGACCTTGAGGGAGTGGCTGGTGCGTCAGGAGCAGGATGAGAACTTCGCCACACTGCTGGAAACCTACGTGCGCCAACCGTTCCAACCTTCGACCTCACCCATCCAACAGGTGCCGGTGCAGGCCCTGGTCGATCACCTGAGCGCCACCTCGCAGGCAGACTTCGACCTCGACCTGCACGCACGGCCCTATCTCGAGCTTGAATGATGGAACAGTTCTATTTCGTACTGACCGAACGCTGCAACCTGGCCTGCAGCCACTGTATCCGCGACTCTTCGCCCTATCGCGACGAAACCGCCGAGAAGGCGATGATCCTCGACGCGCTGTCGCAGATCCGCCAGGACCATGCGCATAGCCTGGTGCTGCTCACGGGCGGAGAGCCCACGCTGCATCGCCATTTCGACAGCATTCTGCGGCACAGCCTTGCGCTCGGACTGCAGACCAAGATCAACAGCAACGGCGTGACGTCGTTCTACAAGCAGAACATCCTGGAGCAATGGACCGGGCAGCCGTCACTCTCGGTACAGATATCCCTGGATGGCACAGAAGCCGAACATGACCTGGTGCGTGGGGCCGGCACCTACAGGCGCGCGCTGCGCACACTCGCCAGGCTGCGGGCACAAGGCATTTCGTGCAGTGTGTCGGCGACCGTCATCGACCTCGATTTTTTCGCGCGCATCGAACAGTTCATTCAACCGCTGGATGACCTTGAACTGACCCATATCGCAATCAAGCGGGCAACTTACGCAGGGCGCGCCTCATCAGGCATGGAGGTCTGCAGCCAGGCCTGGAACCAGCATGTCTATGCGCTGCGCAAGCAGCCCTACAAAACGCGCATCCTGGCGTTTCCAATGTACGACTTCAGTCGGCTGCAAGCGCTGGGTGACGACGCCATCGCCGAACTTGGCCGAACCATCACCACAAAAAACTGCGGTGCTGCGACGGCGAAGGTCTATATCTACCCCAATGGCGACGTGTGCTCCTGCACCTGCTTCAAGGCCCACCCCATGGGCAACCTGTACCAACAACCGCTATCGGCCATTCTTGCCCAGCCACTGCAGATCAAGGTGGAGCATCCCACCTGTCAGGGCTGCCGCTACTTTGCCGTATGCAACGGTGGCTGCCTGGGTAGCGGCTACCAGCATACCGGCGAACTGGGAGAGCCCGACCCCCGGTGTCCGCAGATCCAGGCAGCACGTGGTGCAATACCGGCATTCAACATCTGATGCCAGAGGTGATGCTTGCGCTGGGTGTGTTGCGGCCAGCGCCAATCAACCAGCACTCACCACATGCTTCAACTCCTGAAACGCTGCCAGCCCCCAGGGGCCGAGCTCGCGCCCGATGCTGCTCTGCTTGTACCCACCCCAGGCGGTCTGCGGGAAGATCACCTGAGGCGCATTGATCCAGACCATGCCGGCCTGCAAGGCATCCGCTACCCGGTTGGCCGCAACGCGGTCGCGGCCGACCACCGTGGCCACCAGGCCAAAATCACCCTGGTTGGCCAGCGCGATGGCCTCGGCTTCGGTGCCGAAACGGCGGATGCAGATCACCGGGCCGAAGATCTCCTCGTTCCACAAGCTGCTGTCCAGCGCCACGTCGGTGAACACCGTCGGCGCAACGTAGAACCCCTGCGCCAAGCCCTGCGGGCGCCCACCGCCGCACTCGAGCCGGGCGCCGGAAGCCAGCCCGCGCGCGATGTGCGCCAGCACACGCTCGTACTGGGCACGGTTGACCAGCGCACCCATCTGCACCCCGTCGACAAAGGGGTCGCCAACGATGATCGCCTGGGCGCGGGCCCTGACCTTTGCCACGAAGGCGTCCGCCAGGTGCTCGGCGACCAGCACCCGGCTGGTGGCCGAGCACATCTGGCCAGCGTTGTAGAAGCCGCCGCCACAGGTCAGCTCGACCGCCAGCTCCAGGTCGGCGTCCTCCAGCACGATCAACGCAGACTTGCCGCCCAGCTCCAGGCTGACACCCTTCACTGTCTCTGCCGCGCGCTGCATTACCTGAACCCCCACCGCGTTGCTGCCGGTGAAAGAGATCTTGGCCACCTGCGGGTGCGCCGACAAGGGTGCGCCCACGGCCAGGCCGGTACCACACACGATGTTCAACACGCCCGCCGGCAGGCCCGCCTCGAGAATGATCCGCGCCAGTGCAAGCTCCGGCAACGGCGTGACCTCCGATGGCTTGAGCACCACCGTGCACCCCGCCGCCAGGGCCGGCGCCAGTTTCCAGGCCGTGGTGACCATGGGGAAGTTCCACGGCACAATCAGCGCAACCACGCCACACGGCTCGCGCCGCAAGCGCGCGGCATAGTCGCTGGCAGGCACCTCCACGCCACGGTCCTGTGCAGCGTCAAGGCCCTGGGCCAGGTCGGCGTAATAGTCAAAGGTGGCTATCACGTCGTCCACGTCCAGCCCCGCTTCGGCCAATGGCTTGCCGTTGTTGCGCGATTGCAGCGCCATCAGGGTTTGGCGGTTCTGCTGTATGCCCCGGGCAATGCGGCGCAACACCTGGGCACGCAACGCGCCAGTGCTGGTTGACCACTGCGCAAACGCTGCAGCGGCGCTTTGCACGGCAAGCTCGACGGTTTCAGCGTTGCCCCCGCCCACCGTGGCGATCAGCGCCTCGGTGGAGGGGTTGATGACCTCGAGCGGCGGGCCGTCGGCGAGCCATTGCTCGCCGATCAGCACGCCGGCGAGCACTTCGGATGAACATTCAGGAGGGAGCATCGTCATTCCTTCGCAAGCGGCTCAGAGGCCGGCCTGCAGCTTCTCGATGAACTGGCGGATCCGCTGGCAGGCGTCCAGCAGGTCCTTGTCGGCAACGGTGAACGACACCCGCACGAAGCCCGCGCAACTGGCGCCAAAGGCCTGGGCATCGAGCACCGAGACGCCGGTCTCGCGGAACAGCGCCCAGGCAAAATCGACGCCCGACAGGCCCGTGGCACGAATGTCCAGCAGCATGAACATGCCCGCCTCGGGCACCTTGCCCTTGATCAGCGGCACCCCGTCCAGCTCCCGGGCGATCAGGTCACGGCGGCGGGTGTAGAGTTCGCGGGCCGAGGCGACGATCTCATCGTCCAGCTCGATGGCCTTGAGCGCGGCTTCCTGAACAAAGCCCGGCAGACCGTAGAGCATGCACAGCAGCAGGTTGTCCAGGTGCTGGACAAGGCTCGTGGGCGCCACCACCCAGCCGACCCGCCAGCCGGTCATGGCGTGGGATTTGGACAGGCTGTTGAGCACCACCGTGCGCTCGGCCATGCCCTCCAGGCTGGCGATGCTGATGTGCGGCGCGTCGTAGGTCAGCTGGCAGTAGACCTCGTCCGAGATCACCCACAGGTCGTGACGCCGGGCCACCTGCGCCACCGCCTCCAGCTCCTCGCGGGTGTAGACGTTGCCGGTGGGGTTGTTCGGCGTGGCCAGGGCGATGCCACGGGTGTTGGGGGTCAGTGCGGCTTCAAGCGCCTGGGCCGTGAGGCGAAAGTCCTTCTCGGCAGGCTGCTCGATGCACACCAGCCGCGCACCGGATGCCTGCACGCTGGCAGCGTAGGTCAGGTACATCGGCTCGGGCACCAGCACGTCATCACCGCTTTCGAACAGGCACATGGCTGCGGCGTACAGGCCGTTCTGCGCACCGGCCACCAGCGCGACGTTCTCGGCGGCCACCGGTATGCCCAGCAGCTTGCGCTGCTTGGCCGCGATGGCTTCGCGCAGCTTTTCCCGGCCCACTACCGGGGTGTAGTGGGTATCGCCGGCCTTCAGGGCCTGGATCGCGGCCTCGCAGATCGCATCGTCCGTCGCGAAATCGGGGTCGCCGATGCTGAGGATGATCGCGTTCTCGCCCCGCTCCTGCGCCTGGCAGGCAGCATAGTGAATGTCCCATGCGGCTACGCTCTCGCCGCTGATGCGTTGAACCAGAGATGAATACTTCATTTGAATTCCTTGTGGCGTGCAGACCGACGCCAATACGTTAGCCACTAGACTCGACGCTGCGAGGTGGTGCCCATCAACTTGAAGCTCTTTTCGATGATCAGGGCCAGGACGATGTAGGTGATCGCCACCAACAGCAGCGGCTCATAGACCCGCAGGGTCTGCGAACGCACGATGTTGGCGGCGCCGAGCAGGTCGGTAACCGCGACGGTGGAGGCCAGCGCCGTGGATTTGAGCAGCATCACGCTCTCCCCCGCCAGGGTCGGCCTGACCATCTGCAATGCCCGCGGCAACCACACCCTGCGCAGGATCTGCCCGCGGCGCATGCCATAGGCGCGTGCCGCTTCAAGCTCGCCCCTGGGTACGGCGCGCAGGCCACTGCGCAGCACTTCGCCCACATACGCCCCCACGCTCAAGGTCAGTGCAAGGGCCACATACCAGAACCCTTCGCGCAGGTAGGGCCACAACACCCCGCCCCTGATCAGCGGGTAGCTGGCCAGCACGCTGCCGACGCCGTAATACAGGATGTAGATCTGCACCAGCAGCGGCGTGCCGCGAATCACGCTGCTGACAAACCGGCAGGCGTTGGCCAGCACGACGCTGTTGGACAGGCGCCCCAGGGCCATCGCGATGGCCAGTACAAACCCGAAGCCTGCCGAGATGAGCAGCAACTGCACGGTCAGGCCGGCACCGCGCAGCAGTTCACTGGAAAAATCATTCAGCCAAGTCAAATCCATGATCGTCCCCTTATACGTTCCTGGGCATCCAGCGTTCGAAGCCGGCCTCGAACTTGCGGAACACCATGCTGGAAACCAGGGTGATGACGTAATAGAACGCCGCGACCACCAGGTAGAACAGCAGGTAGTGCTTGGTGCTGGCCGCCGCCTGACGCCCGGCGGTCAGCAGTTCGCTGTAGCCCACCACGCTGATCAGCGCACTTTCCTTGACCAGCACCAGCCACAGGTTCGACAGGCCCGCGATGGCGAACGGCAACATGCACGGCAGGATGATCCGGCTCAACAGCTTTGCCCGCGACATGCCGTAGGCCCTGCCGGCCTCCACCAGCCCCGCAGGAATGGCCTCGACGGCGCCGCGAATCACCTCACCCGAGTAGGCGCCCTGGACAATCCCCAGCACCACGACCGCAGCCAGAAACCCGTTGATCTCGACACTGGGCCGGCCCATCGCGGCCATCGCCAGGTTCAGCAGGTCGGTGCCTGCGTAGTACAGCAGCAGGATCAGCAGCAGTTCCGGCACGGCGCGGTACAGCGTGGTGTAGCAGTTGGCACAGGCGACCATCCAGCGTGGCCCCCTGAGCTTGATCAACGCGACGAGCAGGCCGATGCACAGGCCCAGCGCGAAGGCCCCCAGGGAGATACCCAGGGTTTTCACCGCGCCCTGGGCCAGGGTTTGAATCCAGCCCTCGGCGAACAGCAGATTGGACATTTCAGAAATGGTCATACAGGCACCCGATCACCCGCGCAGGTTTCAACCGCCTCATTGGGCGGCTGTGACACTGGATTTGAAGTAGCGCGCACCGATGGCGTCGTAGGTGCCGTCTTCGCGCACGGCCTTGAGCGCCTGGTTCAGCTTCTCGCGCAGGGCATCGTCGCCCTTGCGCACCGCCGCGCCGATGCCCTTGCCGAACAGCGGGTCGGCCGGCGCGATGCCCTTGCCGGCCAGCATCGCGTTGTCGGGCAGTGCCAGCATCGGCTCCACCGAGATCTTGTCGGCCAGCATGATGTCGATGCGGCCGCTGCGCAGGTCGGCCAGCAGGTCGTCCTGGTCGTTGTAGTAGCGGATGGTCGAGCCTTTGCCGAAGTACTCCTTGACGTAGGCCGAATGGCTGGTCGAGCCCTGCACGCCGATGATCTTGCCCTTGAGCCCTTCCGGGGTGGGCGTCAGTTCCAGGGCGGCATCCCCGACCCACAGTGCGGGCGTCTCGATGTACGGGTCGCTGAAGTCCACCACCTGCTCACGTTCGGGGGTGATGGACATCGAGTTCATGATGACGTCCACCTGCTTGGAGCGCAGCGCCGGAATCAGGCCGTCCCAGGCCATTCCCTTGAGCGAGCACTCGGCCTGCATGCGCTTGCACACTTCGCTGATCAGGTCAGGCTCGAAACCGCTCCACGCACCATTGCTGTTTCTGAAGGAAAACGGCGGGTAGGGTTCCTGGGAAATCGCGAACACCACCTTGTCCTGGGCGTGAGCGACATTGATCGCCCCGGCCAGCAGGAGCGAGTGCACGACAGCAACGAGTGTCTTTTTCATTTAACAGTCCTTATGCAGCTATTGTTTGGTTTTTGGCAGCGGACAATGCAGGGGCACGCCCCCGCGGATGAATAGTGTTGTTATGAGCGATTGTTCTGCGCCATCACGAACTGGCGGCACCGCTCGCTGTGCGGGTCGAGCATCACCTGTTGCGGTGGGCCCTGCTCTTCGATCTGGCCCTGGTGCAGGTACACGACCTGGGTGGAGACATCCCGCGCGAACGCCATCTCGTGGGTCACCAGGATCATCGTGCGGCCCTCCTGCGCGATGTCGCGGATCACCTTCAACACGTCGCCCACCAGCTCCGGGTCCAGCGCCGAGGTAGGTTCGTCGAACAGCATCACCTTGGGCCGTACCGCCAGTGCCCGCGCGATGGCGACCCGTTGCTGCTGGCCACCGGACAGAAACGAGGGATAGTCATGGCGCTTGTGGGCCAGCCCGACCTTCTCCAGCAACTGCTCGGCATGCGCGATCGCGTCCTGGCGCTTCTCACCCAGTACATGCACCGGGGCCTCGATCACGTTCTCCAGCACGGTGCGATGCGGCCACAGGTTGAAGTTCTGGAACACCATGCTCAGGGTCGCACGCAGCCGCTCGACCTGGCGCAGGTCGGCGATCTCGCGCACCCCGCCACGCCCCTGCCTGAACCTGACTTCCTCGTCGTTCACGCGCAGGCTGCCGGCGTTGGGAATCTCCAGCAGGTTGATGCAGCGCAGCAAGGTGCTCTTGCCCGAGCCGCTGGAACCGATCAGGGACACCACGTCCCCCTCATGGGCACGCAGGGAGATCCCTTTGAGGACGTGATGGTCGCCGTAGCTCTTGTGCAGGTCATCGATGGCGACGACGGGGGTCGACTGCATGCTTGGCAGCCCTTTTTCGTGGATCATGCTTCGATGTCCCATTGTTGTTGATCAACCCGACCGGACAGCCCCGTCAGGCAGGCAGAAAGTCCGAGGCGTTCAGTTCGATGACATGCGGCTCGCCGCTCTCCAGGCCTTGCAGCAGATCGCGCAACCCGTCCAGGCTGCCGGCGGTGTGGTACTGCACATGACAGGAGCGTGCGAAGGCCGCGAAGTCCGGCGTGAGGATGTCCACGCCCAGGGGCGCAATGTCGCGCGCCGTCATGTAGTCGCGAATTTCGCCGTAGCACTGGTTGTTCCACACCACCAGGATGACCCCGATGCCGTGCTCGCGCGCCGCGATCAGTTCGGCGCTCGAAAACTGCAAACCACCATCGCCCACCAGCGCCACCACGGCACGTTCAGGCAGGGCAACCTTGGCACCGATGGCCGCCGGCAGGCCGTAGCCCAGCGTTCCGTACCCGGTACCGGCGTTGAACCAGGTGCACGGGGCCGGTGCGCGGTAGCCCAGCGCGCCCTGGTACACCGGCTGCGTCGAATCGCCAACCAGGATCGGCGCCGGCAGGCTGTCGCGCAGCGTATCCAGCAGCGCCTGCATGGCCTGCTGCCTGCCGGTCCAGCTGCCACGCTCGGCGGCATTGACCCGCGGCACGTTCAACGCGGCCCAGTCACTGTCTGCGGCCGCCCCGGGCAGCGCTGCGATCAGGGCCTGCAGCCCCAACCGTGCGTCGCCAAGCAGCCCGACGGCTGCGCGTTGCACGCCCAGGATCTGCATCGGGTCGATGTCCAGGCGAATCACCGGCACCTGCAGGGCCAGTGGCCCGAGGCCGAAGAAGTCGTAGTCGGTTTCGCCCAGCTCGGTGCCCACCGCCAGCACCACATCCGCCTGGGCAAAGAGTGCACGGCCATGGGCGGACGATTGCACGCCATCGAGCAGCAGCGGGTGCGCAGGCGGCAGGATGCCGCGTGCATTGGTGGTCAGCGCAACGGGGGCCTGGAGACGCTCGGCCAGTGCCCGCAGTGCATCACTGGCACCGCGCGCGCCGCCGCCGGCGAGAATCAGCGGCCGCCGTGCCGCGCCCAGCAAGGCGGCGGCCTGCTGTACGGCCGCCTCGGCAGGCGCGCTGGCCAGCGGCAATGCGCGAGGGCTCAGGTCCAGGCCATCGGCCGGCATTTCCAGCACATCCAGCGGGATCTCGATATGAACCGGGCGCGGCCGGGCGCAACCGAACAGCGCGAAGGCACGGGCAATCACCTCCGGCAGTTCCTGCGGGCGCTGCAGGGTATGGCTGAAGGCACACACGCCGGCCACCATGGCGCGCTGGTCAGGCAGTTCGTGCAGGTAACCGTGCCCCAGCCGCTGGTGCTCGCGACGGCTGGTGGTGGAAATCACCAGCATCGGCACCGAGTCGGCGTAGGCCTGGCCCATGGCGGTCAGAATGTTGGTCATGCCGGGGCCTGTGATGATGAAGCACACCCCCGGCTTGCCACTGGCTCGGGCATAGCCGTCCGCCATGAACCCTGCGCCCTGCTCGTGGCGAGGGCTGACATGGCGAAGCCGGCTACCGTGCAATCCGCGATACAACTCAACAGTGTGCACGCCCGGAATACCGAACACGGTGTCCACACCATAACCTTCAAGCAGTTTGACGAGCGCCTGAGCACAACTAGTCATTGGGTCTTCTCCTGTTATTTTTACCAGACCGCCGAGGCATTTTTCAGTAGATGCTGGGCAACCACAATCGAATTAAATTTGGCTGATTGTTGATATCTGCTCACCACTCCTGCCACCTCCGCACAGGCCAGAAGGCCACTACCACCCACATTGCTGAACCTGCCGGAGGCCGTCGCCAATTCCGCTTCACCCATGATGTGAATAAAGCTTGTCATTTGTGTGGACAACGCACGCCTGGAAGCCGGCCTCGAGCCCCTCGGGGGCCAGGGTGCCGCGCTTGCCGATGCACACGAGCCGGGTGTGGGGCGTTTCATCGCCCCAGGCGCGGTCGGGCAGGATCTCGCAGCGGCTGCCGACCAGGTGCATGATGAACCGCTTGCCCGGCACTTCGGCGATGTGCAGCGTGCCCTTGGCCCGATAGATCGACGCCGGCAGTTGCGCCAGCGTCGCGCGCAGCGTGTCGAGCGCCATCGGTCTGTCGCTGGCGAAACTCCAGGACTCGAACACGCTGGCGTGATCTGCCGCGTGCCCGCCCATGCTCGGCGCTGAGGCCGCCTTGGCCGGCGTGAAGGACGCCAGCGGGTTGCCGCGCCCCACGCCCAGCACCAGCTCCAGCGGTACATCGCCATACTGGCATTCGAGCATTCGCGCCCGGGGGTACAGCCAGCGGCTCTTGAGCGCCTCGATCTGGCTGCGTTCGACCCGGTCCACCTTGTTCAGCACGATGATGTCCGCCACGTCCAGCTGGTCCATGGCCAACTGCGCCATCTCGCCCTCGAGCTGCCCGAACTGCTCGGTGTCCACCACCGTGATGATGCTGTCGATCGACAGCGCATCGCGAAACTGCGGGTACTTCAGCGTGCGGGCGATCTTGCCCGGGCTCGACACCCCGCTCGCCTCGATCAGAATGTACTCCGGGCGGTTCTGCCGGTCGCCGAGCAGGCGCCCCAGTTGCTCGATCAGGTCGCTTTCAACCGTGCAGCAGATGCACCCGTTGGCCAGGCTGAGGGTGGTCTGGGTCTGGCTGACGATCAGCTCGCTGTCGATGTTGATCGCGCCAAAGTCATTGACCATCACCGCCATGCGCAAGCCGTGATCGCTGCCCAGGATCTTGTTGAGCAGGGTGGTCTTGCCGGAGCCGAGAAACCCCGACACCAGCGTCACCGGAATGGGAGACTGCTTGTTCATCAAAACGGCCCGCCTCAGAAGTTGGGGAGTTCACGGCGCCAGGTGGCCGCGTGGGTGCCGGCATCGAACTCGCCGTTGCGGTCCCAGGTGATTTCACCTTCGAGCACGGTGATCTGCACCTGGGTGTTGTGAATGTTGCCCTTGGGCTCCACCTCGAACAGGTTGCGATCGAGCACGATCAGGTCGGCGGACTTGCCCGTCTCGATGGAGCCGGCCTTGTCCTCGATACCCATGCACCACGCCCCGTTGATGGTCATCACGCGCATGGCCTGCTCCAGGCTGATGGGCGAGCCGTAGAAACTGCCCTGCTCCTCGCCGAACGGGTTCTGCCGGGTGACCATGGCCTCGAAGCCGACCCAGGGGTTGATGCTGGACACCGGCCAGTCGGTGCCCATCACCGCAACGCCGCCATGCTCGAACACGCCCTTGAAGTTGTAGGCGCGCTGCATGCGGTCCTCGCCGAACACGGCGCGGGCGTTGGCGAACGATGAAGGGAACCAGCCCACCGGGGAGAACTCGGCGGTGACGTTGAGCGCGGCAAAACGCGGCAGGTTGGCATCCAGCAAGGTGGTGCTGTGCGCGCACTGGTGGCGCACGCCGTCGGGCCCGTTCTTGGCCCGCGCCATGGCCACGGCATCGAGGAACAGGTCGGAGGCGCCGTCACCGGTGCAATGGGCGATGACCCGGATACCCCGGCGGTCCATGTCCACCACCATGTCGGTGATGTGCTCGGGGGTCAGGTTGAGGTGGCCGCGCCAGCGCTCCTCCCCCGGCCATGCGCTGGACAGGTACGACGAGCGCGATTCGTGGGTGCCGTCGAAGTGGAACTTGACCGCATTGGCGTTGAGCCGTGCGCTGCGATAGAAGTGACGCTCACCCGCCAGCAGCTCCCAGCGCCGCTTGACCGGGAAGATGTCGTCCTGCCAGCTGATCGCGGCCTCCACGCGCACCGACAGCTCGCCCGCCTGGTCGATGGCCTTGAGCGCATTGAGACGGTGCTCGCACACGTGCACATACTTGGTGCCCACCACCCCATGACCGCTCTGGAACCACACCCCTTCGCGGTAGGCACGCTTCAGGGCGTGTTGCGGCGTGGGCGGCATGGCGGCGTGCATCAGTGCATAGGCGCCGTCCACCAGGATGCCGGTCGGCTCGCCGGTGACGCTGTCGCGCTCGATGTAGCCGTGGCGCGGGTCGATGGTGTCGGCGTCGATCCCGGCGATCTCGAGCGCCCTGGAGTTGACCATCATGCAGCCCCAGGAGCGATCCAGGATCGCCACCGGGCGGTCCGGCAGCACGCTGTCCAGCCATTGGCGCGACGGCACCAGCCCGGCCTGCTTGAAGGTGTAGCGCACGAAGTACTGCCCATACACCCAGCCGTCGCCCGGGTGCTCGGCCGCATAGTCGAGAATGGCCTGGCGCACCTGCTCCGGGGTCGGATCGCTGACGCCGACTTCGAGGTAGCCGGAGTACCCGGGCGCAAGCTTGAGGTCCGGGTGGGTGTGCATGTCGTAGATACCCGGCATCACGAAACGGCCGTCCAGGTCCACCACCTGGGTGCGCGGGCCGACGAACGCCTTCGCCTCGTCGTTGCTGCCCACCGCGACGAAGCTGCCATTGCGAATGGCCACGGCTTCGGCCCAGGGGGCAGACTCATCGACCGTATAGATGCGGCCATTCAGAAACACCAGGTCGGCGGCGCCTTGGGGGCCGGGCACATGGCTGGAGCGGTAATCGGTCATCGCACTCATCGCAGGGAACACCTTTGCATGGCACCGCCGCGCGGCACCAGTCCAAGAAAACCAGGTTGGGTAAAAGGCGCCGCAGGCGCCGTCGCCGGTCGGCTATTCGTCGTCCCGGGCCGGAATCCACCACTCCTCGCCACGGGCGGTGCGGATGTATTCGGGCCAGCGGAAGTCATGCGGGACCTTGAAGTCCCGGGGCAGCAGCGGCGCCTGCCAGCGTGTGCCGCCAATGCCGCCGCCGGTACGCTCGGTGAATTCCTGGCGGGCGGCGGCCAGCAGCTCGGGCCGCGTGAGCAGGTCGACCAGGGTGGCACCGATGGTCTTGGCCGCCACCTGGATCATCGGGTCGATGGTCTGGCGGATGCCGCCCAGGGCATTGGGCACCCAGTCCGGGTAGGTGTAGCCAGGCGGTGCCGAGAGCATCGGGCGGGCCACCAGCAGGCGCACGGTCGGGCAATGCCAGGTGTATTCGGGGTAGTCGTCCGAGGTCAGGTGCTTTTGCCAGGCGGGCATCTGCTGGCGCAGCAGGCGCTCGCACTCCTGTGGGTCGATCAGGGTTTCGGTTTCGGGCAGAAACGGCCGGGCCATGGGTTCGAGCCCCAGGTTGCCCTGGATCTGCTGCGCGATGGCGATGGCCTCGTCGTCCCAGGTGGGGGCACCGATGGCCTGCAGGTTGTCGTAGGTGGCCTGCGCCAGCACATGGTTGGGCAGCCCGCCACGGGACTTGCACACCCAAGTCTTGTTCCACTGGCAGCCGGTGGCCAGGGCGGCGGCGGCAGCGTTGTTGTCCATCACCTGGGAGATAGCCTCGGCCTGCTCGAGCGAGTCGCAGCGCGACAGGTACTGGATCTGCGCGATGTGCGGCGGCAGGTTGTCGGCTGTGGCCTGGCCGGCGGTGAGGATCGCCTCGTTGTAGCTCCACAGCCCGGTGAACGGCAACGTGGAGCGGCGCATGCTCTCGTTCAGGGTATAGAAGTGCACCAGCGCGTCGTTGGCCCCAGGCGCCCTGGCGGCCAGGTGGTTCTGCGGGATCGGGCTGTACTTGTCCGCTGCGATCCAGTCCTGGGGCGAATCGCAGGTGAAGGTATAGATGTAGGCGTAGGCGATGCCGCAGTGCGTATCCCAGGTAGTGGTGTTGTTCAGCGGCAGCATGTACGTGGGGTGGAAGCTGATGGCCGCGTCCAGGTCATCGTAATAGCCCTTGGCCGCGTGCACCGGCTTGGAGGCGCGCAGCTTTTCCGCCGGCTCGCCGAAGAATTTCAGCGTGCCCGCGATGCCATGTTCGAGCATGGCGGCCTTGGCGGCCAGCAGGCCCCCCAGGGCACTGATGCCCAGCGCCGAATGAGGGTCGGTATGCCCCGGGGCGAAACGCGACAGCCCTTCGCGCGGCTGGCGCCGGGTGGTCGCCGCCTGGTTGTTGCCCGGCACCGCGTCGTACTCCGCGTAGGTCGCCAGCACAGGGCCGTCGCCGTTGCGAAACGTGGCGCAGAAAGCGGTAGGCATGCCGCCGCTGCCCTCCTCCACCTCGAACCCTTGCCTGCGCAGCAGCTCGACGTACCAGGCGCAGGACTTGTACTCACGAAAGGCTGGCTCGGCATAGTGCCAGATCACCTGGTGCCAGTCGGACAGGGTCGTTTGCTGTTGGTCCACCCAGTTCTGGGCAAAGGCCTTGGGCTCGATCATGCAGGGCATTCCTTATTGGTATGTGACCCCGCTGAGCGGCTCGGACCCGCAGGGCCTGCCTAGTATTGTTGAACCAGAAAATACGACAATCGATTTATTTCGCCATTAATGTTTATATTTGCTCAACAATAAGTCAGTGGAGCGCCCCATGCGTCTACCCTCGATGCCCGCGTTACGTGCCCTGGAAGCGGTTGCCCGGTTGGGCAGCGTGACTGCCGCGGCGCTTGAGCTCAACCTCACCCGCAGCGCCATCAGCCATCAGATCACGGGCATGGAGGACACCCTCGGCTTTGCCCTGACCGAGCGCCAGGGCCGGGGTATCTCGCTGACGTTTCGCGGCGAACGCTACGCCCGGGAGATCCAGCGCCTGCTGGCCAACCTGGAGGATGCAGGCCGGCGGGTCGATGACCAGGAGGTGTATGGCAAGTTGACCATCAGTTGCAGCTCGGGGTTTTCCACCTACTGGCTGTGCCATCACATCGGCGGCTTCGTGAAGGAATACCCCCAGGTCCAGTTGCACATGGTCACACCGACCACGGCGGATGACGTGAGCAACCACAACGCCGACCTGTTCATCTCCTACGGTATCGGCGACTGGCCTGGCATGCAGGTGGAGCAGATAGCGGCGCTGAACTACTTTCCGGTCTGCAGCCCGCGGCTGATCAACGCCCTGGGCGGGCTCAAGACCCCGCAGGACTTGGCCGCGTTCCCATTGCTGCACATGAGCGACTACAGCGACTGGCGGGTGTGGCAGGCGGCGGCGAACACCCCGGAGCTGAACGTGGCCACCGGCATCCTGTTTTCCGATGCACATTGCGCACAGGCGGCGTGCATCGCGGCCCAGGGCGTTGCCATGGGCGACAACCTGTTGTGTGGCGACTCCATGGCCAAGGGGCTGCTGGTGCGCCCCTTCGATATCGTCATCCACTCGCACCGCGGCTACTACCTGGTCACCGACCTGCAGAAGTGCGAACGGCCCGCCGTGCGGGCCTTTACCAACTGGATCAAGAACCAGCTGCAGGCTTCGAGGCAGTCCTGGACGGCGCTCTAGGCCGTTGGCTCCGGCCTGCTGGCGCCGCCAGCCGCCGCCCTAGAAAATCCGCTCGCTCCTGGCGTAATGGGTCACCACTTCGATCAGCGCCTGGTGCGCAATCGCGTGATCGCACGTCGCCAGGGCCGCCTGCAGGCTGTTCATGTACTCGAGCAGCTGGCGCTGGTTGCGCAGGGCGAAGTCGTGCTCCAGCCCCTGATCCTCGTAGATGAGCACGTAGCTGCGGCAAAAGCCCGCGACCAGAAAGGCCGCGCCGGCCTGGAACGGCTGGTCACGGATGATGGCCTCACAGTCGGCGTTGGCCTGCTTGAACGAGTCGGTGCCCGGCAGCGCGGCGGCGAAGCGTTGCACCATTTCATGAAAATTCATCGTTGTTCGTACCTCTTGTTGCGCCACTAGGCAGGCGTGGCGCGGTTGAAGGAAAGTCGTTGCCCACGGACTGCACTGTTCACCGTGACGCCGTCCCACACCCGTTCGCCATTGACGAACGTGGCGACGATGCTCGATGAGAACTCGGTACCGGCAAACGGCGTCCAGCCGCACTTGGACAGCACCTGGTCATTGCTCACCCGGTGCGGGCGCTGCGGGTCGACGAGCACCAGGTCGGCGGCGTAGCCCTCGCGCAGGTAGCCCCGGCCACTGACCTGGAACAGCTGCGCCGGTGCGTGGCTGACCACCTCGACCAGACGCTCCAGGCTCAGCTCCCCGCAGAAGACGCGCTCCAGGGCGGCCTGCAGCGCGTACTGCACCAGCGGAATGCCTGACGGCGCCTTGGCGTAAGTGCTGCGCTTTTCTTCGAGCAGGTGCGGGGCATGGTCGGTCGCCAGCACGTCGAGCCGACCTTCGGCCAGCGCCTTGACGATGGCGTCGCGGTCACTGGCCGACTTGATCGCCGGGTTGCACTTGATCAGAAAGCCCAGCCGCTCGTAGTCGTGATCGGTGAAGTGCAGAAAGTGCACGCAGGTTTCGGCGGTGATGCGCTTGCCGCTGAGGGGGCCGGGCTCGAACAGCTGCAGCTCTTCTGCCGTGGAGATGTGCAGCACATGCAGGCGCGTGCCGTGCTTGCACGCCAGCTCGATGGCCAGCCGAGTGGACCTGATGCACGCCTGGCGCGAACGGATCAGCGGGTGCTCGCGGGCCGGAATATCCTCGCCAAAGCGCGCCCTGGCCTTTTCTAGCTCGGCATTGATCATGGGCGTGTCTTCGCAATGGGTGATGATCGGCACTGGCGAAACCCGAAAGATCTCGTTCAATACCTCGGGGTCATCCACCAGCATGTTGCCGGTCGAGGCCCCCATGAACACCTTCAGCCCTGGCGTGCTGGCCGGGTCGATGGCGCGAATGGCGGCCAGGTTGTCGTTGCTTGCCCCCATGTAGAAGGCGTAGTTGACCACGCTCGATGCGGCGGCGATGGCGTACTTGGCTTCCAGGCTGGCCCGATCGAGCGCGGGCGGGTTGGTGTTGGGCATCTCCATGAAACTGGTGATGCCGCCCGCTGCACAGGCCCGCGACTCGCTGGCGATGTCCGCCTTGTGGGTCAGGCCGGGCTCCCTGAAGTGCACCTGATCGTCGATCATCCCCGGCAGCAGCCACAGGCCGTGCGCCTCGATCACGCCCTCCCCGGCAAGCGGCTGCAGGGCCTGCCCGATACAGTCGATGCGGCCCTCGCGCAGCCGCACATCGGCCGCCCAGGTGCGGCCTTCGTTGACCAGGGTCGCGTTGCGGATCAGCCAGGCATTGCGGGGTACGCTCATGGTGTCAGCTCCAGTGTCGTGTGGTAGAGCACCTCGGTGGCCACCAGAAAGTCGTCCAGGGCCATGGCCTCGTGAGGGTTGTGCGAGCCGTGCTGGTTGCGGATGAACAGCATGGCGCTGGGGATGCCGACGTTGGCGAAAACCGCAGCGTCATGGCCGGCCCCGCTGGGGGTGAGCACGCCCTGCCAGCCTTGTTGGCGGGCCTGGCGCACCAGCGCCTCGACCCAGGGGGCGTGCATGGCCGCCGGGGCCGTGTCGATACGCAGGTCGAACTCGAAGCGAACCTGGCGGGCCTGCTCGATGGCCTTTGCCTCGTGCAGCGCAACCGCGTGAAAGGCCTCGAGCGTGGCCATGTCGAGGCTGCGCATCTCGAGGCTGAAGCTGACCTCACCGGGAATACGCGAGACGGCATGGTGCGCCGCGTTGGTCCCCAGTGTGCCGACGGTAACCACCAGGTCTCGCCCGACCGCGAGGTACTCGCGCCAGCATTGGTCGATGCGGGCCACCAGCTCGCTCACGGCAAACACGGCGTCGTGGCGGTCCTCCCGAGCCACGGCGCCCGAATGGCCATCTTCGCCCAGGCAGCGAACCTGGTTATGGCGCAGGTTGCCGCGGATGCCGGGCACGATCCCCACGGCCTGCCCCATGCGCTCCAGCGACTGCGCCTGCTCGATATGCACTTCCAGATAGCCGGCAAACTGGGTGCGATCGACCAGCCACTGCCGACGGCCAATCGCTGCCAGGTCGGCGCCCACGGCCTGCATGGCCTGGCCCAGGGTGCGCTGGCTGAAGCGGTTGGTCAGCTGCAGGTCGTGCTCGCTCAACCCGCCGACCAGCGCACGCGAACCTATGTACGACTTGCCGTACCAGGCGCTCTCCTCGCCACGCAACCCGATGACCCGCACCGGCTGCGCCGTGGCCACGCCCTCGCGGTCGAGCCGGCACAGGCACAGCAGGCCCGCCACAACGCCGGCCAGGCCGTCGTAGTTGCCGCCCTGGGGCACCGAGTCCAGGTGCGAGCCGTACCACAGTGCGGGCTGGCCATTGTCGCTCTTGCGCGTGAAGATCACGTTGCCCGCACGGTCGGTTGCCACCTCCAGCCCCTGGGTCAAGGCGAAGTCGCTCAGGCAGGCGATGGCGTCACTCTCGCCGGGGCCGTAGCTTTCGCGGGTGATCCCCTCCTGGGCATCGCGTGACAAGGCGGCGATGGTGTCGAACAGTCTGGCGGCCTGTTCAGGCCATTGCGCGATCATGGCAAGGCTCCAAACGGCTCGGCGGGCAAATCGTCGAGGGCGCCGATCAGGGTGCTGATCGAGGCAACGCCCTTGCGCCGGCAGTAGGCCTCCAGTTCAGACACCATGGTGTTCATGGTTTTCGGGTGCAGGAAGGTGGCCGTACCCACTTGCACCGCCGAGGCGCCGGCATAGATGAACTCCAGCGCATCGTCGGCCGTGGCAATGCCACCGCAGCCAATCACCGGAATTTCCAGCGCCTGGGCGCATTGATAGGTCAGGCGCACCATCAGCGGGCGGATGGCGGCGCCGGATATGCCGCCCATGAAGTTGCCCAGCCGCGCGCGGCCTCGCTCGATGTCCACCGACAACCCGAGCAGCGTGTTGCCCACCACGACGGCATCGGCACCGGCCTCCTGCGCAGCCAGGGCAACCGGCACCACCTCGCCGGCATTGGGGGTCAGCTTGACCCACAGCGGCAACGAGGTGACCTGGCGCATCAACTCCACCACGTCGCGGGTACTTTCAGCCTGCATGCCGAACGACTGGCCATGCGCTTCCAGGTTGGGGCACGAGATATTGGCCTCGATGCCGGCCACACCAGGCACATCGCTCAGCCGCGCCGCCAGGTCGGCAAAGCCCTGGGCCGTGGGCGCCGAAATGCTCACGATCAACGGCGCGTCGTAGTCGCGGTAGAACGGCACCACCTTGTCGATGAACAGCTGCGCGCCTTTGCTGGGAATGCCGATGGCATTCATCATCCCGTCGTTCAGCTCGCAGACCCGCGGCATCGGGTTGCCGCTGCGCTTTTCGGTGGTGATGGTCTTGGTCACCAGTGCACCCAGCTGGTTGAAGTCCAGCAGGTGGGCAAGCTCTTCGGCAAAGGTGCCCGATGCCGGCATCACCGGGTTCTTCAGGCGCAACCCGCCGACCTGTACGCTCAGATTGATCATCACACCACCTCCGCCAGGTCGAATACAGGGCCTTCGAGGCATACCCGCTTGCCCACCCTGAGCCCGTTCACCTCGAACACCTCAACGCAGCATTGGCACATGCCCAGGCCGCACACCATCTGTTGCTCCAGCGCTACCTGGCCCACCAGGCCGAGCTCGGCGCTCAGCTTCTTCAGCAACTGGGTCAGCCGCCTGGAGCCACACGTGAACAGCGCATCGGTGCCTTCACGGGCGATGATCTGGCGCAGCAGCGGTTCGAGCCGTTCGGGCGAGCTGCTGCCATCCTCATCCAGCACCACCCGCACGTCGGCCCCCAGCGAGGCGAAGCGCTCGCGCGAAAGCAGGCTCTTCTCGCTGCGGGCACTCAGCACTGCGGTCAGGCGGATGCCCAGCCGATGCGCCGCTTCGGCCAGCGGCGCCAGGGTGGCCAGCCCCACGCCCCGGGCCACGATGATCATGTGCTGCCACCCCGGCTGCAGGTCGAAGCCCTTGCCCAGCGGGCCAAGAATCTCCACGGTCTGCGCCTGGCCAAGCGTCTCCAGGCCATAGGTGCCCTTGCCGGTCACCTTGTACAGAAACTCCACCTGGCCCGTGGCCGGGTCGGCCTTGTAAGTGCTCATGGGGCGACGGAAGTACGGCTTGTGCTCGCCTTCACTCGGGCACAGCAGGTTGAAGAACTGCCCCGGAAGCGACTGGCTGGCGGCGCCGTCGGCCTGTAGCACCAGGCGCTTGTATTCATCGTTGACCCATTGGTTGGAAATCACGACCGCCAAGGTGTCGTCTGGGGGAGTCAGGGCACTCGCCTGGCAGCAGCCGGAAATCACGTTCATTGAGGTGGCCTCGCATTTGTCTAAATTTTTATACAGCACGGTCAAAAGTAAATGCCGCCTCAGTGACGAAGCGGCAGATGAAGCGGTGTTTCAGCGATTGCTTAAGCTGACTGTACTGCAGCTCGGTGTTTCTGTCTAATTTTTGATACGAATAAGCCAGGGCGAATTCATAACCATCCCGCCGGGCTAGGCCGGCTGCGGCTTCGGCACGTCGTGGGCCTGGCAGGCGGGAAGCAGCAACACCGTCGCGAGCATCGCCACCCCATACAGCGAGGCAAGCAGCATGATGGCCGCCGAGAACGAATAGTGCAGCGCTACGGCGCCCACCACCAGCGGCCCGAAGCCACCGGCGGCCCTGCCCACGTTGAACAGCACGTTCTGCGCCGTGGCACGGATCTGCGCGGGGTACAGATCGGAGATCAATGCGCCGTAGCCACCGATCATGCCGTTGACGAAGATGCCCATGATCGCGCCGGCAAACAGCATGACCGTGGGGTTGTCGAGGTTGGCATAGGCGATGACCATGAACGCTGCGCCGGCCTGATACACCAGGAACATGCGCTTGCGTCCGAAACGGTCGGCCAGGTGCCCGAACAGCCAGATACCGAACGCCATGCCCAGCACCGTCACTGCGGTCCAGGTTCCGGAGGCCATCAGCGAGAAGCCGAACTTGTTCGACAGGTAGCTGGGCATCCAGATCATCAGCCCGTAGTAGCCGAAGTTCTGCACCGAGGTGAGCACCATCACCCCCAGGCTCGCCTTGCTGGTCGGCCGGTCCTTGAACAGGTCGGTGAAGCGCCGCGCGAAAGGCACCGGGTCGGCTGCGGCCTTCACGAATTCTGCCGGCTCGCTCATGGTATGGCGAACCACGAGCGAGACGAACGCCGGCAGCAACCCGACCAGGAACATGCCGCGCCAGCCGATGTAGGGCAGCAGCAATGGCGTGAGCAATGCAGCGGCGAGCACCCCGGCCTGCCACCCCATGCCCACATAGGAAGAAGCACGATTGCGCCGGTTGGCCGGCCAGGTTTCGGCGATCAGTGCCATGCCGATGCCGAACTCCCCGCCCAGGCCGAACCCGGCCAGGGTTCGATAGATCAGCAGGTCCCAGTAGCCCTGGGCGAATGCGCACAGCCCGGTGAATATCGAGAAGGTGAGGATGCACAGGGTCAGCATGCGTACCCGGCCATAGCGGTCGCTCAGTTGGCCGAAGATCAGCCCCCCGGCCACGGCGCCCAGCAACGTCCATGTCACCAGCGAGCCAGCCTCCGAGGAACTCAGACCGAGACCGATGGTGATCGCCGGCAGCATGAACCCGAGAATCAGCAGGTCGAAGCCGTCCATCGCATAGCCGGTCACGCTGGCTATCAGGGCCTTCTTGGGGTGACGCGTCCTTCTTCGGACGCTTTTCGGAAGAAGCCATCTTGGTTTACCTCTTGTTTTTGTATGGTTTTTTAGACAGCTGACGCCTGAACCTGCCCAGGATCGCCGCCGGTCCGCCCGTGCAAGGCTTCACAAAGCGTACTGCCAGCCTGCGCGATTGTCTAAATATTTAGATTGTGGGCTCGCAAAAAAAAACGCCGCGCTCAGAAATGCCACTCCAGGTTGATCGACAAGGCGTCCACGTCGATCCCGTCGCCACGGCGGTTGCCGAACTTGTTGCGCCAGTACTCGTATCCGGGCCCGATCCATACCGTGTTTCTTGCGCCGCCCAGCACAGCCCCTGCATCCAGCATCAGCGAGGTGCGCATCAGCTGTTCATCCGCCGTCGGGTTGCGCCGGTAGTCATCGCCCTTCTCGCCGCTGTAGCTGTAGAAGCCCTGGAATTTCATCGGCAGGCTGCCCAGCGCGAACGGTATGCCCCAGGTCAGGTTCAGCTGGTAGAACGGGTCGAACGCCATGCGCGAATGGTTGCCCGGCTGCCGGCAGCTGTCGAGCCCGCAGTGGTTCCATTCCCTGGCGTAGAACAGGCTGAGGTCGAGAAACCCTGCCGGCAGCGCGAACTTGAGGGTCGGGCCTATCAAAATCATGCGCTTTCGCGACTGGAACGCGTTGTTCTTGATGTTCCAGTCCAGGCCCAGGGTCAGCGCGACGTCCTTCACCGGCCCGAAGGCCAGCGGCCGATCGAACACCCGTGCATGCTGCAACTGATTGCGGTAGGTCAGGTAGACCTCGGTGGCGCCGCTGCTGCTGTCCTTGCGCGGGTCATCGCGGTCGGACTTGAACACATCCACGTTGGCGAACTGCTGGCCCAGGGCGTAGCTGCTCACATGGGCAAGCTGGACAATGTGCTTGGCTATGTCCTGGCGCTTGCCCGGGTCCGAGAAATGGCTGCTGTAGCGATAGCCGATAAAGGTATCGCTGAAGGCTGGCGGCGGGCCAGCCATCACCATCGGGGTCATGAAAAGCGCGAACGCGGGCGCGCCGATGCGAGTCTTCATCAGGGAAGCTCCTATCAGGTGGGGGTGGGGTTGTGGTATCAGGTGGCAGCGCAGGCGATGCCGCAGCAGGTGCAGGGTGGTGTGGACATGTGTCGGCCTTTTTTATATTTTTTGGACAAGCAACAGTTCATGTCTAAATATTGATACACTCGCGCCATGGCCTCGTCAAGCCGATCTGGTAGAACATGCCACCACGAAAAACGACAAGGATCCCCCAGTGAACCAGATTGATTACCAGGCAATCGGCGAGCGCCTCCGGGCCTTTCGCATCGGCCGCCAGCTCAACGCCGACCAGGTGGCCGACAAGCTCGGCATCTCGCGGGCTGCGGTGTACCGCCTGGAACTGGGCAAGATCGTCAAACTCGACACCCTGGAGCGCCTGGCCGACCTGCTGAAGGTGTCGCTGACCAGCCTGCTGGGTTCCGATACGGAGTACTTCGACAACGCCCTCGGCTACTTCGAGCGCATGCGCCAGCTGGAGGCCCGTTCCAGCAGCGTCATCTCCTACTTCGACCCGTTTTCCTACCTGCTGACCACGCCCGAATACTCGGCGCTGTTTCAGACCATGCTCCACGAGGCTCGACCGCAGGGCTTCAGCCCGGCACAGGAAGCGATGGAGAGCCAGATTCTGAGCATTCTGGACGAGCGCAAATCCACCTTCTTTCGCGAAAAATTCCAGGTCAGGTCGATTGTCAGCCTGCGTCAGATCGAGCGTTACCTGCACATCGGCCTGGTAGGCCGCCTGGACCTGCCCCCCAGCGTGCGAATGGAGCGCGCCCTGCTGGCACGCAAGGAAATCGAGAACCTGATCTCCATCGTCGAGACCAACAGCGATCACCCGGGTATCTACCTGATCGACGAGGCACTGCCCAGCGCCACCTTCCAGATCTTCGAGCAGAAGACCACCAGCTACGTGGCGGTGAGCCCTTACCGGCTAGGGGAGCTGCCCAACCTGCATGTGGGCATTGCCAGCGTCACCTCCTCTGCCCAGGCCGTGGACATGTACAAGAACATGTCCAGCGACCTGCTCAGCCGCGCCTGTTCCGGGCGCGAAGCCACGAAAAAACTGCAGCACCTGCTCGCCAAGCTGTGACTGGCGCTGGCACGCCAAGGCACGCAGGGCCCGGCAGGGCCGCTTTCAGCCCTTCCTTTGCGCCTCGGCCAGGCGCCGCTGGATTTCGCGGGTCTTTTCTTCCTGCTCCTTGATGGACGTCGGCGTGATCACCTTGTCCACTGCCTCGGTATCCGGGTCCGGTTGTTCCAGCACCGGGTCGGGGGATGGCGTGCCCTTCTGCGCCTGGTCCGACGAGAGTGGCCGCGGGACCTTGTCGCCCTGCTTGGTATCGGTGGGTTTCATCGGGTTCTCCTTCAAGTGCGGGGTGTTACTAAGCAGAACCCGTGAGGTAGGAAAAGTTTGAAGTGATTTGGCCGGCCGGCCTCAGATGAAGATGGTGCCGCGCAGGTAGAGCGCCGCGTGACCGCTGATGATGACCCGGTCGTTGTCCAGGACTTCGCAGTGCAGTTGGCCCTTGCGCGCCCCGCCCTGCTCGGCACTCAGGCTGCGCTTGCCCAGGCGTTGGGACCAGTAGGTCGCCAGCGAAGTGTGGGCCGAGCCGGTGACAGGGTCTTCGTTGACCCCCACTCGCGGCCCGAACCAGCGCGAGACGAAGTCCATGTGACGACCCGGCGCGGTCACGGCAACCCCGCGCACCTCGAATGCGGCCAGGGCGGCAAAGTCGGGGGCGAGCCCGGCGACGATGCTTTCATCCTCGACCACTACCAGGTAATCGTCCGTGCGATACAGCGCCTCGGCCTGTTGCAGCCCCAGGGCCTGCAGCAGGCCAGGCGGCAGGGCTACGGCTTCAGGCTGCTTGGCCGGAAAGTCCATGGCCAGGCGACCGCCTTCGCGGCGCACTCGCAGTTCACCGCTGCGGGTGGAAAAACGCAGCGTGTCGCGGCATTCACCAAGCTGTTCGAACAGCACCCAGGCGGCTGCCAGCGTGGCGTGCCCGCACAGATCGACCTCAACTGCGGGGGTAAACCAGCGCAGCTCGAACACCTCACCGTTGCGTACCCAATAGGCCGTCTCGGACACATTGTTCTCTGCTGCGATCCGTTGCAGCGTTGCATCAGGCAGCCAGGCGTCCAGCGGGCACACAGCCGCCGGGTTGCCGCCGAACGTCTCGGAAGAAAAAGCGTCCACCTGGAAAATATCGAGTTGCATCGGGCACCCAAGTAATGTTCGTCGGGCCTAGAAAATATCAACTAGGCGTTGAATTATCAATTTATTGTTGAAATCCTGAAACGGGAACCCGCGTTGGGTCGATTGCGGCTTTCTCTCAACCAGCGCAGCAAACCACCACCGCCTCTTCACTCCCCACAAATCCCGCAAGCCCGCCGTTCGATGTCAGAATTGCCCCCATTCGATCGTTTTGGAGACCACCATGCTTCGTGCATTTGAACGAAGGCTCGACCCTTTCCCTCCTGACGAGGTGCCCCCGCCGCCCGTGGGCCTGGCACGCTTTCTGTGGGCGTGCACGCGGGGTGCGCGCGGCTACATCCTGGCGTTCGCACTGCTCAGCGCTGCGGTGTCCATCTATGAAGCCTGGCTGTTTTCGTTCCTGGGCCAGGTCGTGGACCTGCTCTCCACCTGGCAGGCCGGGGGCGATGCGGCAGCGCAGGAACGCCGCGTGCTGTGGGGCATCGGCATCGTGATGCTGTGCAGCGTCGGGCTGGTGGCCCTGCGCACCATGGTTCAGCACCAGATACTGGCAATCAACCTGCCCTTGCGCCTGCGCTGGGACTTCCACCGCCTGATGCTGCGCCAGAGCCTGTCGTTCTTTTCCGACGAATTCTCCGGGCGCGTCACCACCAAGGTCATGCAGACCGCACTGGCGGTGCGCGACCTGCTGTTCACCCTGATCGAGATCGCCCCCGGCATCGGGGTGTACTTCATCGCGATCATCGCGCTGGCCGGCGGCTTCGCGCTCAAGCTCATGCTGCCCTTCGTTGCCTGGGTGGTGCTGTTCGGCCTGGCCATGCTGTACTTCGTGCCGCGCCTGGGCAAGGTCGGGCAGGAGCAGGCCAACGCCCGCTCGATGATGACCGGGCGCATTTCCGACGCCTACACCAACATCACCACGGTGAAGCTGTTCTCCCACTCCAACCGCGAGGCGCACTTCGCCCGTGCGGCGATGGAAGACTTCAAGCAGACCGGCTTTCGCCAGATGCGCCTGGTCAGCCAGTTCGAGATCGTCAACCAGGCGCTGGTGGTGGCCCTGATCATGGCCGCCGGCGGCTATGCCCTGTGGCTGTGGCACCAGGGCGAGGTCGGCGCAGGTGCCGTGGCGGCGATCACCGCCATGGCGCTGCGCATCAATGGCATGTCGCACTGGATCATGTGGCAGATGACCTCGCTGTTCGAGAACATCGGCACCGTGCAGGACGGCATGGCCACCCTGACCCGCGGCCCCAAGGTCAAGGATGCCCCGGACGCCAAGGTGCTGCAGACCCGCGGCGGCGCGGTCACCTTCGACAAGGTGAGCTTCAACTACAACGGCGAGCGCCAGGTGCTCGACGGCCTGAGCCTGAGCATTCGCCCGGGTGAAAAGATCGGCCTGGTGGGGCGCTCCGGCGCGGGCAAGTCCACGCTCATCAACCTGCTGCTGCGCTTCTATGACGTCGACAGCGGCCAGATCCGCATCGACGGGCAGGACATCGCCCATGTGACCCAGGACAGCCTGCGCAGCGCCATCGGCATGGTCACCCAGGACACCTCGCTGCTGCACCGTTCCATTCGCGACAACATCGCCTATGGCCGGCCCGACGCCACCGACGAACAGGTCCGCAGCGCAGCCGCCAGTGCCCAGGCCGACGGTTTCATCAGCCAGTTGAGCGACCAGCAAGGCCATAGCGGCTACGACACCCTGGTGGGTGAGCGCGGCATCAAGCTGTCCGGGGGCCAGCGCCAGCGCGTCGCGATCGCCCGAGTAATGCTCAAGAACGCCCCGATCCTGCTGCTGGACGAAGCCACCAGCGCACTGGACTCCGAGGTCGAAGTGGCCATCCAGGAAAGCCTCGACGAGATGATGCAGGGCAAGACCGTGATCGCCATCGCCCACCGTCTGTCCACCATTGCGGCCATGGACCGGCTGGTGGTGATGGATGACGGGCGCATCATCGAGCAGGGTACCCACGCCGAGTTGCTTGCCAGAAATGGCACCTATGCGCAGCTGTGGCACCACCAGAGTGGCGGGTTCCTGGGTGAGGATCAGGGGGTAGCACAGGCCATGCACCAGGACTGAGCCGTACAAGCCTGCGATGGTCCGTGGTCAACGGCTATCGCAGCGTCGGCGCAGGCCGTTCATCCGCTGATCTGCACTTTGTTCACCTGGTCATGATCACAACACGATACTGACCACGCCCTCCACTTCACTCGGGAGCCACGAACATGGGGTATGTCACTACGCGGGACGGTGTCGAGATCTTCTACAAGGACTGGGGCCCACGCGATGCCCCGGTGATCGTCTTTCACCACGGATGGCCACTCAGTGCCGACGACTGGGATGCGCAGATGCTGTTCTTCCTTGATCACGGCTACCGGGTCGTCGCACACGACCGCCGCGGCCACGGGCGCTCCAGCCAGGTGTGGGACGGGCACGACATGGATCACTATGCGGACGACGTTGCGGCCGTGGTCGACCATCTTGGCGTGCAGGGTGCAGCCCACGTGGGGCACTCCACCGGCGGCGGCGAGGTGATCCGCTACATCGTTCGCCATGGCCAGGAGCGTGTGTCGAAGGCTGTCCTCATCAGTGCCGTGCCACCGCTGATGGTCCAGACCCCGAACAATCCGGACGGCTTGCCCAGGTCGGTATTCGATGACTTGCAGGCGCAGCTCAAGGCCAACCGCGCACAGTTCTACCATGACCTGCCGTCAGGCCCGTTCTATGGCTACAACCGCCCAGGCGCAAACGCCAGCGAGGGCACCATCCTGAACTGGTGGCGCCAGGGCTTGATGGGCTGCGCCAAGGCACACCTTGACGGGATCGTGGCCTTCTCCCAGACCGACTTCACCGACGACCTCAAGCGCATCACGATTCCCGTCCTGGTGATGCACGGGGACGATGACCAGATCGTGCCCTATGCAAACTCAGGGCCGCGGTCAGCGAAGCTGTTGCAGAACGGCACCCTGAAAACCTATGCGGGCTTGCCGCATGGCATGCCGACCACCGACGCCGACACGATCAACGCCGATCTGCTCGCGTTCCTGCGAAGCTAGATGACCGGGGCAGGCATCCACCTGCCCCTTCCCTGTCACCACGCCGGGCTGGCAACCCGATGCCGCCCCGGCTTCATCGCCGAGGGTCGACCATGAACACTCGACACACACCTTCAACAGCCTCGCAGGTACTGAGGCTGCAACCCGACGACTGGGTGCCCAACAACACCCGGCTGCCGGTGCTGATCTACCCCCACGCGATTGCGCTGCACGGCAGTGATCCGGCGGCGCAAATCGAACGCACTTTCGAGGCCAATGGCTGGCCGGCGCAATGGCGCGATGGCATCTACGCCTACCACCACTACCACACCGAGGGCCACGAAGCGCTCGGCGTGGTGTGTGGCCAGGCAAGGCTGATGCTGGGCGGCCCGCGGGGCCGCGAAGTACAGGTGAGTGCAGGCGATGTGCTGTTGCTGCCCGCCGGCACGGGCCACTGCAAACTCCATTGCAGCCCGGGCTTTCTGGTGGTGGGGGCCTACCCGCCCGGGCAGCACGCAGACATCCGACGCGAAGCGCCAACCCAGGCCCAGCTTGCGTGTATCGCCAACCTGCCCTTTCCCGATCACGGCCCGGTGCAGGACCCGCAAGGGGCCTACCAGCAGCATTGGCTCAACCAGCGTTGAAGGGCAGCGTCTGGCTCCAGCAGGCCCAGGCCCTTTGGCTGATGACTGGTAACGAGCTGACAACGCGGTATATTCGGTCGCCAACCAACCGCCCGTTTTCAAAGGCGTGCCTACAGCAACGAGGAATTCACGTTCAATGACAATCAAGTGCTCCGTATTCATCGCCGCGAGCATCGACGGCTTCATCGCGCGCCCCGACGGCGACATCGAGTGGCTGCACCGCCCCGACTATGAAACCGCTGAGCTCAACGGCGTGACCTACGAACAGTTCATCGCCGGCGTCGATGCCCTGGTGATGGGCCGCAAGACCCTGGACAAGGTGCTGTCCTTCCCCGAATGGCCGTATGCAGGCATCCCGGTCATCGTGCTGTCCAACCGGCCCGTGGACATGTCTGCGCACCCGCAGGCCAACGTCGAGGTGCTGGCAGGCGACGTGACCGACATCGTCGAGCAACTGGCAGCACGAGGGCTCAAGCACCTCTACATCGATGGCGGCCAGACCCTCCAGGCGTTTCTGCAGGCCGGGCTGATCAACGAATTGATCATCACGCGCATTCCGGTACTGCTTGGCCAGGGCATCGCGCTGTTCAGCCACGCAGGCAGCGAACGCCAGCTGCAGCATGTCGCCACCTGCGCGTCGGACAACGGTTTCGTGCAGAGCCACTACCGATTGCTCCCGAACCGCTAGAGACGCTACCCCAGCGCCTCGGCCGCGTTGTTTTAAATGATATTAATTCCTGTTATCTTCCTGCGCTCCCTGACCCCCAGCTCGCAGGTGTTTCGTGTCAAGCGCAGACCTCAAGGCGTTGTACCTTGCCCACCGTGAAGAAATTCAGGACTACCTGAATCGTCAGGTGCGCTGCAAGGACACCGCCGCAGACCTGACTCAGGAAACCTTCATCCGCCTGTCCGAACAGCTGGGGCGCACGCCCATCGACAACTTTCGCGCATACCTGTTTCTGTGCGCGCGCAACCTGTTCATCGACTACCTGCGTCGCGAGCGCCACCGCAAGGGCGAGGTGGTCGAGCCCACCGAGCTGCAGGCGCTGGAGCAGAAGACCCCGAGCCTGGAACGCACGGTGATCGCCCAGGACCAGCTGGCCACGCTCAACCGCGTGATGCAGCGCATGCCCGAGCCTTGCCGCGAGGTGTTTCTGCTAGCGCGCGGCGAAGGCCTGACCTACGTGGAGATCGGTGAACGCCTGGGCATTTCGCCCAAGACCGCCTACAGCCGCATGGTGCGGGCACTGGAATTGCTCAAGCTGGGCATGTCCGAGTGAGAGTGGACTATCATGCGCCCCTGTACACCTCACCGCCCGCACAGTGACCCGACCCATGGCTGAACCGCCCTTCCCCACGCCGGCCCCGGCCTCGCCCGACGAGCCCCAGGCCGACCCCATCTCGCAGCAGGCCTGCGCCTGGTTCGCGCTGATCTTCGAAGGCTCGGCCAGCCAGGCCGAGCACGAGCAGTGGCTTGAGTGGATGCTGGCCGACCCGCGCCATGCCAAGGCCTACCTGGAACTCGAAGCGCTGTGGGCCCTGGCCGCCGAGCTGCCTGCCGTGCAGGCGCCGCCTGCCCCCAAGGCCCGCGGCGTCTCGCGGCGGCGCTTCATGCAACTGGCCATGGCGGCGTGCACCGCCGCAGTGGCCACCGGCTCGGCCACGCTGTGGCTCAAGGGCGAAGGCCTGTCGTTTGCCGACCTGCACACGCGCGTGGGTGAAACCCGCACCGAGCGCCTGCCCGATGGCAGCGTGATCGAACTGGCCGGCAACACCGCCCTGGACCTCGACTTTTCCGGCACCACGCGGCGCCTGCGCATGCTGCGTGGTCAGGCCTATTTCAAGGTGGCCGCCGATACCCGCCCGCTGCGCATCGACACCGAGGCCGGCACCGTGGTCAGCCACCAGGGTGCGTTCTGCCTGTCCTGCGACGCCGGCAGCGCCGACCTGGCCGTCAGTGAGCACAATGCCGGGGTGCAAATCCCCGGCCAGCAGGCACAACTGGGCCAGGGCGAGGCCGTGACCTTCGGCGCCGCCGGGCTCGGCCCGGTGCAGCGCGCCGAACTCGACCAGGTGCTGGCCTGGCGCAACGGCAGCCTGGTGTTCTTCGACACGCCCCTGGCCAAGGTGGTCAATCACCTGCAGCGCTGGCGCGAGGGCCGCATCTTCATCGCCGACGAGCGCCTGGCGGCACGCCCGGTGAGCCTGATCCTCAATCGCCAGCACCCAGAGCAGATGCTCGATGTGCTGGCGCGCACCCTGCCGATCCGCCTGAGCCGCTACACCGACCTGGTGACCATCATCCGCCCTGCCTGACCCGCCGATGGCTGATTGAAAATTATTTGCAGTACCCATCAGACATTTGCACTCCTCGTGCGTCATCACCAGCAGATGAAACCCATTCGCAAACAGGCGAAGTCGTTCTGCCGAGGAGTCAAGGAAATGGCAACACCCCAGACGTTGTTCCCCCAGGGTTCATGCTGGCGCATGTCGGCGCTGGGCGCCGCGATCAGTTGCGCGCTGCTGGCACAACCGGCCCAGGCCCAGGTGCCCGCGCCCGGTACAGGGGCGGTCAGCGTGCACACGGCATTCGATATCCCCGCCCAGCAACTGCGCCAGGCATTGCTGGTTTTCAGCCAGCAGACCGGGCAGAACGTGATGCTCGACGGCAACTTGGACGCCGGCCTGCGCAGCGCACCGGTCAAGGGCAGCTACTCCGCCGATCAGGCCCTGGCCCAACTGCTGGCCGGCAGCGGCTTCACCTTCGGGCGCAGTGACGCCTCGACCCTGTACCTGGTACCGCTGCCAGACAGCGCCGGCAACAACATCGAACTGGGTGCCACCACCATCAACAGCGCCTGGAGCCTGGGCAGCACCACCGAGGGCAGCGGCTCCTACACCACCGGGCAGACCAGCACCGCCACGCGCCTGGACATGTCGCTGCGCAAGACCCCGCAGTCGATCAGCGTGATCACCCGCCAGCAGATGGACGACCAGGGCCTGAACAACCTGTCCGAGGTGATGCAGCAAACCCCGGGCATCACCGTCAACCGCGAGAACTCCGAAGGCTTCACCTTCTACTCGCGCGGCTTCGAGATCCAGAACTTCCAGTATGACGGCGTGCCCAGCCTGAGCACCGACGCCGGCAACCTGCGCGACAACTACAGCATCACCAACTCGGTGATCTACGACCGCGTCGAGGTGCTCAAGGGTGCCACCGGGCTGGTCAACGGCATCGGCTACCCGTCGGGGGTGATCAACCTGGTGCGCAAGCGGCCCACTGCCCAGTTTCAGGGCCATGTGTCCGCCGGCGCAGGCTCGTGGGATCACTACCGCACCGAGCTGGACGTGTCCGGACCGCTGCTCGACAGCGGCGCCCTGCGCGGGCGTTTCGTCGCGGCCCGTGAACAGCAGCACACCTTCATCGACTACCAGAAGCAGCAACAGGACATCTTCTACGGCGTGCTCGACGGCGACCTGTCTGACGCCACCGTGCTGAGCGTGGGCTACGAGTACCAGCAGAACGACAACGACGCGTCCTCCACCACCCACCTGCCGGCCTTCTACAAGAACGGCACGCCGGTGCGCTTCTCGCGCTCCACCAACCCGGCGGACAAGTGGGCCTACCGCAACCATCGCACCCAGCGCGCATTCGCCAGCATCGATCACCAGTTCGACAACGAGTGGTCGCTCAAGGCCACCGCCAGCTACCGCAACTATGCCTCGCGCGAGATCATCGCAGGCCTGGCCACCGCCCATGTCGACCCGAACGACAACAGCGTCGCCCACGGCTACTACCCGGGCGGTGCGGCCAAGTTCAACACCGATACCGACGAGAAGTCCTTCGATATCTACGCCAAGGGCCCGTTCTCGCTGCTGGGCAGAAGCCACGACCTGGTGGTGGGCTACACCTATGCCCACACCACCGCGCAATCGGACCGTACCGACGGCAGCACCGACGCCGTGGCACCCGATGCCTTCGACTGGAACAACAACGCCGCCTACCCCACCGACTGGGCCTGGTGGTCGACCTTCGATATCAAGACCACGCAGAAGGTCGGCTACGCTGCGGTCGTGCTCAAGCCCACCGACGCACTCAACCTGGTGCTGGGGGCGCGGGTCACCGACTACGCGTGGAGCCTGGACAGCATCAACGCGCTGCCGCGCAGCAGCCGCACCGCCACCCGCGACACCGGTGAAGTGATCCCCTATGCCGGCATCACCTACGACCTCGACGACCAGCACACCGTGTACGCCAGCTACACCGACATCTTCAAGCCGCAGCCCTACAACCGGGGTGCCGACAACAAGCCGCTGGACCCGCTCACCGGGCAAAGCTACGAAGTGGGAATCAAGGGCGAGTATTTCGACCGTCGCCTGAATGCCAGCCTGGCGCTGTTCGAGCTCAAGCAGGACAACCTGGCGCAGTCGACCGGCACCACCGGGGAGTTCGGCAATGAAGTGATGCGCGCCGTGCAGGGCGCCACCACCCGCGGTGTGGAGCTGGAAATGTCCGGCGAGATCCTGCCCGACTGGAACATCAACGCCGGCTACGTCTATCAGGCCTCCTACGACGCCGATCACCGGCGCGTGGCGACCAACCAGCCCCAGCACCTGCTCAAGGTCGCCACCAGCTACCGCCTACCGGCCGAGCTGAACAAGCTCACCGTGGGCGGCAACTGGCAGTGGCAGAGCCGCACCTACTTCGTCGACGACACCTTCTACGACGACGTCAACGACGTGGCGCTGCCCAGCCACAAGTTCTTCCAGGACGCCTACGGCGTGGTCGGCCTGATGGCCGCGTATGACGTGAGCAAGCAACTGAAGGTGTCGGCCAACCTCAACAACCTGTTCGACAAGACGTACTACAGCGGCATCGGCAACTACTACTCGGTCTACTACGGCGACCCCCGCAACGTGATGTTCAACGTCAGGTACAGTTTCTGACGCGCAACGCGCACGCCATCAGGCCTGCTGGCGGGTCGCCGCCAGCACGATCTCGCGGATGCACACGCCCTGAGGCTGTTCGTAGGCGTAGCGGATCGCATTGGCCACATCGTCCGCCGACAGCACCACACCGCCCATGCCGGCCTTCCAGTCCTGGTAGCCGGACTTGATCGCCTCATCGGTGGTGTGGCCGAGCAGCTCGGTTTCCACCGCACCCGGCGCGATGGTGATGACCCGCACGTTGTGCGCCGCCACTTCTTCGCGCAGGTTTTCCGAGATCGCGTGCACGGCAAACTTGGTGCCCACGTAGGCCACATGGTTGGGGAAGGTCTTGCGCCCGGCCACCGAGCCGACGTTGATCACCGTGCCGTGGTTGCGTTCGATCATGCCGCCCAGTACCGCATGGATGCCGTTGAGCAGGCCCTTGACGTTCACATCCAGCATGCGCTCCCACTGCTCGGGGGCCTGGGTGGCGGTATCACCCAGCAGCATCACACCCGCATTGTTGACGATCGCATCGGCCGGGCCGTACTGCGCCTCGGCCTCCTTCACCGCAGCCAGCAGCGCCTCGCGGTCGGTGACGTCGACACCCTTGCACAGGGTGGCGGGCAAGCCCAGTGCGAGCAGGCGCTCCACGCGCCGGGCCAGCAGCAGCAGGGGGTGGCCCTGGGCAGAGAACAGGCGCGCGACGGCCTCGCCGATGCCCGAGCTGGCGCCGGTCACGATGATCAGGGGTTTGTTCATGAAAGTGCTTCCGCCATTGGTTTATCAGATGACGCAAAGCGTATAGTGCCGGCCACAGCAGATAAAATGCTTAATTCCTCTTGCAGACATCGGCCTTACCTATGGATATCCGGCACCTCAAAGCCTTTGTGGCGGTGTTCGAAGAACGCAACATCACCAGCGCCGCCCAGCGCCTGTGCATCAGCCAGCCGACCTTGTCGGTGACCATCCGCCAGCTCGAAGAAGCCCTGGGCGCCACCCTGTTCAACCGCCAGTCGCGAGGGGTGGAGGTGAGCGAGGCGGCGCGTTCGCTGTACCCGCAGGCCTGCGCGCTGGTCAGCGAGGCCGAGGCCCTGCGCCAGCGCTTTCGCACCAGCGATGCGCGCCAGCACCTGAGCCTGGGCATCGAGCCGGACCTGAGCCCCGCGCAGGTCGCTGCGTTTCTGCGCTTTGCCCACCAGGTGGTGGCGCACCTGTACATCACGCTGCACGAGGGCTGTGCCGGCGATGCGCGCCTGGCGGTAGAAGAACAGTGCTGCGAAGACGAGCTGTTCCTGCCGGTGTGGGACGACCCGTTCGTGCTGGTGAGCGCAGCCGGCAGGCAACCGGGCACGGTCACCAGCCTGTACCCCTGGGTCATCTGCCCCGAACACCCCTCCCACCAGCGCCTGATGGCGCTGTATGGCAACTCCACCGCGTCGGCGGTGGCCAGCAGCGGCTCGCTGCATCAGTCTCTGCTGCTGGTGGCGGCCGGGGTCGGCGTGGCGGCGCTGCCGCACTCGCTGGTGAGCGCGGCACAAGGGGTGCAGGTGCATGCGCTCAACAGCCCGCTACCCAGTCGCCGGGTGGGCCTGTGCTACAGCGGCACTGCGCTGGAGCACCCGGTGCTGCGCCTGCTGCACGCCGCGCTGCGCGACGCCCCGGCCGGTACCTGGGCGTCGCCCCTGCCCTGAGCACGAAGCGCCGAGGTCATGGCGCCAGGTCAGGGTCCGAGTCGCTGTGCTTCTGGCCGATCGGGTCGGTGGCCGGCGACTGCTGCGGCGCCTGGGTATCGATGCCCGGTGGCGGCGCAAGCTGCAGTATCTCGCTGGTGTAGGCCCACTCCTGCTGCACCCGGGCCGGGTCGTCGTTCAGGTGGGTGCCGTAGCTGGGCACGATCTGGTGCAGCTTCTGCTGCCAGGCCGGGCTGGCGACCTTGTCCTTGAACACCTTCTGCAGCACTTCGAGCATGATCGGCGCCGCGGTGGATGCGCCGGGCGATGCGCCCAGCAGCCCGGCAATGCTGCCATCGGCCGCGCTCACCACCTCGGTGCCCAGCTTGAGCACCCCGCCCTTTTCCTTGTCGCGCTTGATGATCTGCACCCGCTGCCCGGCCTGCCACAGGCGCCAGTCTTCCTTCTTGGCCTGGGGGAAGTAGGTCTGCAGCGCCTCGAAGCGGTCGTCGTCCGATTGCATCAGCTGGCCTGCCAGGTACTGCACCAGGTCGAACTGATCGATCCCCACCTTGGTCATGGGCCACAGGTTATGGGTGGTCATGCTGGAGAACAGGTCCAGGTACGAGCCTTCCTTGAGAAACTTGGTGGAGAAGGTCGCGAACGGCCCGAACAGGATCACCCGCTTGCCATCGAGTACCCGGGTATCCAGGTGCGGCACCGACATCGGTGGCGCGCCCGTGGCGGCGATGCCGTAGGCCTTGGCCATGTGCTGCTGGGCGATGGTGGGGTTGTCGGTGACCAGGAACGAGCCGCCCACCGGGAAGCCCGCGTAGTCCTGGGCCTCGGGAATGCCGGACTTCTGCAGCAGCGGCAGCGCCGCGCCGCCGGCACCGATGAACAGGAACTTGGCATCGGCGGTCGACTTCTCGCCGCTCTTGAGGTTCTTGTACTCCACGTGCCAGGAGCCGTCGTCATTGCGACGGATGTCCTCGACCTCGCTGGACAGCTTGAGCGAGAAATTCTCCTGCTGCTGCAGGTGCGCCACGAACTGGCGGGTGATCTCGCCGAAGTTCACGTCGGTGCCGATCGGCGTCCAGGTGGCGGCGATCTTCTGGTTGGGGTCGCGGCCCTCCATCATCAGCGGCACCCAATTGCGGATCTGCGCCGGGTCTTCGGAATACTGCATCGGCCGGAACAGGGGGCTGGCCTGCAGCGCCTCGTAGCGGCGCTTGAGGAAACTGATGTTGTCGTCACCCCACACGAAGCTCATGTGCGGCGTGGAATTGATGAACGAGCGCGGGTTCTTCAGCACCCCGTTCTTGACCTGCCAGGCCAGGAACTGGCGCGTCACCTGGAACGCCTCGTTGATCTCGACCGCCTTGGTGATGTTGATCTTGCCGTCCTTGTCCTCGGGCGTGTAGTTCAGCTCGGCCAGCGCCGAGTGACCGGTGCCGGCGTTGTTCCAGCCGTTGGAGCTTTCCTCGGCCACCCCGTCCAGGCGCTCGACCATCTCCATCGACCAGCCCGGCTCCAGCTCGTTGAGCCAGATTGCCAGCGTGGCGCTCATGATGCCGCCCCCCACCAGCAGTACATCGACCTTCTTCGATTCCGCCCCCTGCGCCTGGCCGGCCGCCAGCGACACGGCCAGGCCCAATGTGGCCACGTTCCTTGCGAACTTCATGGCATATCCCCCCAATTGCATTACGAGACGATCCAGTGAGTGTGGCTCATGGATCGCGCATGACAAGCCGTACAAGCGACCCGGTGCAGTCAGTGGGGTTCCCTTGGATCGGGCCGCGGCGGCGCCAGGGCACGGGCAAAACGCTATCAAACTGAACCAATTCATCAGCTAAGGATCAGTTTTAGCATCGTGAAACCACAGGATTTGATACCTTGTCCGCGCTTTCTACACTTGGCCGGGATCGCTTGTGCCCTTCCCCTGCACGGCCTGCCAACACGCCTTCAGGAGGGATCTTGTGACCACCACCCACCCCAGCGACGCTTTCCAGATCGCCCTGGCCAACTGCGCCCGTGAACAGATCCGTACCCCCGGCAGCATTCAGCCCCAGGGGTTCATGGTCGTGGTGCAGGAGCCGGCCATGTTGATCCGCCAGGTCAGCGAGAACCTGCCGGACTGGCTGGGGGTGGAGATCGACGCCTTGCTGGGCGTGCATTTCGATGCGGTGGTGCAGGACGGTTGCAGTTTCGTCGAGCAGCTGGGCGAACTCGACGAAGACCAGTCCCAGCCCTATCACGTGGCCGACGTACAGTTTCTGATCGGCCAGCAGGCGCAGCGCCTGCCGATGATGCTGCACCGCCACGACCAGGTGCTGATCGCCGAATTCCAGCGCCCGGCCGCTGTGCCGGCGCCGAGCTCGCGCCTGTACCCGCTGGTGCGCTCCTTCGTTGGCGGCGCACCGGACAGCGAGAGCATCGACGAGCTGTGCGAGCGGGCGGTGCGCGTGATCAAGCGCCTGACCGGGTTCGGCCGGGTCAAGTCCTACCGCTTCGACACCGAGGGCAACGGGCTGGTCAACGCCGAACTGGTCGACGACGACTACCCCAGCTACAAGGGCCTGTGCTTCCCTGCTTCGGACATCCCGGCGCAGGCCCGGGCGCTGTACTGTGCCAACCGCATCCGCGTGATCGAGGATGCCGACTACCAGCCGGCGCGCCTGCTGCCGGCCGCCAACCTGCTCACCGGCCAACCCCTGGACCTGAGCTTCTCGACCCTGCGCAGCGTCTCGCCCGTGCACCTGCAATACATGCGCAACATGCAGACCTGGGCCTCGATGTCGGTTTCCATCGTGGTCGAGGGCCGGTTGTGGGGGCTGGTGTCGTGTCATCACCGCACCCCGCGCAGCGTGAGCTTTCAGGTGCGTACTGCCTGCGAACTGCTGGGCCGGGTGCTGTCGCTGCAGATCGAGACCCGCGAAGCCCACCTGCGCCACGCGCGCATGCTCGAGATCCGCCAGCGCATCGTGCAGCTGCTGGGCGCCATCGCCGACCAGGACAGCGTGCGCCTGGGCCTGCGCGCCCTGCCCGACATCTTCACCGACTTCGTCGGCGCCGCCGGTGCCGCAGTGGTGTCCAGCACCGGCTGCGACACCTACGGGCACACCCCGCCCCAGGCGCGGATCATGGCCCTGGTGGGCTGGCTGACCGCCCGCGGCGACGCCGAGGTGTTCCATACCGACAACGCCGGGCGCGATATCCCGCACCTGGCAGGGCTGGCCGACATGGCCAGCGGCATCCTTGCCGTGTCCATTTCCGAACTGCACCCGCATTACCTGATCTGGTTCAAACCCCAGCAGTCCCAGGTGGTGCACTGGGCCGGCCGCCCGGAAAAAAGCATCGCCCAGAGCGGCTCGCTGAACCCGCGCGAAAGCTTCGAGCAGTGGCAGCAGATCGTCGAAGGTTTCTCGACCCCCTGGGACCCCAGCGAAATCGAGGGCGTGCAGGAGCTGCGCCAGGCCATCCTCGGCATCGTGCTGCGCAAGGCCGAAGAACTGGCGCAACTGTCCGAATCCCTGGAAAAGACCAACAAGGAACTGGAAGCCTTCTCCTACAGCGTTTCCCACGACCTGCGCGCGCCGCTGCGGCATATCGCCGGCTACGCCGAGCTGCTCAGCGATGCCGAAGGCGCCAACATGTCCGAGCGCAGCCTGCGCTTTCTGGGCACCATCGAGAACTCCGCCAAGTTCGCCGGCACCCTGGTGGACAACCTGCTGAGCTTCTCGCAGATGGGCCGGTGCGCCATGCACCTGTCCGACGTCAACCTGTCGGCGATGGTCGCCTCCATCAAGCTGGAGATGCTGCCCGACTACGAGGGCCGCGACATCCGCTGGACCTTCAACGCCCTGCCGATCGTGGTGGCCGACCCGGCCTTCCTGCACCTGGCCCTGCGCAACCTCATCGCCAACGCCATCAAGTACACCCGCGGCCGGCCGGTGGCGCTGATCGAGGTCGACGTGCAGGAACGCGACGACGCCCACGTGATCAGCGTGCGCGACAACGGCGTCGGCTTCGACATGCAGTACGCCAACAAGCTGTTCGGCGTGTTCCAGCGCCTGCACCGCATGGAAGAGTTCGAAGGCACCGGCATCGGCCTGGCCAATGTGCGGCGCATCATCGAGCGCCATGGTGGCACGGTATGGGCCCACGGTGTCCCGGACCAGGGCGCGACGTTCTATTTTTCACTTCCAAAGAAAACCCTCATGCCCACTGCATGACCCACACGAGGGCGCTCCATGCTCAAACCGATACTCCTGGTAGAAGACAACCCCAACGACCTCGAACTGACCCTGCTCGCGCTCGAGCGCAGCCAGCTGGCCAACGAGGTGATCGTGGTACGCGACGGCGCCGAGGCGCTGGACTACCTGTTCCGCAGGAACAGCCATGCCGACCGCCCGCAAGGCAACCCGGCAGTGCTGCTGCTCGACCTCAAGCTGCCCAAGGTCGATGGCCTGGAGGTGCTCGAACAGGTGCGCGACTCGGCCGACCTGCGCAGCATTCCGGTGGTGATGCTGACCTCGTCCCGCGAAGAGCCGGACCTGGACCGCGCCTATCAGCTGGGCGTGAATGCCTACGTGGTCAAACCCGTGGAGTTCAAGGAGTTCGTCGGCGCCATCTCCGACCTGGGGATTTTCTGGGCCGTGCTCAACGAGCCACCGCCCGGTTCCACCCGGGTCGTGCGTCGCCCCAAGTCATGATGACAAGACATGCCTAGACGAGAGCCCGGAGCGCCGACGCCGCTCCCCAGAATAAAGCTGCTGCTGATCGAAGACAGCACCCACGACGTCGAGCTCACGCTGTTGACGCTGGAGCGCTATGGCCTGCAGGTCGACCCGGTGGTGGTGCACGATCACATCGGCGCCTGCGAGGCCATGCAGCAGCACACCTTCGACGTGATCGTGTGCGACTACCTGCTGCCCTCCTCGTCGGGCATCCAGGTGCTCGAGGTGGCCCAGCGGGCGGCCCCGGAAACGCCGTTCATCTTCCTGTCCGGCATCTTCGGCGAACAGCAGGCGGTGGAGACCATGCGCCTGGGCGCGGTCGACTACGTGCTCAAGCAGAACCTCAAGGTGCTGCCCAAGGCCATCCGCCGCGCCGTGCTCGAAGTGCGCGAACGCGAGAAGCGCCGCGCTGCGGAAAACGCCCTCGAAGAGGTCGAGACCCGCGCCCGCCTGGCCATCCAGGCTGCCGAGATGGGCGTGTGGGAACTGAGCGTGCCCAGCGGCTCGGTGCTGTGGGACGAGCGCTGCCGCGCCCTGTACGAAGTCACGCCCAGCTGCAACCTGCACCTTGACCAGGTGCTGGAGCACTGCCACCCCGACGACCGGGCTATGCTGCGGGCCAAGGTCGAGCAGGCCCTGAGCTGCGAATCGGTGTTCCATGCCGAATACCGCGTGCAGTTGTCGGGCGGTCGCCTGCGCTGGATCAACTCCAACGGCCGTTCGCTGTTCAAGGATGGCCGTTGCGTGCGTTTCAGCGGGGTGATGCAGGACATCAGCGAGCGCAAGGTCGCCACCCAGGCCCTGGTGCAGTTGACCGAAACCCTGGGCGAGCGCGTAGAGCAACGCACCCGCGAGCGCGACCGCACCTGGGAGCTGTCGCGTGAACTGCTGGGGGTGCTGCGCTTCGACATGACCCCGATCAACTTCAACCCGGCCTGGGAGGCGGCGCTGGGCTGGTCGCGGGACCAGATCGGCAGCCTGCGCCTGTGGGAGCTGATCCACCCCCTCGATCTGGACGCCACCATCAAGGAAACCCGCAGCATCGCCAGCGGCAACGTATCGACCCGCTTCGTCAACCGCATGCGCCACGCCAACGGCGACTACCGGTGGCTGTCCTGGACCATCGTGCCGGAGAACGGCCTGATGTACGCCGCCGTGCGCGACATCACCGATGAGCGTGCGGTGGTCGAGGAACTGGCCGCCACCAACAAGCGCCTGCGCGAACAGATCGACGAGAAGGAACGCGTGGAAGCCACGCTGCAGCAGATGCAGCGCCTGGAAGTGGTCGGCCAGCTGACGGCTGGAGTGGCCCACGACTTCAACAACCTGCTCACGGTGATCCTCACCAGCGCGACCTTTGCCACGCGCGACATTGCCCGCGGCAACCTGGACAAGGCCCGCACCCGGCTGGAACACATCACCGATGCCGGTGAACGTGGCGCCCGGCTCACGGCCCAGCTGCTGTCGTTCTCGCGCCGCCAGCGCCTGCAACCGCGCCCGGTGGACCTGAACGCCACCGTGCGCGGCATGCAGAGCCTGCTGAACAAGGCGCTGGGGGCCAATATCTGGGTAGAGATGTCGCTGGCCCCGGACCTGTGGACCGCCTCGGCGGACCTGACCCAGACCGAGATGATCATCCTCAACCTCATCATCAACGCCCGCGACGCCATGGCCAACGGGCCCGGCTCGGTGCTGCTGCGTACCCACAACGTCACCGTGGAGGCCGCGCCCCTGCGGCCCGAAGACCCGGAACCCGGCCACTACGTGGTGTTCTCCATCGTCGACTAGGGCAGCGGCATGAACGAGGACACCCTGCTCAGGGCCTTCGAGCCGTTCTTCACCACCAAGCCGGTCGGGCATGGATCGGGGCTGGGGCTGGCCCAGGTGTTCGGTTTCGCCAAGCAGTCCGGTGGCGGGGTGCGCATCGAAACCACCCTGGATGTCGGCACCACGGTCAGCGTGTACCTGCCGCGGATCCAGGGCGACGCCGTGGCCGTGCTGCCCAGCCCTGCGCCGGTGAGTGAACCGCATCAGCCGCTGGGCTCGACCATCCTGCTGGTGGACGATGACAGCACCGTGCGTACCCTCACGGCCACCTTGCTGGAATCGTTTGGCCTGAAGGTGGTGCAGGCGCGCAACGGCCCGGATGCACTGAACATGCTGAGCCCCGAGATCGACCTGCTGCTGACCGACTACGCCATGCCGGGCATGACCGGCGGCGAGCTGGCGGCCCTGGTCAAGCGCTCCTACCCGCAGTTGCCGGTGGTGTTCGTGACTGGCTATGCCAATACCGACGTGCTGGGGCTGAGCCATTCGACGGTGATCCAGAAGCCGTTCAGCGAGCGCGACTTGCGCAGCAAGATCTGGGCAGCGCTGGCGCGTTGAAAAAACCTGTACACGCTTTCTACCTGGCCGAGCAAAAAAGATTATTCTTGAATGACATTTTTCAACGCCAGACTATGTGAGAGCCGAATATGAAGATCGATGACATGGACGCCTTCGTCGCCGTCATCCGCTGCCAGTCGACCAACCTTGCGGCGCAGTCGCTGCAGTTGACGCAGCCGGCCATCACACGACGCGTGCAGAACTTCGAGGAAGACCTGGGCGCCAACCTGCTCGACCGCAACACCAAGCCGCTCAAGCCCACGCCCATGGGCTGGCGCGTGTACGAACAGTGCAAGGCCATCCTGCGCGAGATCGACACCCTGCGCGAGCTGGTGGCCAGCCACGGCTCGCCCAGCGGTACCCTGCGCCTGGGCGTGCCGCAGACCATCGGCGATGTGGTGCTGCTCGATGCCCTGGCGCAGATTCGCCAGGCCTACCCCGAGCTGCGGACCCAGGTCGCCAGCGGCTGGGGCAGCGCGCTGATCGCCAGGATGGAAAACGGCGAGCTGGATGCGGCCGCCGCGCTGTTCCCCTCCGGCAAGATCTTCCCCGAAGGTATCGCCAGCCGTTCCATCGGCCGCATGCACCTGCGGGTGGTGGCCGCCAAGGGCAGCGCCAGCAAGCGCAGCTACAAGCTCAAGGACTGCTACAGCCAGGGCTGGGTGCTCAACCCCGATGGCTGCGGGTTTCGCGCCGGCTTGCAGCGCGCCTTGAGCGAGCAGGGGCTGTCGCTGCAGATCAACCTGGAAACCTTCGGCACCGAACTGCAACTGGGCCTGGTCGCCAACGGCCAGGGCCTGGGGCTGGTGCCCGAGCCGCTGCTGGCCGCCAGCCGTCATCGCGACCTGCTTGAAGTGGTCAACGTCAGCGACTTCAAGCCCCAGGTCGACCTGTGGCTGTTTTACCCCAGCTACCTGGGCAACCTGCAGGAGCCGGTGGAGCTGTTCGGCAGCGTCACGGCGCAGCAGCTGGCGCTGTAGCAGCCCCGCCCTGCCCCGCATCAGCCAAGGCAGCGGGCCTCACTCCAGCGTGATGTTACCCGCCCGGATCACCTCGCCCCACCGTGCGCCGTCATCGGCGATCAGCTTGGCAAACCCCGCCGGGGTACTGTGCTCGACGCTGATCCCGTTCTGCGCGAACCGCTCGGCGGTCTGCGGCGCCTGGGCAATCGCGGCAATCGCCGCGCTCAACTGCTCGACCAGCTGCGGCGAAGCGCCCTTGGGCAGCACCAGGCCGAACCAGCCCGATGCCTCGAACCCCGGCAGGCCTGCCTCGCTGGCACTCGGCACCCCTGGCAGCAACGGCGAGCGCTGCGCGCTGCTGAGCACCAGCCCCTTGAGCTTGCCGGCCTGGATCTGCGGGGCCAGCACGGTGAGGGTATCCACCGCCACATCCACCTCGCCGCCCAGCACCGCCGTGACCGCCGGCGCACTGCCCTTGTACGGCACGTGCAGCAGGTCGATGCCCGCCAGGTTCTTCAGCAACTCCCCGGACAGGTGGCACAGGGTGCCGTTGCCGCACGACGAATAGCTCAACGCGCCCGGGCGCGCCTTGGCCTGGTCGATCAGCGCCTGCAGCGTGTCGACCTTGCTGGCAGCCGGTACGGCCACCACGTTGGGCACCGAGGCCAGCACCGCCACGGGCGTGAAGTCCTGCAGCGGGTCGTAGCGCAGGCCCTTCTGCAGGTTGGGCAGTATGGTCAGCTGCCCGGCGGTGGCCAGCGACAGCGTGTAGCCATCGGGTTTGGCCTTGGCCACCGCCTCGGCGGCGATTGCGGTGCCGGCACCGGGCTTGTTGTCGACCACCACCGGCTGGCCCAACGAGGCCGACAACTGCTCGGCGTAGTAGCGCCCCACGGTATCGGCAGCACCGCCCGGCGGGAACGGCACCACCAGGGTCACGGCGCGGCTCGGGTAGGTATCGGCCTGGGCCAGTGCGGCAACGCCCAGGGCCAGTGCGGCCAGGGCAAACTTGAGCGGTAGGATGATTTTCATGCAAAGGTCCTGGAACAGTCAGGGTTGAAGCAGCCCTCAGTCTTCACTGAAGGCCACATGGCGCGTGGCGCGCACCCGCGGGATGAGCATCAGCCCCACCGCCAGCACGCACAGAATCAACAGGGTCAGGCTCAATGGCCGGGTGACGAACACCGTGGGGTCGCCCCGCGACAGCAGCATCGCCCGGCGCAGGTTCTCCTCCATCAACGGGCCGAGCAGATAGCCCAGAAGCAGTGGCGCCGGCTCGCAGCGCAGCTTGATGAACAGGTAGCCCAGCAACCCGAACGCCACCGTGAGCAGCACGTCGAACAGGCTGTTGTTGACGCTGTACACGCCAATGCAGCAGAACAGCAGGATCGACGGGTACAGCAGGCGGTACGGCACCGACAGCAGCCGCACCCAGATCCCCACCAGCGGCAGGTTGAGCACCAGCAGCAACAGGTTGCCGATCCACATGCTCACGATCAGCCCCCAGAACAGCTCGGGGCGCTCGTCGATCACCTGCGGGCCCGGCACGATGCCGTGGATCATCATGGCCCCGGCCATCAGCGCCATCACCGCGTTGGAAGGCAGGCCCAGCACCAGCATCGGGATGAACGAGGTCTGCGCCCCGGCGTTGTTGGCAGACTCCGGCCCGGCCACGCCCTCGATGGCGCCCTGGCCGAAGCGCTCGGGGTGCCTGGCGATACGCTTTTCGACCATGTACGAGGCAAACGCGCCCAGCATCGCCCCGCCCCCCGGCAGCACGCCCAGCACCGCGCCCAGGCCGGTGCCGCGCAGCATCGGCTTCCAGCTGCGCCGGTAGTCTTCGCGGGTCGGCATCAGGCTGCCGACCCGCGCCACCTGGGGCGGCTGACCGCGGCTGCGCTCCAGGTTGGCGATGATTTCGGCGATGCCGAAGATGCCCATCGAGATCACCACGAAACTGATGCCGTCGCTCAACTGGGGCAGGCCGAAGGTAAAGCGCTCCACCCCGGAATTCACGTCGGTGCCCACCAGGCCCAGCAGCAGCCCCAGCAGGGTCATGGCCACGGCCTTGAGCACGTCGCCCTGGGCCAGCACCACGGCGGCCACCAGGCCCAGCAGCATCAGCGAGAAGTACTCGGCCGGGCCGAACTTCAGCGCCACCTCGGCCAGCGGTGCGGCAGCAGCGGCCAGCAGCAGGATCGACAGGCTGCCGGCGATGAACGAACCGATCGCGGCAATGGCCAGGGCCGCCCCGGCCCGGCCCTTGCGTGCCATGGCATGGCCGTCCAGACAGGTCACCACCGAGGACGACTCGCCCGGCAGGTTGACCAGGATCGCCGTGGTCGAGCCGCCGTACTGGGCGCCGTAATAGATGCCCGACAGCATGATCAATGCCGCGGCCGGGCTCAGGCCGTAGGTGATCGGCAGCAGCATGGCGATGGTGGCCACCGGCCCCAGGCCGGGCAGCACCCCCACCAGCGTGCCCAGGGTCACACCGATCAGGCAGTACAGCAGGTTGTTCAGGGTGAAGGCGGCTTCAAGGCCGATACCCAGGTGTGCCAACAGCTCCATGGGTCACTCCTCAGACAGGCCAGGCCGGCAGGTTCAGGCCCAGCCCGTAGCCGAACACCAGCACGCTGAACAGCCCCAGCGCGCTGCCCACCGCCAGCAGTTCGCCCAGGTGCGCCTTGTGCCGGCCCAGGCCGCTGAGCAGCGTCATGCACAGGGTCGCCAGCGCCAGGCCAAGGCTGGGCAGCAGCAGCGCGAACGCCACCACGCTGGCACTGATGGCCAGCGCCGGGCGGACGATGAACAACCCGTCCAGCGTGACCTTCTCGCGGCCCAGCCACAGGCCGCGCACCAGCAAGGCGACGCCCAGCCCGCACAGGGCCAGGCTCACCAGCCAGGGAAAGTAGCCTGCGCCCATGCGCATCGCCGTGCCGCTGGCATAGGCGCTGCCCACCAGCAGCCCGGTCAGGCCGAAGCCCAGGAACAGGCAGCCGGCCAGCACTTCGCGGGCATCGAGGTTCAGGGTCAGGGAATGCGGGCGCGCAGTGGCGGCCCGTTGCAGAGCATCTCGCACGCAGGTCTCCAGGTGCCGGTACGGCACAAGGCAAGGCGATCCGCGCGTGCGGTCTCGGGGTGGGGTTGGGGTAGCTGCGCCGTTCAGGCGCTGCGTTGTGCCTGGCGCGCCGCGACCTTGGCGTGGGTCAGCGGGATCAGCTCGCGGCCGTAGTCGGCGGCGTCGTTGATCGGGTCGAACCCGCGAATCAGAAAGGTGGTCACGCCCAGGTCGTAGTACGCCAGCAAGGCATCGGCCACCTGCTCGGGGGTTCCCACCAGCGCGGTGGAGTTGTGCCCACCGCCAACCAGTGCGGCCATACCGGTCCACAGGCGCTCATCCACGCGCTCGCCTTGCGCCACGGTGTCCAGCAGGCGCTGCGCACCGACGCTCTGCGGCTTGTTGGCCACCACCGGGCCGGCGCGCTCCAGGCGCTGGCGAGCGGTATCGAGAATGGCATCGGCCTTGGCCCAGGCCGCAGCTTCGGTATCGGCGATGATCGGCCGGAACGACACGCTGAACTGCACCTGGCGCCCGTGCAAGGCCGCCTGGGCACGTACTGCCTGAATGGTTTCGCGGGTCTGCTCCAGCGACTCGCCCCACAGCGCGAACACATCGGCATGCTTGCCGGCCACTTCCAGGGCCGCCGCCGAAGAACCACCGAAGAACACCGGCAGGTGCGGCTTTTGCACAGGCTTGATGGCGGAGAAGGCGTTCTGCGCCTGGTAGAAGGTGCCGTGATGATCGAAGGGGGTGTCTTCGGTCCAGACCTTGCGCACCACCTCCAGAAACTCGTCGCTGCGCGCATAGCGCTGGTCGTGGTCGAGGTAGTCGCCGTCCTTGCGTTGCTCGCCGTCATTGCCGCCACTGATCACGTGCAGCGCCAGGCGTCCGTCGAGCAGGTGATCGAGGGTTGCCAGCTTGCGCGCGGCCAGGGTCGGCGCCACGAAGCCGGGGCGATGCGCCAGCAGAAAGCCGATACGCGGCGCCGCCAGCCCGGCCAGGGCCGTGACCAGAAAGCCGTCGGGCTGATCCGACCAGTACCCCACCAGAATCCGGTCGAAGCCTGCCTGCTCGTGCACCTGGGCAAAACGGGTGATGTACGCCTTGTCGAAGATCGGGCCAGCCGGATCGAGGGTCTCCGAAGACAGGCGGTGGCCGATCATGCCGATGAATTGAACGCTCATGGGGGGCTCCTTGAAGAGGGCGAAGAAAGCTTATTGGTTATAGAAGGTTCTTTCTTCAAAACGAACGCTTATAAGCTACCGAGCCCGCCACCCCTTGTGAAATTCATTTTAGGCATAACCTAATATAAAAAATGATTTATATCGAAACAGCTTTAAAATTCACTTTGCGCATATTAGCTTATGCTCAATTTGAATTTTGAGAATCATCAGGCGGTTGCTAGGGTGATTCGAAACCGTAGCCAGAGCCCCGACCATGACCGACCCCCTTCGCCTGGACCGCTTGCGTCAGTTCATCGACGAACTGGCCAGCCTGCTCGACCGAGAAACCGATGAAGCGACCCTTCTCGATGATGGCCAGCGCCTGTTGCAGCAACTGGTGGCCCATGACGACTGGCTGCCGCCAGAGCTGGCCCAGCCCAGCCCCGAACGCTATCAGCAGTACCTGCTGCACTGCGATTCGCGCCAGCGCTTCTCCATCGTCAGCTTCGTGTGGGGGCCTGGGCAGACCACGCCGGTCCACGACCACCGGGTATGGGGCCTGATCGGCATGCTGCGCGGCGCCGAATACGCCCAGGGGTTTGCCCGCAACGAGCACGGCGCGCTGCTGCCGTCCGGCAGCCCGGTGCGCCTCGAGCGCGGCCAGGTCGAGGCGGTGTCGCCGCGCATCGGCGACATCCATCAGGTCAGCAATGCCTTCGACGACCAGGTGTCGATCAGCATCCACGTGTACGGCGCCAACATCGGCGCGGTCAGGCGTGCCGTGTACCTGGCCGACGGCAGCGAGAAACCCTTCATTTCCGGTTATTCCAACACCCAACTGCCCAATCTGTGGGACCTGTCAAAAGAGAACCTTGCGCCATGAGCACCCCGACCACCCGCACCTACGCCCACCTGCGCCAGCACTTGCTGGCCAGGCATGAACTGGCCCTGATCGATGTGCGCGAAGAAGCGCCCTTCGCCGTGGAACATCCGCTGTTCGCGGCCAACATCCCGCTGTCCAGGCTTGAAATCGAAATCTACGCGCGAGTGCCCCGGCGCGATACACCGATCACCGTGTATGACGATGGCGAGGGCCTGGCGCAGATTGCGCTCCAGCGCCTGGGTCAACTTGGCTACAGCGACGTGGCCCTGCTCGAAGGCGGCCTGGCCGGCTGGCGCGAGGCCGGCGGCGAGCTGTTCCAGGATGTGAACGTACCGAGCAAGGCGTTTGGCGAACTGGTGGAAAGCCAGCGCCACACCCCTTCGCTGGCGGCCGAAGAAGTGCAGGCGCTGCTGAACGAAAAGGCCGACGTGGTGGTGCTGGATGCGCGTCGCTTCGACGAATACCAGACCATGAGCATTCCGGGCGGCATCAGCGTGCCGGGTGCCGAACTTGTGCTGCGGGTAGCCGAGCTGGCACCGAACCCGGCCACCCGCGTGATCGTCAATTGCGCCGGGCGCACCCGCAGCATCATCGGCACCCAGTCGCTGGTCAACGCCGGCATTCCCAACCCGGTATCGGCTTTGCGCAACGGCACCATTGGCTGGACATTGGCGGGGCAGACCCTGGCCCATGGCCAATCGCGGCGCTTTGGCGACGTGAGCCCGGCCAACCGGCAGCGCGCCGCCGAACAGGCCCGTGCCGTGGCCGACAAGGCCGGCGTCGTGCGTGCGGACAGCCAGACGCTGGCGGCGTGGCGCGCCCAGGCCGATCGCAGTACTTATGTGTTCGATGTGCGCACCCCCGAGGAATTTTCCCGGGGCCACCTGCCAGGCAGCCGCTCGACACCGGGTGGTCAGATGGTGCAGGAAACCGACCATGTGGCCAGTGTGCGCGGGGCGCGCATCGTGCTGATCGATGACGATGGCGTGCGTGCCAACATGAGTGCGTCGTGGTTGGCGCAGATGGGCTGGGAGGTGGCGGTGCTCGATGGCTTGGGCGCAGGCGACTTCAGCGAAACGGGTGATTGGCAGCCGCCGTTGCCGGCGTTGCCGCAGCCTTCGACCATCGACCCCGAGCAGTTGGTGCAGTGGCAGGCGGACGCCGACACGGTGCTGCTCGACTTCACCACCAGTGCCAATTACGTGCAGCGGCACATACCGGGTGCGCACTGGGCGATCAGGGCACAGCTGGAGCAGGCACTGGAGCGCTTGCCGGTGGCGGGACGTTACGTGCTGACCTGCGGCAGCAGCTTGCTGGCGCGGTTTGCGGCGCAGGACCTGCAACGCCTGACCCGAGTGCCGGTGTTCGTGCTGGAGGGTGGTACGGGCCGCTGGATTGCCGAGGGGCGGCCGCTGGAGTCGGGCGAGACGCACCTGGCAGTGCCGCGCAGCGACCGTTACCGCCGGCCGTATGAAGGCACCGACAACCCGCGTGAGGCGATGCAGGGGTACCTGGATTGGGAGTTCGGGTTGGTGGCGCAGCTGGGGCGTGATGGCACCCATGGGTTCCGGGTGATCTGAACCTCTTGAGCAGACCGTATGAGGTCTGCCCCTGGCCGACAGGCCGCATACGCAGGTGCGGGCAAGGCCCGCTCCTGCGCCCTTCGGGCACAAGCACAGTAGGCGCCGGCCTTGCCGGCGAATCGAGCGCGAAGCGCTCGTACAACCTGAACCCACCGTGGATCAGGCAGCCCCCAGCCGCCGAGCCGCAATCAGCGCCCTGCCACCGGCTCGAACAACGACACCGCCGCCGCATCCACCTTGCACGGCAACAGGCCCTGGGCAAAGAACACATCGGCAATCTGCTGCTGTTCGGCCAGATGCTCCGGCTTCACCAACTGCACGTCGTAACTGCGCCGCGCATTGGCCTGCTCCACCGTGGCCACATCCAGGTTGCCCCACAACGGCCCCAGCACCTGCGCCGCCTGCGTAGGGTTGGCCTTGGTCCACTGCCCCGCCTTCTGCAACGCACCGAACACGGTTTCAAGCACCTGCGGATGCGCCTTGGCGTAATCGCTGCCCGCCAGGTAGTAACGCTGGTAACTGGCCAGCCCCTGCCCGTCGCTCAGCACCCGCGCATGTTGCTGGCGCTGGGCGCTGGCCACGAACGGGTCCCAGGTGACCCAGGCATCGACCTTGCGGTTCTCGAACGCCGCACGGCCATCGGCCGGGATCAGGTAGGCCGGCTGGATATCGCTGAAGGTCAACCCGGCCCTGGCCAGGGCCTGTATCAACAGGTAATGGCTCCCCGCGGCCTTGGTCACCGCTACCTTCTTGCCCTTGAGGTCCGCCAGGCTGTGCAGCGGCGAATCCGCCGGCACCAGAATGGCCTGGGCCAGTGGCGATGGTGTCTCGCGGGCAAAATAGGTCAGCCGCGCCCCCGCCGCCTGGGCGAACACCGGCACGGTGTCGGCCACATCCGCCGACACATCGACATTGCCCAGGTTCAAGGCCTCCAGCAGCGGCAGGCCGCTGGCGAACTCATGCCAGCTGACCTGTATGCCCTGCTGCGCCAGCTGCTGCTCCAACGTACCCTGGGCCTTGAGCAGAATCAGCAGCGTCGAGGATTTCTGGTAACCGATGCGCAGGGTTTGCCCCGCGCTGGCGCTACCGACCAGGCTGGCGCCAAGCAGCGCGCCGATGGCCAGTTGTCGCAGACGTTTGAACGGTTGCATGGGGTCAGCTCCTGTCAGTGGGCCTGGGTCACGGCGACCCTGGCGGGCAGCACGAAGCCGCCGGCAAAGGTCGGCGCCACGTCCAGACGTTGGGCAATCAGGCCGTGGGCCTGGTAGAAGTCGGCGGTTTCCTGCTGTTCGGCGATGGTGCCGGCGTCCACGACCTGCCAGCGCAACTGGCGACGCTCGAACTGCAGCCGGGCCGCGTCCTGCGGGAAGCCGATGATCTGCGCCAGGGTCTTGGAGTAGCTGTCCAGGTTCTGGTTGGCCCACACCTGGGCCTTGGCCAGGCGCGCCAGGTAGTCCTGCAGGGCCGCGCGCCGGGCCGGGTCGGCCAACGCCTTGTCGGTCGCCGCCAGAAAGCTGTTGCCACTGGACAAGCCGCGACCATTGACCAGCACCCGGCCCTGGCCGGTGGTTTCGGCCAGCGCGGTGTAGGGCTCCCACGTCGCCCAGGCATCCACCGAACCGTTGGCCAGGGCCATCCTGGCATCCACCGGGCCAAGGAAGCGGAACTCGACGTCCTTCTCGCTCAGCCCCGCGCTGGCCAGCGCCTTGAGCGCCACGTAATGGCCAATCGAGCCGCGCCCGGTGGCGATGCGCTTGCCCTTGAGGTCGGCCGCCGCGTGCAGCGCCGACCCGGGGTCCACCAGCACGGCTGTGCCATAGGCGTCGGACTTGTCCACGGCAATCGCCTTGACCTGCGCGCCGGACGCCAGGGCGAACAGCAGCGGCGCATCACCGATGATGCCGGCGTCCACCGCGCCGGCATTGAGCGCCTCGGCCAGCGGCGCGGCAGCCGGAAACTCCGCCCACTTGATGTCATACGGCAGGTCGCGCAGCCCGTCGGCGGCCTCCAGCTGGGCACGCATGTTGCCCTTCTGGTCGCCGATACGCAGTTCGATACGCGGTTCGGCCAGCACCTGCCCGGCCAGCAGCAAGGCGCCAGCGAGGGCGAGAAGTCGTGAAATGGGTGGCATGCAGTGCACTCCTGAAGGCGATTGTAGAGCGACTCTACCGGCTCGTCATAAATCAGTGAAGTGCATTTTATGAATATCCTAATATGCAAATAACGTTTAATTATCGCCATTAGCTTATAACCATAAAGAATTTTACATCAGAAAATTTAACGCATACGGTCATAAGCCCGCCGATCTGCACACACAACTCGGGGCGGGATGACGGCACCCCCGGGTGCTCCCTGGATTTTCTGCGATGAGTGCCTGATGAGCCTGTCTTCTATTGCCGCGCCGTACCGTTCGATCGAGTCGGCCCCTGCCCTGGCCGACCTGGACCCACTGCTGTTTACCCTGACCCGCGAGCTGGCCGCCAGCGCCGCCGAGGTGGACCGCAGCGGTGCCTTCCCCACCGCCAACTTTGCCCTGCTGCAACGCCATGGCCTGCTCGCGCTCACCGTGCCGCGCGAGCTGGGGGGTGCCGGTGCCGACCTCGCCACCGCGCGCAAGGTGGTGGCCGCCGTGGCCAAGGGCGAGCCCTCCACCGCACTGATTCTGGTCATGCAGTACCTGCAGCATGTGCGCCTGCAGGACGACCAGCGCTGGCCGGTGTCGCTGCGCCAGCGCCTGGCCCGCGAAGCGGTGGAGCACGGCGCGCTGATCAATGCCTTCAGGGTCGAACCCGAGCTGGGCACCCCGGCCCGTGGCGGCCTGCCCGCGACCCTCGCGCGGCGTACCGCCGAAGGCTGGCGCCTGTCCGGCACCAAGCTCTACTCCACCGGCAGCCACGGCCTGAGCTGGTACCTGGTGTGGGCGCGCAGCGACGATGCCGACCCGCTGGTGGGTGGCTTTCTGGTGCACAAGGACAGCCCCGGCATCCGCATCGTCGATGAGTGGGATCACCTGGGCATGCGTGCCACCTGCAGCCACCGCGTCGAGTTCGACGATGTGCTGCTGCCGCTGGAGCACGCCGTGGCCGTCAGCCCGGCCAGCGCACCGCGCGCCGAGCTCGATGGCGAAGCTCAGCTGTGGATGGCGGTGCTGCTGGCCAGCCTCTACGACGGCGTGGCCCAGGCCGCACGCGACTGGCTGGTGAGCTTCCTGCGCGAGCGGGTGCCGTCCAACCTCGGCCAGCCGCTGGCCAGCCTGCCGCGCTTTCAGGAGCGGGTCGGGCGCATCGATACCCTGCTGTTCGCCAACCGCAACCTGCTCGACTCCGCGGCCAGCGGCCAGGTCACCGCGCAGCACGCCGGGCAGCTCAAGCAACTGGTCACGCACAACGCCATCCAGGCCGTGGAGCTGGCCATCGAGGCCAGCGGCAACCCAGGGCTTTCGCGGCACAACCCGCTGGAGCGGCACTACCGCAACGTGCTGTGCAGCCGCATCCACACCCCGCAGGATGACGTGGTGTTCCACAGTGCCGGGCGCTCGGCGCTGAGCCAGGAAGCGCCGTGACCCTCGCCCCCGGCTGACAGCGGCCGACCGGCCACGCACCGCCGCCCACCAAATCGGCCTATGCTCAAACAGGCCTGCCGGCGGAGGTGCACATGTGCGGACGACTGAGCCAGTACCACGGCATCCACGAGTTCGTGGACGCCCTGAGCATGCCCAACCCACTAGTCAACCGCGTGGGCGATGCGCCGCTTGGGCACTACAACGTGGCCCCCACCACCCAGCTGGCGGTACTCGGCCTGCAGCATGACACCCTGCACGCCGACCTGCTGCGCTGGGGCTGGCGGCCGCACTGGGCGCGCGACAAGCCGGCACCGATCAATGCCCGCGTCGAGAAGGTGGCCCACGGCCCGTTCTTTCGCGCCATCTGGCCGCACCGGCTGATCGTGCCGGTCGACAACTGGTTCGAATGGGTCGATGAAGGCGGGCCTAAGAAGCAGCCCTACCTGATCCGCCGCCGCGATGGACGCCCTGCCCTGTGCGCGGCCATCGGCCAGCTGGGCGACCCACCCGGCGAACAGGACGGCTGCGTGATCATCACGGCCGACAGCCAGGGCGGCCTGCTGGATGTGCATGACCGGCGCCCGGTGGTGCTGGCTGCAGATGCGGCACGCCACTGGCTGGACCCCGCCACCTCCAAGGCATACGCCGAACAGCTGCTGCTGGACCTCGCCGAGCCCGCCCAGGTGTTCGAGTGGTACCCCGTGGACAGCGCCGTGGGCAACAGTCGCAACCAGGGCCCGGCCCTGGTGCAGCGCCGGCACCCCTGAACGGCGCCTACTCGCCCAGGTACGCCTTCTGCACCTGCTCGTTGTGCAGCAGGTCGCTGGCCTGGCCCTGCAGCGCGATGCGCCCGCCATCGATCACATAGGCGCGCTGGCAGGTCTGCAAGGCAAGCCTGGCGTTCTGCTCCACCAGCAGCAGGGTCACGCCGCCCTTGACCACCTCGACGATGGTTTCGAAGATCTTCTGCACGATGATCGGCGCCAGGCCCATCGACGGCTCGTCAAGCAACAGCAGCTTGGGCCTGCCCATCAATGCCCGGGAAATCGCCAGCATCTGCTGCTCGCCGCCCGACATGGTGCCGGCCAGCTGAAAGGCGCGCTCCTTGAGCCGCGGGAAGATGCCGAACATGCGTTCGATATCGGCCTGGATCGCGTCCTTGCCGTCGGTTCGCGAGAACGCGCCCATCTCCAGGTTTTCGTACACCGTCAGCTTGGGGAAGATCCCGCGGCCTTCCGGCACCAGCGCCAGGCCCTGGCGGATCAGGTCGTAGCTCTTGATCGCCGCATGCGCCTTGCCATCGAAGGTGATCTGCCCGGCCACCGGGCTGAGCAGGCCGGCCAGGGTCTTGAGGGTGGTGGTCTTGCCGGCGCCGTTGGCGCCGATCAGCGCGACCATTTCGCCCTCGCGGATGTGCAGGTCGATGCCCTTGATCGCCTGGATGGCCCCGTAGGCCACCTGCAGGTCGCGTACTTCAAGAATGTTCTTCATGTTCAGGCCACCGCCTCCGAACCCAGATAGGCCTCGATTACCCGAGGATCCCTTTGCACATCGGCCGGCAGGCCATCGGCGATCTTCCTGCCGAATTCCAGCACGGTGACGTGATCGCACAAGCCCATCACCAGCTTCACGTCATGCTCAATCAGCAGCACCGTCTTGCCGTCGGCCTTCATCTTGCACATCAGCTGGCGCAGGCCTTCGGTCTCGGAGGCGTTCATGCCGGCCGCCGGTTCGTCCAGGGCAATCAGCAAGGGTTCAGTGGCCAGCGAGCGGGCAATTTCCAGACGCCGCTGGTCGCCGTAGGAGAGGTTCTTGGCCAGTTCCCCGGCCAGGTGCCCGATGCCCACGTAGGCCAGCCAGTGCCGCGCAGCCTGGCGAATCTCGCGCTCTTCGCGCACGCAGGCCGGGGTGCGGAACACGGCCCCGAACACCCCGCAGCGGGTGCGTACATGGCGACCGATCATCACGTTTTCCAGCGCGGTCATGTTGTGGAACAGCCGGATGTTCTGGAAGGTGCGCGAGATACCCGCCTCCACCACCTTGTGCGGCTTGCTGATGTTCAGCGGCTTGCCGTCGAATTCGACCTTGCCCTCTTCGGCCCGGTACAGCCCGGTAAGCACGTTGAACAGGGTGGTCTTGCCCGCGCCGTTGGGGCCCAGCAGGCCGCGGATCTCGCCGCGCCGGATCGACAGGTCGATGCCGTGCAGGGCCTGCAGGCCGCCAAAGAACTTGCTGACCGAACGCAGCTCCAGTAATACGTCGCTCATACCTTGTCCGCCTGTTGGGCCGGGTGATCGAAGGCCGGCGTGCTCGCGGGCACCGTGGTGCTCAGCGCGGTCGCCGCCGGGATGGGCTCGGGGTCGCCGTCATGCAGCTCGGCGCGGCGCCGGTTGGACGGCCACAGGCCCTCGGGCCGGTAGCGCATCACCAGAATCAGCGCCAGGCCGAACACCAGCATGCGCAGGGTCGAGGCATCCAGCACGTTGCGCAGCACCTCGCGGCTGACGAAGGTCACGTTGTCCATCACGAACGGCTGTATCCAGTTGACCAGGTCGCGGAACACCTCGGGCATCACCGACAGGATCAACGCCCCCAGCACCACGCCGCGAATCGAGCCCATGCCGCCGAGCACCACCATCGCCAGCACCATGATCGACTCCATCAGGGTGAACGACTCGGGGCTGACGAAGCCCTGGTAGCTGGAGAACAGCACCCCGGACACCCCGCCAAAGGTCGCGCCCATGGCAAATGCCAGCAGCTTGAGGTTGCGCTTGTTCAGGCCCATGGCCTCGGCCGCCACCTCGTCCTCGCGCAGGGCCATCCAGGCCCGCCCGATGCGCGAGACTTCGAGGCGCTTGGACAGCACGATGGCGAAGATCACCACCACCAGGAAGAACAGGTAGTAGCTGATCACCGGGGTGACCTTGAGCCCGAACAGGCTCCATGAGGTCTGCAGCGACAGCAGCGCCTCGGGCGCCTGCCCTGCGGCATGCGACCAGGCCCCACCGTCGATGTGCAAGGGTGCGATGTTGCTGATGCCCTGCGGCCCGTTGGTGATGTTCACCGGCTGGTCGAGGTTGTTCATGAAGATGCGGATGATCTCGCCAAAGCCCAGGGTCACGATGGCCAGGTAGTCGCCGCGCAGCTTGAGCACCGGGGCGCCGATCAGCACCCCGCAGATGGCCGCGGCAATCGCTGCCAGCGGGATGATCACCCACAGCGGCCAGTTCAGCACGCCGTCCACCAGCCCGGCCATGTTCAGGTGCGGCGAGGCCAGCAAGGCGTACAGGTAGGCGCCGATGGCGTAGAAGCCGATGTAGCCCATGTCGAGCAGGCCGGCGTAGCCGATCACGATGTTCAGGCCCAGTGCCAGCAGCACGTAGAGCATGGCAAAGCCGAGGATGCGTACCCAGGTGGGCCCCAGGAACGGAATGCTGTCGACGACGAAGGGCAAGGCCACGAACGCCAGGATCAGCAGCAGGTACTGTGCGGTTTGGTTTTTCATGTGCGTTGCCTCCTAGGCCCGGTCGGCCTGGCGTTCGCCCATCAGGCCGTTGGGTCGGAACAGCAGCACCAGAATGAGCACGGCGAACGCGAAGATGTCCTGGTAGTTGGCGCCCAGGAAGCCCCCGGTGAGGTGGCCGGTGTAGCCGGCGGCCAGCGACTCGATCAGGCCCAGCAGCAGCCCGCCGGCCATGGCCCCGAACAGGTTGCCGATACCGCCCAGCACCGCCGCCGAGAAGGCCTTGAGCCCCAGCAGCAGGCCCATGTAGGCGTCGGCCTGGCCGTAGTTGACCGCGCGCATCACCCCGGCGATGGCGCCAAGCCCGGCACCGATCAGGAAGGTCGCGGAAATCACCCGGTTGATGTTGATACCCATCAGCCCGGCCACTTCCTGGTTCTGCGCGGTGGCGCGCATGGCCTTGCCCAGGCGGGTCTTGTCGACCAGCAGCCACAGCCCCAGCATGATCACCACCGAGATGATCATGATGCTCATCTGCACGTTGGTGACGGTGGCGCCGAACACCTCGATCGGGCGGGTTTCGACCACTTCGGGGAAGGTCTTGTAGCCACGCCCCCAGATCATCATCGCCAGGTTCTGCAAGGCGATCGAGATGCCGATCGCGAGGATCAGCGGGGTCAGGCGCGGGGCCTTGCGCAAGGGCCGGTAGGCGAACTTCTCCATGCCCTGGGCCATCAGCATGCACACCGCCGCCGCCACCATGATCGCCAGCAGCAGGGTCAGGATGCCGGGCGCAAAGCCCATGCCCGCGAGCATGCTCAGCACCGAGATGGTCACCATGGCGCCCACCATCACCACCTCGCCGTGGGCGAAGTTGATCAGGCCGATGATGCCGTAGACCATGGTGTAGCCCAGGGCTACCAGGGCATAGATGCTGCCCAGCACCAGGCCGTTGAGGACCTGCTGCAACAAGATATCGAAATTGCCTTCCACGAGCTGAATCCTCAAAACTGCGTTGTCGCTCACCGCGTGCGCTGGCAACAGCGACGCGGCGGCATGCCTGGCAGGTCAGAAATGAACGCTTCTTATTGTTGCGAGCCGGGCGGCCCGCTTGTTATTCGAGGTAGAGCAACGGCTCAGTCGCGCTCGACCGAGAGGGTTTTCCAGCCGCCGTCGGCAAACTGGAACACCGTGGCGGCCGGGCTTTTCAGGTTGCCGAATTCATCGAATGCGATGGTGCCGGTGACGCCCTCGTAGCTTTCGCTCTTGAGTACCGGCAGGTACACGGCAGGGTCGGCCGACTGCGCCTTGACCATGGCGGTGATCGCCGCCCAGGTGGCGTCGTACGCCGCAGGCGAGGACTGCACCACACCCGTGCCGAACTTGGCCTTGAGCTTCTGCTCGAACGCCGCGCCCTTGGGCATCTCCAGCAACGGGGTGCCGTAGTTCCAGGCGTACACGCCCTCGGCGGCGCTGCCGGCCATCTTCTTGAACTCGTCGTTGGGCAGGTTGCCGATGTTCATGAACCTGGCCTTCAGGCCCAGGTTCTTCATCTGCTTGGCCATGGGGGCGGCCTGGTAGTCGAGGGCGGCGAAGAACACCGCATCGACCTTCTGCGACTTGGCGGTGGTGAGGATGGCATTGAAGTCGGTGGACTTGTCGTTGGTGTATTCGCGTACCACCACGTTGCCACCAGCGGCCTTGACCGCCTTGGTCACTTCGTCGGCCAGGCCCTGGCCGTAGGCGGTGCGGTCGTCGAAGATCGCGATGCGCTGGGCCTGCAGGGTCTTGACCAGGTAGTTGCCGGCATAGCGGCCGAGGGTGGCGTCGTCGTTGACCACGCGAAACACGGTCTTGATGCCCTGGCGGGTCAGCGCCGGGTTGGTCGCCGACGGCGAGATCTGCGGGATGCCGGCATCGGCGTAGATCTTCGAGGCCGGGATGCTGGTGCCCGAGTTGTAGTGCCCGATCACCACCGCCACCTTCGAATCCACCAGGCGTTGCGCCACGGCGGTACCGGTACGCGGGTCGGCCACATCGTCCTCGGACACCAGCTTGAACTGGGCCACCTTGTCGCCCAGCTTCAACTGCTGCTGGTTGGCCTCTTCGATGGCGATGCTCACGCCATGTTCCACATCCAGCCCCTGGTGTGCAGAGGGCCCGGTCAGCGGGCCGGCGAAGCCGATCCGTACCAGCTGGGTGTCCGCCGCGTTCGCCGTGCCAGCCCCCATCAGTGTTGCCATCAGTGCAGCAAGGGCGGTCAAACCCCGGTTGTTCTTATTCATTCTCAGCTCCCAGTAATCATTGGACGAACTGCACACGCCTGGCCAACCTCGCCGGCGCACTTGTAAGATAACAGTCAGCAGGCAACTGTCAATGGGTGTATGCTTGAGGAAAATGAAAATGCTGACAAAAGCCACGCACGCCTTGATCCATGCACCTTAACGAGGCATGGGATTGCAGTAGAATCAGGCGCTTGCACCATAACAAGTCAGTTGTTTGATAACATATGGCTACATTTTCGCCGCTACTTCGGGTTTTTAGCGGGTCGGGTGAAATCGACGCAGATCGCGTTTGACGGATGCGCCAACCTGTTCAACCATTCAATCCATCGTGATGAGCACATCAGTTTCAGGAGCTACACAACTATGAATGCGTCGTTTGGAACGCGCAGGGCCAATCTGGCGGAGACAGTGATCCACGAGCTGTCCAACCGGATCGACAATGGCACATACGGGCCGGGGCAGAAGCTTCCGTCCGAACAGGAGCTGTGCAAGGAATTCGGCGTCAGCCGCCCTGTGATTCGCGAGGCCGTGGCCTCGTTGCGTTTGGGCGGTCGGCTGATCGCCCGCCAGGGTGTAGGCGTGTTCGTGGTCGAGCAGGACGTCAAGCGCCTGGGCTTTGCCCTGAGCACCGCAGTCGATGACGTGCGCGCCGCCGCCCACGTGCTGGAACTGCGCCTGGGCATCGAGACCGAGTCGGTCGCGCGTGCCGCCGAGCGCCGCAGCCCCAGCAGCGTGGCGCAGATCACCGAGGCCTTCGACCGCTTCAACGCGCTGGATGGCTCCAACCTCGAGGAAGAGGCCCGTGCCGACTTCGAGTTCCACCTGGCGATTGCCCGCGCCACCAACAACCCGCACTTCCCGCAGCTGCTCGAAGCCCTGGGCCCGGACATCATCTTCGACCTCAACCTCAAGCACGGCCAGTCCACCGGCAAGAACCGCCTGGCGCACATCAAGAAGATCGGCCGCGAACACGGCGCGATTCTCTCGGCCATCAGCATGGGCGACGTCAACGCCGCCCGTTCGGCGGTGCGCAAGCACCTGGAAGAAAGCCTGTCGCGTTACCAGCGCCTGGTCGACAGCGGCGACTGAGCGGCGCTGTCGCCCTGCCCTCGCGGGTCAGCCCAGGCCCAGGCACACGTACTTGATCTCGAGGTAATCCTCGATCCCGTAGCGCGAGCCTTCGCGCCCCAGCCCCGATGACTTCACACCGCCAAACGGTGCGACCTCGGTGGCCAGCACGCCGACATTGACGCCGACCATGCCGTACTCCAGGGCCTCCGAGACCCGCCAGATCCGCCCCACATCCCGTGCATACAGGTAGCAGGCCAGGCCGAACTCGGTGGCATTGGCCTGGGCGATGACCTGTTCTTCGCTGTGAAAGCGAAACAGCGGCGCCACCGGCCCGAAAATCTCCTCGCGGGCCACGCGCATGTCCGGTGTCACCTCGGCCAGCACGGTGGGCTGGTAGAACGCCTCGCCAAGGGGGTGGCGCCGGCCACCGGCGACCAGTCGCGCGCCGCCTTCCAGTGCGTCGCTCACCATCGCCTCGACCCCGGCCACGGCCTTGGCATCGATCAGCGGGCCGACGGTGGTGCCGGCCTGGCTGCCCTCGCCCACCACCAGCTCGCCGACCCGCTGGGCAAAACGCTCGACAAAGCGCTCGTAGATGCCGTCCTGGATGTAGAAGCGATTGGCGCACACGCAGGTCTGCCCGCTGTTGCGGAACTTGGCCACCAGTGCGCCCTCCACCGCCGCCTCAAGGTCCGCGTCGTCGAACACGATGAAGGGTGCGTTGCCGCCCAGCTCCAGGGTCACCTTCTTCACCGTGGCCGCGCTTTGCTGCAGCAACTGGATGCCGATGGGCGTAGAGCCGGTGAACGACAGCTTGCGCACCACCGGGTTGGCGGTCAGTTCGCCACCGATGGCGGCCGAGTCGCCGGTCACCACGTTGAGCACGCCACGCGGTATGCCGGCGCGTTCGGCCAGCACGCACAGCGCCAGGGCGCTGAACGGGGTCTGCGAGGCGGGCTTGAGCACCAGCGTGCACCCGGCCGCCAGGGCCGGGGCGGCCTTGCGCGTGATCATCGCCGCCGGGAAGTTCCACGGCGTGATCGCCGCGCACACGCCAATCGGCTCCTTGGTCACCAGCAGGCGCCGGTCGGCCTGCGGCGAGGGGATCACGTCGCCATACAGGCGCTTGCCCTCCTCGGCATAGAACTCCACATAGGCTGCGGCGAAGGCGATCTCGCCACGGGCCTCGGCCAGGGGCTTGCCCTGCTCGGCGGTCATGATGCGCGCCAGGTCTTCCTGGTGCAGGAGAATTTCGCGAAACCACGCCTGCAAGCGGCTGGCGCGTTCCTTGGCGGTGAGGGCGCGCCAGGCCGGCAGCGCCGCCTGGGCGGCGAGCACGGCGCGGCGGGTTTCGTCGGCGCCCATGCGCGGCACGCCACCCAGGCGTTGGCCGGTGGCCGGGTTGGTCACGTCAATGCTGCGGGCGCTGTCGGCGCCCACCCAGGTTCCATCGATATAGCAACGTTCACGCAGCAGATCAGGATCGGCAAGGTTCATGCTGATGGGCTCGCAGGGGAATGAAGGAAACGGCGGGAGGCAGACCCTGCCCCCGCCTGGAGGGTCAACGCGACGCCAGGGCCTTTTCGCGGATCTGGCTGAGGGTCATGCGCGGGGTCAGCGCCTCGGGGTCGATCTGCACCTCGATCAGCGCCGGCTTGCCCGACGCCTCGCAACGCTCGAACGCACCCGCGAACTGCTCGGTGGCGCTCACCGTTTCGGCATGCAGGCCATAGGCCCGTGCCAGCGCGGCGAAGTCGGGGTTGTGCAGGTCGGTACCCGACACCCGCCCCGGGTAGCTGCGCTCCTGGTGCATGCGGATGGTGCCGTACATGCCGTTGTTCACCACCACCACGATGACCCGGGCGTCATAGTGCGCGGCAGTGGCCAGCTCCTGGCCGTTCATCAGAAAGCAGCCATCACCGGCGAACGCCACCACGCTGCGCTGCGGCGCGGTGAGCTTGGCCGCAATCGCCGCCGGCACGCCATAGCCCATCGAGCCGTTGGTGGGCCCCAGCAAGGTGCGAAACGCCTGGTGCTGGTAGCCGCGGTGCACCCAGCCGGTGTAGTTGCCGGCACCGCAGGTGATGATGCTGTCGGCGGCCAGGTGCTGGTTGAGCCAGGCGATCACCTCGCTCATCTGCACCGCACCGGGCGAACGCGGGCATTCGAAGTTGGCCCGGTAGCCGCTGTTCAGGCGCTGTACCCACTCGGCGAATGCCTGTGGCTTGACCGGCGCCAGCGCCGCCAGTTGCGCGGCGATGGTCGGCATGCCGGCGTTGATCGCCAGGGTCGGCTGGTACACCCGGCCCAGTTCCTCGATGCCGGGGTGAATGTGCACCAGCGCCTGTCTGGGCACCGGAATGTCCACCAGGGCATAGCCGCCGGTGCTCATCTCGCCCAGGCGTGCACCGATCACCAGCAGCAGGTCACTGCTTTTCACCGCCTCCACCAGCTCGGGGCCGGCGGCAAGGCCCAGGTCGCCGGCGTACTGGGGCAAGGTGTTGTCGAACAGGTCCTGGCAGCGGAACGAAGCCGCCACAGGCAGGTTCTGGGCCTGGATGAAGCGCCGCGCATCGGCCACCGCCTCGGCGGTCCAGCCGCCACCGCCCAGCACCACCAACGGGCGCTGTGCCTCGCCCAGCAGAGCCTGCAGGCGCTGCAGGTCGGCAGGTGCCGCCGCCGCCTCGATCCGCCGGGCCGGGCCGGCATCGGCCACTGCCACCCGATCCGTCAGCATGTCTTCGGGCAGGGCCACCACCACCGGGCCGGGGCGGCCGTTGGTGGCGCGGTGGAACGCCTGGCTGAGCAGCTCGGGCAGGCGCGCGGCATCGTCGACCTCCACCACCCACTTGGCCATCTGGCCGAACATGCGGCGGTAGTCGATCTCCTGGAAGGCTTCGCGCTCCACCTGGTCGCGGGCCACCTGGCCGATGAACAGGATCATCGGCGTGGAGTCCTGGAAGGCGGTGTGCACGCCGACCGAGGCATTGGTCGCCCCCGGCCCGCGGGTGACGAAGCAGATACCCGGCTTGCCGGTGAGCTTGCCGTAGGCTTCGGCCATGTAGGCGGCGCCGCCCTCCTGGCGGCACACGATCAGCTCGATGTCGTCCCTGGCATCGTGCAAGGCATCGAGCACCGCCAGGTAGCTCTCGCCGGGCACGCAGAACGCGCGTTCCACGCCATTGATGCGCAAGGCATCGACCAGCACCTGCCCGCCCGTGCGCAGCCCGTTGTTGTCAGTGTTCATCTTGTTGTTCTCCATCAGGCGGCGCGGTCAGATGACCGAGTCTTCCAGGAAAGGACGGTTCTCGATCACCCGTTGATAACTCAGGGCACTCAGGTCCAGGGTGCGGTAGCCCCCGTAGATGATCAGCTCGCTCAGGCCGCGGCCGATGGCCGGTGCCTGCTGCAGGCCGTGGCCACTGAAACCGTTGCAGAACAGGAAGTTGCGCACCTGGTCATGGGGGCCGACGATGGCGTTGTGGTCGAGCACGCAGAAGTCGTAGTGCCCGGCCCAGGAGTTGACCACCTTGATCGCCTCGAACGCCGGCACACGCTCGGCCAGCACCGGCCACACCTCTTCCTCGAACTCGTCGTGCATCACGTCGAAGTCGCTGAAATCCACCTCCGGGTCGTGGCGTGGGTAGGTGCCGCCCAGGTACAGGTGGCCTTCGGGGCGGAAGAACACCCCGGTGGGGTCGATGGTCAGCGGCACGGTGCCGGGCAGCGGGGTATGGCAGTCGAACACGAACAGCGAACGGCGCCGCGCCTCCACCGGAATGTCCAGCCCGGCCAGGCGCGCCACCTGGCGTCCACGGGTGCCGGCGGTGTTGACCAGCTGGCCACAGCCGATCAACTGGCCATCGCCCAGGCGCACACCGGTGATCACATCACCCTCGCGCAGCACCTGGACCACTTCGTTCTCGACATACTCCACGCCCAGGCTGCGGGCCTTTTTGCGAAAGCCGTTCATGATCCCGTAGTTGTCGAACCATCCCTCGTCCCTCTCGCCATAGGTGCCGCCGGCCAGGCTGTCGGGGTTGACCCACGGGAAGCGGCGGATCAGCGCCTCGGTGTCCAGCAACGTGACGTCGGCACCGTTGTCCAGCTGGGTCTGGTGCAGACGCTTGAGCACGTCGAAGCCTTTCTGGTCGGCCAGGAACAGGTAGCCGTTCTCCTTGAAGGCCAGGTCGGGCCTGTCGCCATTGACCGCCATCAGTTCGGGGAAGTCGCGGATGAACTGCGCGCCAAAGCGCGAGATCTGGATGTTGATCGGGTTGGAGAACTGCACCCGGATAGAGCTGCTGGACAACGCCGTGGCCGATTGGGCATAGGTCCAGTCGCGCTCCACCACCAGCACCGAGCCGGTGAAGTCCGGGTTGCTGGCCAGAAAGTACGCGGTGGCGCTGCCATTCACCGCACCGCCGACGATCACCACATCGTAATGCTGCTTTGTTGCTGTCGAAGCCATGGCTGGGGTCTCTTCAAAAGTGCTCGGAAAAGGTCATTTCGGGTCTTCGAAGTGGCCGGCGCCGGCGAAGTTGCCGCCGTGGTAGCGCGCCGCCGGCTCGTTCGGGTCCAGCGGCGGGTGCTCGGCCAGGACCTTCTCGCGGTAGTCGTCGGCGCTGTCCCTGGGCACGTAGCCGAGGGAGGACGCCAGGCGGTTGTCCCACAGGGTTTCGCGGTTGTCGGACATGCCGTACACGATCATGTGGCCGACCCGTGGCGCCAGCAGCGAGCGCTCGCACAGCTGCGCGAAGTCGGCGAACGACAGCCAGGTGGCGAGCATGCGCCGGTCCAGCGGCTCGGGGAACGAGGAGCCGATGCGCAGGTTCACCGACTCGATGGCGAACTTGTCCCAGTAGTAGCGGCCCAGGTCCTCGGCAAAGCACTTGCTCACCCCGTACAGGCTGTCGGGGCGGTGCGCTGCGCTGGCGTCGATGGTTTCGGTGCGGTCATAGAAGCCGATGGCGTGGTTGGAGCTGGTGTAGATCACGCGCTTGACGCCATGCTGGCGCGCCGCTTCATAGATGTTGTAGGTGCCCACGATGTTGCCGTTGAGGATCGCCGCGAAGGTGTCCTCCACCGGCACGCCGCCGGCATGGATGATGGCATCCACGCCCTCGGCCAGCGGCAGCACATCGGCCAGGTTGCTCAGGTCGCAGCGCACCAGTTCTTCGTGCGGCGCGGCGCTGCCCATGTCGGCGATATCGGTCAGGCGCAGCTCGTCGGCAAAGGCCTGCATGTGCTTGCGCAACACGCTGCCCAGGCGGCCGGCTGCACCGGTGATCAACAAACGTTTGAACGGCTTGCTCATGCTTGAAACCTCGTGAAAGTCGGTTTGTCGTTACTAGGCCAGCGCCGCGAACGCATCGCGCAGCTGCCCCAGGGCCTGCTCCAGCTCCTGGCGCGAGGTGGCGAACGACAGGCGAATGTAGGGTTCGAGGCCAAAGGCCGAGCCCGGCACCGTGGCCACCTTGCCCACCCGCAGCAGGTAGCTGGCAAGGTCGGCGTCGGTTTCGATCACCTGCCCGTCCGGCGTGCGCCTGCCGATGAACGCGGCGCATTGCGGGAAGGCATAGAACGCGCCCTCGGGCATCTGCAGGCTCAGCCCCTCGATGGCCGCCAGGCCCTCGACCACCAGCGCCCCTCGGGCCTGGTACTCGCGATTGGCCTGGCGCACGAAATCCTGCGGGCCGTTGAGCGCCGCAGCAGCCGCCAGTTGCGAAATGGTCGACGGGCAGGTGGTGGTCTGCGACTGGGTCTTGTTCATTGCCACGATCAGCTCGCGTGGCCCGGCCGCATAGCCCAGGCGGTAGCCGGTCATGGCGTAGGCCTTGGACACGCCGTTGATCAGCAGGGTGCGCTCGCGCAGGTGCGGGCAGGCGCTGACGAACGACACGAACGGCTGCCTGCCCAGCACGATGTGCTCGTAGATCTCGTCCGAGATCACCAGCACCCGGGGGTGGCGCTCCAGCACGGCGCCCAGGGCCGCGAACTCTTCACGGCTGTAGATCGCCCCGCAGGGGTTGTTCGGCGAGTTCAGCATCAGCCAGCGGGTACGCGGGGTGATGGCGGCCTCAAGGCGCGCGGCATCCAGCTTGAAGCCGTGTTCGGCGCCGCACGGCACCACCTTCGGCACGCCGCCGTTGAGCATCGCCATGTCGGTGTACGACACCCAGTACGGCGCTGGCGTGAGCACTTCATCGCCCTGCTCCAGGGTGGCGAGAAACGCATTGAACAGCAGCTGCTTGGCGCCATTGCCCACGCAGATTTCGTCCAGTGCGTAGCGCAGGCCGTTTTCCCGCTCGAACTTGTCGACGATGGCCTGGCGCAGCACCTCCAGGCCATTGGGCGCGGTGTAGTGGTTGTTGCCCTCGAGCATCGCCTGGTGCGCGGCCTCGATCACGTGGGCCGGGGTGTTGAAGTCCGGTTCGCCCAGGCTCAGGTTGATCACCGGCTCGCCCTTGGCCAGCATCTGCTTGGCCAGCACCGATACCGCCATGCTCGGCGAGCTTTTCACCGCCCGCACACGGGCACTCTGAAAGTCCATAGGTCAGCCCTCCTGGCCGGGTTCGAAGGCGTAGTCGTCGCGTGCCTGGCTGGCACTGATGTAGCCAAAGCGCAGGTCGCGCGCCACCTCGTGGCGTGGCCGCTGGCGCGGGTCGCCGTAACCGCCGCCACCCGGCAGGCGCAGCACCAGGCGCCGATCGGCCGGCACGAACTGCTGGCCCTTGCCGCGCAGCAGGGTGCCGTCGTCCAGGCCCACGTAGCCCTGGGCCCCCTCCTTGCCCCCCTCGAGCCCACGCGCCGGGTACTGGATGCGGTCGAACATGGCGCTGAAGCGGAAGCTGTAGCCTTCGGCGGCCGACACCTCGATTTCCTGGCCCAGGCCGCCGCGCAGCAGGCCGGCACCGCCGGAGCCTTCGCGCAGTTCCTTGCGCCACACCACCACCGGGCCGGCCTGTTCGGTGGCTTCCACCGGCATGGTGTGCACGCCGCTGGGGAACGCGGTGGCGCTCAGGCCGTCCATGCCGGAGCGCGCGCCCATGCCGCCGCTGTTGAACATCAGCATCTCGGCGTTGCGCCCGGTCGGGTTGCTGTCCAGCGGGCGCACGCTCAGGTGCAGGTTCCACAGTGCGCTGGCGCCCTCGGCCGGCACCTGGCCGGGCAGGCACTTGTGCAGCGCACCCAGCACCAGGTCGGGCACGAAGTGGCCCAGTACATGGCGTACCGATACCGGCGCCGGGTGCTTGGCATTGAGAATGCAGCCCTCGGGCGCAGTGACCGCAAAAGGCTCCAGCGAGGCGCTGTTGTTGGGGATCTCCGGCGCCACGATGCACTTGAGCCCGTAGCAGGCATAGGCCTTGGCGTAGCCCAGCGGCACGTTGATGCCGAACTGGCTCATGCCCGAGGTGCCGCTGAAGTCGGTGAGAATGCCGTCCGGGCCCACCGTCAGGGTCACCGCCAGCGTCACCGGCACGTCGTAGCCGTCCAGGGTCATGCTGTTGTGGTAGGTGCCATGGGGCAGCGACTTGAAGCATTCCAGGGTGGCGCGGCGGCTGTGCTCCAGGATGAACCCGCCGATGTGCTCCAGGTCGTCCAGGGCAAACTCGTCGAGCATGCTCAGCAGGCGTTTGTGCCCGGTCTCGTTGCAGGCCGACAGTGCGTAGAAGTCGCCGACCACGCGGTCGTTCTCGCGCACGTTGTTGCGCAGGATGTTGATCAGGTCGCGGTTCACCTGGCCGCGCTCGAACAGCTTCATGATCGGGATGAACAGGCCTTCCTCGTACACCTCGCGGGCATCAGGGCCGAAACCGCGCCCGCCGATGTCCACCACGTGGGCGGTACTGGCGAAGTAGCCGATCAGCCGGCCCTTGTAGAAAGAGGGCGAGACGATGGTGATGTCGTGCAGGTGCCCGGTGCCCTTCCACGGGTCGTTGGTGACGTACACGTCGCCTTCGAAGATGTTGTCCGGGCCGATGTCGTTGATGAAGTGCACCACCGCCTCGGCCATGGTGTTGACGTGGCCGGGGGTGCCGGTAACGGCCTGGGCCAGCATGTTGCCGGCGCGGTCGAACACCCCGGCCGAGAGGTCGCCGGCTTCGCGCACGCTGGTGGAGAACGCGGTGCGAATCAGGGTCAGGGCCTGTTCTTCGACCACCGACACCAGGCGGTTCCACATCACCTGCATTTGAATATCGATCATTGTTTCGCTCATGGGTTATCGCCTTCCAAACGAATGCGGCTTAGCGCCGGACGACCAGCAGGCAGCCGTCGGGCTGGACCGTGGCGGTGAACGAGGACGACACGAAGGTCGAGGTTTCGCGCTCGGCGATGATCGCCGGGCCATCGATGCGCGCACCGGCCTGCAGCGCTTCGCGCTGGTAGATGCCGGCATCGACGAAACCGCCGGCGACCACGTCGAACACCTGGCGACGCGCCACTTCGTGGGCGCGGTGCGAGGCCTTGACCTGGCTGGCCAGCGCCACGGGCGGCAAGGGCGAACTGGCCTTGACCGACCAGCTGACGATCTCCACGTCCGGGCCTTCGATCGGGCGGCCGAAGAACACCGTGTAGGCCGCCTCGAACAGCGTCTTGAACTGCGCCGTGTCGCTGTTGCTGAAAGCCTTGAACGGCAGGCTCACGGGGATCTCCCAGCCCTGGCCGACGTAGCGCATGAACGCGGTGCACTCCATCTCCGGCTCGCCCTCGGGCATGCCCTGGCGCAGGAAGCCCAGGGCCTCGGCCTTCATGTCGTCGATCAGTGCATTGACCTGCCCCGCCTCGAACTCGGCCAGGCGCACGAAGGCGCTGCGTACCGCTTCATAGCCGAACGGCGCACGCAGAAAACCGATGGCCGACCCTACCCCGGCGCCGGCCGGCACCAGAAAGCGCGACACACCCATCTTTTCGCACAGACGCGCAGCGTGCAGCGGGCCACCGCCACCAAAGGTGATCATGGTGTAGTCGGCAATGTCCTTGCCGCTCTCCACCGCGTGCACCCGGCCGGCGTTGGCCATGTTCTCGTCGACCACTTCGCAGATGCCGAAGGCGGCGGTGCGCGGGTCCATGCCCAGCGGCTGGCCGATCACCCGGTCCACCGCGCTGGCGGCATTGTCGACCGACAGGCGCAGCGCGCCGCCGGCGAAATTGTCGGCATCCAGGCGGCCCAGCAGCAGGTTGGCATCGGTGATGGTCGGCTCAAGGCCACCGCGGTCATAGCAGGCCGGGCCCGGCTCGGACGCCGCGCTGTGCGGGCCCACACGAATCTGGCGCATGCTGTCGATGCTGGCGATGGAACCGCCGCCGGCGCCGATCTCGACCATCTCCACCACCGGGATGGAAATCGGCATGCCGCTGCCCTTCTTGAAGCGGTAGGTGCGCGCCACTTCGAAGGTCTTGGCGGTCTTGGGCACCTGGTTCTCGATCAGGCAGATCTTGGCCGTGGTGCCGCCCATGTCGAACGACACCACCGCGTCGAGCGCGTATTTGCGCGCAATGTCGGCGGCGAAGATCGCCCCGCCCGCCGGGCCCGACTCCACCAGGCGCACCGGAAACTCGGCGGCGCTCTGCACCGAGATGATGCCGCCGCCGGAATGGATCATGAACACCGGGCAATCGGCGCCGGCGGCCTTGAGGGTGATCACCAGGCGGTCCAGGTACGACTTGATCAGGGGTTTGACGTAGGCGTTGGCGCACACGGTGTTGAAGCGTTCGAACTCGCGCATCTGCGGCGAGACTTCGCTGGAGATCGAAATCGACAGGTGTGGCAGGCGCGCCTGCAGGGCGTCGCGCAACAGGCGCTCGTGGGCACCATTGATGTAGCTGTGGATCAGGCCGATGGCCACGCTCTGGTAGTCGCCCTCGCCGATGCGCTGCACCAGCGCGTCGATATCGGCCTGTTGCGGGGCGATCAGCACGTTGCCGCGTACGTCCAGGCGCTCGCGCAGGGTGTAGCGGTGCTCGCGCTCGATCAGCGGCGGTGGCAGCGCAATGTTGATGTCGTACTGCTCGAAACGGTTTTCGGTGCGCATCTCCAGCGTGTCGCGAAAACCTTCGGTGGTGATGAACGCAGTGCGCGCGCCGCGGCGCTCGATCAGGGCATTGGTGGCCAGGGTGGTGCCGTGGATCAGTTGCTCGATATCCGACAGCTTCAGGCCTGCCGCGTCGACGACCGCCTGCACACCCGTGAGGATCGCACGCTCGGGCAATGCGTAGTCCGTCAGAATCTTGGTCGAGTGCAACACCCCGCCGACATCCAGCGCGATATCCGTAAAGGTCCCACCTATGTCCACGCCGACTCGGCATGCTGTAGCAGTCATCGTCGTTCCCCTGAATTCTTGTGCTTGTCACACCCGACTGGTTGGCGGGCTTAATGTAAGTTATATGTTGTCTTACAGGTGGTCAAGCACTAACACCACGCTTTTCCACCCTCGCCCGGGCTGGCGTGCCGATGCGCCGTGCGCACCGGCACCGCCTGCCTCAGCCGAGCGTCTTGACCATCCGCGCGCCGCCCACGGCCTGGGCCGTGGGGAACACCTCCAGACGCGAAACGTCCACCTGCTCGGGCAGGCGCAAGGCCGCCAGCAGCAGATGGGCGATGTCCTCGGGCATGATCGAGGCGTAGCCGTCATACAGCTCGCTGCCCGCGGCCTGCATGCCCATGGCAGTGCGGTACAGCTGGGTCTGCACGCGACCCGGGGCGATTTCGGTCACCCGCACCCCGCTGCCCAGCAGGTCGCAGCGCAGCGCGTCGCAGAACAGGCTGATGCCGGCCTTCGACGAACCATACACCGCCGCCCCGGGGTGCGGCGCACGCCCGGCACTCGAGCCGATGAAGAACAGGTGGCCATGGCCGCGCTGCACCATGCCCGGCAGCACCTGACGGGTCAGGTGCAGGGGCGCCTTGAGGTTGATGTCGAGCATGGTGTCGATCTCGGCCGGGTCCATGTCCTGGAACGCGGCTCGGCTCGACAGCACCCCGGCATTGTTGACCAGCACGTCCACCGGGTACTGGCTCAGCACCTGGGCAAAGGCGTCGGCCTGGCGCACGTCGGCCTCCACCGTCACCACGCCCTGCTCCTGGCCCAACGCCTGCAGCGCCTCACGGCTGCGGCCCACGGCAATCACCTGCAGGCCGGCATCGCGCAGGGCCAGCACGATGGCCTTGCCGATGCCGCTGGTGGCACCGGTCACCAGTGCACATCGGTAGGACGCCGGTAATGCGGCTGCTTCAGGCATAGATGTAACCCCCGCTGACAATCACGTTCTCACCCGTGGCATAGCTGTTGCGGCTGCTGCCCATCATCACGATCCATTCGGCGATCTCTGCAGGTTCCGCCGCGCGGCCCAGCGGGTTGGCGGCGGCCAGCTCGCCGAGAAAACCCAGCTGGCGGGCGCGCTCGGTGGCAAAGCCGGCCGGCGCCACCGAGTTGACCAGGATCTGGTCCTTGGCACAGGCCTGGGCGAAGGATTTGGTCAGGCTCACCACCGCCGCCTTGGTGGCGGCATAGTGGGCGTTCTGCGGGTGCGCCTTGAAGGCGTCCACCGAGGTCACGTTGACGATGCGCCCGGTCACCTGCGGCGCCGCGACGAAGCCCTGCATGTGGCGCACGGCGGCGACCATCATGTGGTAGGTGCCCTTGATGTTGACCGCGTTTTCCAGGTCCCACTCTTCGTCGGTGATCTCGAAGATGTCCTGGCGCGGGTAGATCGCCGCGCTGTTGACCAGGCAGTGCACCCGCCCCAGTGCCTCGACGACCTGCCCGAAGGCTGCATGGGCGCTGGCCTGGCGCGAAATGTCCGCCGCCGCCGTGGCCACCTCGCAATCCAGGGCGCGCAAGGTGCTTGCCGCCTCGGCCATCAACTGCTCATTGCGATCGATCAAGCCGATTTTTCGTGCCCCACGCTTGACCATCAACCTGGCGGTCTCCAGGCCCAAACCCGAAGCCCCGCCAACGATTACGACCGTCTGACCTTCCATAACCACCTCCGCGCATTAGTCTTTACGTAAGATGCCTGTTGTCTTACATTTGGTCAAACCGAATTTGCCCCGCTCGATGCCCATACAGGACTGCGCCATGCCCGCTGCCGCTACTGCCTGCTCGCCCCGGGACCGCCTGCTCGACGCGGCCACCGAACTGTTCGCCACCCGCGGCTACCAGGCCATCGGCCTGCGCGACCTGGCCAGCCATCTGGGCCTGCGTGCCGGCTCGCTGTACCACCACATCGAGAACAAGCAGTGCCTGTTGTTCGAGCTGATCGAGTCGACCCTGGCCGACCTGGTGTTCGACACAAAACGCTGCATGAAAGGCGCCAGAACCCCCGAAGAACGCCTGCAGCGCTTCGTCCAGGCGTTTGTGCGGTTCAACCTGGCGCACGCCCATCGCGTGCAATTGGTGACTCGCGAGTACGTCAACCTGTCCCACGAACAGCAGTTGCAGATCGACGCGCTCAACCGCAGCCATGCGTCGATCCTGAGCGGCATCATTGCTAGCGAGTGTGCACGCGACGGGCGCCAGGGAGGCGCGATCGGCCTCGTCACCCATGCCGTCATCGGCATGCTGTACGGGCACGCGCAGTGGCGCGGGGTGCAGGTCAGCGAACAGGGCCTGACCCAGGCCCTGATCACCTTCGTCACGGGCATCATCGAAAGCGCCAAGAACAATTCCAACATGGCCTGATCTACATGCACCCACAGCGCAAGACCTTGCACAACGAGCTGCACGCCCGCCCCTCGCTGTACTTCGACGAGCCCGCCCACGTCTACCACCTGGCCTTTCTCAGCGACGACGCACGTTGCGAGGCGCTACTGCAGCAGTGCTGCCCGGAGCCGGTGAGCCCCGGCGCCGTGCAGGGCATCACCCGACTGCAAGGCCACGCCCTGAAATGGGAACGGCACGCCGAGTTCGTCACCCTCACCCTGGTGGTCACCACCACCGAGCAGACGCCGGACTGGCAGCCCCTGCCCGCGCTGCTGATGGACAGGGTCGATGCCTTTTTGCCGTACCTGATCAATGCCGTGCAGATCATGGTGCACAACGACGCGGCATTTGCCGGCGAGCTGTCGCGCTACGGTTTCAAGGACCCGTGCGGCTCGTGCATTGGCGGGGGCGATGCGCGGGTATGGAGCGATTTTCGCCTGGGCGAGGACGGCACCAACCGCTTCCTGTTCGTCAACAGGCGCCTCAATGCCTACCGCCAGGGCCGCATGATCCGGCGCCTGCTGGAGATCGAGACCTACCGCATGATGGCCTCGCTGTCGCTGGACACCGCCAAGGCCCTGAGCGTGGAGCTCAATGCCTACGACAGAACCCTGGTGAGCCTGTCCGAGCGCAACGCCGACCCGCAGCCGGGCAACGCCAAGGCACTGCTGGGCGACATTGCCGGGCTGTCGGCGCAGATGGTGCGCAGCGCCGCGAAGACCCGCCACCGCTTCAGCGCCACCCAGGCCTATGCGCAACTGGTGTTCGAGCGCCTGGGCGAGCTGCGCGAAAGCCACCTGGGCGATTGCCAGCGGTTGGGTATCTTCATCGAACGGCGCTTCAAGCCCACGGTGCGCTACTGCGCCGTGACCGAACAGCGCCTGGACCAGCTGGCCAAGAGCGTGGCCAACCTGGGCGACCTGCTGCAGGCACGGGTGCAGGTGGAAATGGAGGAGCAGAACGCGGAGATCCTCAAGAGCCTGAGCACCCGCGCCGACACCCAGATCAAGATCCAGCGCGCAGTGGAAGGGTTGTCGATCATCGCCATCACCTACTACCTGCTCAACCTGTTCAAGCTGATCTATTCAGGCCTGACGGTGATGGGGCTGCAGGTCAGCGCACGGGACGCACTGCTGGGCATGGCGCCGCTGGCCATCGGCGTGCTGGGGTTGATTCTGGTGCGGGTGCGCAAGGTCAAGCACAACGATCACTAGCCCTGCGGCCAGCGCTTGAACCTGCATTGCTTAAACCGAGCGCCATGGCCTGCATGCCTTGGCGCCGCTGGCCCGGCAGCGAAACGCAACACGAACGGAAGCCGACCGCAATCAAGCAGCTTTTGATAGTTGGGGAAGGTTGATACGAGAAAAAATGGCAGGGGCGGCTGGATTCGAACCAACGCATGGCAGGATCAAAACCTGCTGCCTTACCGCTTGGCGACGCCCCTGTGATGCAACTGGAAGCCCATGAAAGGCCTCGGCAGGAATGAGCGGAAATGTACCAACTTTCGCTTCGCCAGGGAAGCCCCCACGCTAAAAAATAAAGAAAAAACAGGTGGTTACCGCATGGCTTACGGCATATCCGGCTTTTGCGGCCCATTCACGCAGCCAAATCGCGTCTCCTTCGACGGGCCGTACCCATAAAAAGAGGTGTAGCACTTGCTGAAATGGCTGGGCGAAACAAAGCCGCACGCCAGGGCCACATCGATCAACGCCAGGTCCGAGTGCTGCAACAACCGGCGACTCTCGGTAATGCGCAACTCCAGGTAGTAACGGACCGGCGTGGTCCCCAACTGCGACTGGAACAGCCGCTCGATCTGACGCCGGGACAACCCCACATACTGCGCCAACTGCACCTGGCTCAGCGGCTCTTCAAGGTTGGCCCCCATCAGCTTGATCGCCTCGCGCAGCGGCGCACTCATGTTCTGGTGCACGGTCGGCTGCACCCGGCGAAAGCGCGAGGCCTCGTAGGCCAGGATATCGACCACGGCATCCACCAGGCCACGCCCATGACGCTGGCCGATCCATTCCAGCACCATGTTGAACGCCCCCGCCGGGCTGCCCGCCGTCAGGCGGTCTCGGTCCACCGTGTAGCTCTCCCCTGTCACCTGGCTATGCCTGGCCAGCTCGGCCAGCGCCGCACGGTTCTCCGGGTGCACCGCACACTGGTAGCCATCGAGCAGGCCGGCCTGGGCCAGAAACCAGGCACCATTCCACAGCCCCGCCAACGCCACCCCCGCCTGCGCAGCCCGTTGCAGCAACAGGGCCAGCTCCGGCAGCGGGCGCAGCACGGTGCGCAGGCCACCGCACACCACCAGCAGGTCCAGGCCTTCGAGCGTCTTCAGCCCCAGCGGCGCATCCGGGCAGATCACCAGCCCCAGGTCGCTGACCACCGAGGCACCGTCAAGGCTGAAGGTGGTGGTGGCGAAGGCATCGGCCTGGATCAGGTTGGCGGTGACCAGGGTATCGAGCGCCTGGGTGAAGGCCGGCAACGAAAAATGTTCGAGCAGCACAAAGCCCACCCGCGCCCGGGGCCCGCTGCCGTGACCCTGCCCGCCTACAAAACGCAGGTTCGAGCCCTGCAGGGCACCGCTGAACTGCCGCCGTTGCACCACGTTCTGCCTCTTCTGGTTGTTCTGGTAAAGCGTGCAGAGCACGCCGGGTGGCACGGCAATATGCCTTCAAATGCCCCCGCCGCGATAGTCGTCGCCACACTCGACAGTTGAAACTTTCTGCGCGCGCCCCCGGTCCAGACCTCTGACTATCACTTGTAAACGTGAGGGATCGAATGACGACGACAGTGGGCGACTTCCTGGTTGAGCGGCTGTATCAATGGGGCGTGCGACGTATCTACGGCTACCCTGGCGATGGCATCAACGGCGTGTTCGGCGCGCTCGACCGGGCCCGGGGCAAGATCGAATTCATCCAGGCGCGGCACGAGGAAATGGCCGCGTTCATGGCCGCAGCCCATGCCAAGTTCACCGGCGAGCTGGGGGTATGCATCGCCACCTCCGGCCCCGGCGCCTCGCACCTGCTCACCGGTCTCTACGATGCGCGCATGGACCACATGCCGGTACTCGCCATCGTCGGCCAGCAGGCCCGCACCGCGCTGGGCGGCCATTACCAGCAGGAACTGGACCTGTTGTCGATGTTCAAGGACGTGGCCGGCGCCTTCGTGCAGCAGGCCTCCGAACCCTCCCAGGTACGCCACCTGATCGACCGTGCCGTGCGCACGGCGGTGGGCGAGCGCCGCGTCACGGCGGTGATCCTGCCCAACGACCTGCAGGACCTGCCCTATAAAGAACCCGCCCGCGCCCACGGCACCCTGCATTCGGGCGTCGGCTACAGCAAGCCCAGGGTGGTGCCCTACGAGGCCGACCTGCAGCGCGCCGCCGACATCCTCAATGCGGGCAGGAAGGTCGCCGTGCTGGTCGGTGCGGGCGCGCTGAACGCCACCGACGAGGTCATCGCCGTGGCCGAAAAACTCGGCGCCGGCGTGGCCAAGGCGCTGCTGGGCAAGGCCGCCCTGCCCGACGAACTGCCCTGGGTCACCGGCGCCATCGGCCTGCTCGGCACCGAGCCCAGCTACAAGCTGATGCAGGAGTGCGACACCCTGCTGATGATCGGCTCGGGCTTCCCCTACGCCGAGTTTCTGCCCAAGGAGGGCCAGGCCCGCGCGGTGCAGATCGATATCCAGCCCGACATGCTCAGCCTGCGCTACCCGATGGAGGTCAACCTGGTGGGCGATGCGGCCGAAACCCTGAGCGCCCTGCTGCCGCTGCTCGACAGCAAGACCAGCCGCAGCTGGCGCAAGAAGGTCGAAGGCTGGCGCGCCCGCTGGGACAAGACCCTGGAAAAACGCGCACTGGTCAGCGCCAACCCGATCAACCCGCAGCGGGTGGTGCACGAGCTGTCCCCGCGGCTGCCCGACCAGGCCATCATCACCAGCGACTCGGGTTCGTGCGCCAACTGGTACGCCCGCGACCTGAAGATCCGCCGCGGCATGCAGTGCTCGCTGTCCGGCGGCCTGGCCTCGATGGGTGCGGCCGTGCCCTACGCCATCGCGGCCAAGTTCGCCCACCCCGAGCGCCCGGTGATCGCGCTGGTGGGCGACGGCGCCATGCAGATGAACAACATGGCCGAGCTGATCACCGTGGCCAAGTACTGGCGTCAGTGGCAGACCCCGAACTGGATCTGCGCGGTGTTCAACAACGAGGACCTCAACCAGGTCACCTGGGAGCAGCGGGTAATGGAGGGCGACCCCAAGTTCGAGGCGTCGCAGAACATTCCCGACGTGCCCTACCACCTGTTTGCCATCTCCATCGGGCTCAAGGGCATTTTCGTCGAGCGTGAAGAAGACGTTGCCGCCGCCTGGGAGCAGGCCCTGGCCAGCGACTGCCCGGTGCTGATCGAGTTCAAGACCGACCCCAACGTGGCGCCCCTGCCGCCGCACATCACCGTGCAACAGGCGAAGAACTTCGCCACCACCCTGCTCAAGGGCGACCCCGACGAAGCCGGCGTGATCACCCAGACCGCCAAGCAGGTGCTCAGCGCGGTGCTGCCCAAGCGCAAGCGCTGATTGCATGCCCACGCCACTTCGCTGAGGCGGCGTGGGCGTGGGCAGTGTGCCTTCATCCAAACTGCATGATCCGGTGGCCGTTTCGGGCAATTTGCAAGCCTGACGCTGCCCATGCGCTGGCGACGCCGTTGATTCAACGAGGTTTTTCCAGCGGTGCAGGCTGGCATCGTTGATGCAACGACTACCGAGGCGAACACGCCACCGTACCCGCCACCGGAGATCACCATGAATGCCATTGAACTGCTCGAAGCCGATCACAAGCGCGTAAAGGCCCTGTTGGCAAAACTGAGCGCATCCACCGAGCGCGGCGTCAAGACGCGCACCCAGCTGCTTGCCGAACTGGAGATGGAAATCACCGTGCACACCGAGATCGAGGAGCAGATCCTCTACCCGGCGTTCAAGCAGGCCGGCGGCAAGGAACAGGACGTGATGTACTACGAGGCCAAGGAAGAGCACCGCACCGTCGACTCCCTGGTGCTACCCGACCTCAAGACCACCGACCCGTCGACCCCGGAGTTCACCGGCCGCGTGAAGGTGGTGAAGGAGCTGCTCGAGCACCATATCGAGGAAGAAGAGTCCGAGATGTTCCCGCAGGCCCGCAAGCTGCTGAAAAAGGCCGAACTCGAGGCCCTTGGCGAACAGATGCAGGCGTTCAAGGCCAACTACATGAAGGCCCTCAAGAATACCACCAGCCACTGATCCCTTCCCCAGGCCCGCCGCCGGGCGGGCCCGTCCCACCTTTGGTCGTGCCCTTGGCAGTCACCTGTCACTTGCCTTGAACTCTGCCGCCACGTCCATCGTCATCCGCCTGAGAGTCCGTAAAACAGTGCTTGGCAATCAGCGCAGTGTGCCCGGCGTTTATCCGAACGTAAGGGAGAACCACAATGAACGGGACTGATCAGTCGGCCCACGGCGACGCCTCGCAGTCGCCCCAGGGCACCCCGCAGGAACACCTGCACACCCTGGCCGAAGACGCCGGGGCATTGCTCGACGACGCCAGGGAACACGGCGCCAGACAGTACGAGCAGTATCGCGACCTGGCCGCCGAACAGCTCGACTCGCTGGTCGAAGGCGCCCAGTCGGCAGCCTCGGCCCTTGAAGGCAAGGATTCCCTCGGGCTGGCCCAGTACATGGCGCAACTGGCCAGCGGGCTGGGCGATTTTGCCGACCAGGTCCGCGACAACAGCATCGAGGACATGGTGCACAAGGGCGCGCAACTGGCCCGCGACAACCCCACGCTGTTCCTGGCCGGCAGCGTCGCCATCGGCTTTGGCCTGTCGCGCTTCCTGCGCGCCAGCAGCAGCCACCCGACCGCGTCGGGCACCCCCACGCAGGCCTACGGCGCCAGCACGCCCTACCAGAGCTCGGTACCGCCGCTGCGCGACAACCCCGTGCCCGCCGACCCGCTGGGCCGCACCCTGGCCGATGGCCCCAACACCCAGGACAGCTTCAAGGGAGGTGTGTGATGGAACGCGACCCACTCGATACCCTGCCCCCCGCGCCACCGGGCGAGCACGACAACACCAGCATCGGCAGCCTGCTGCGCCAGCTCACCCGTGAAGTGCCCGAGCTGTTCACCAAGGAGCTGGCACTGGCCAAGGCCGAACTGCAACGCAGCCTGACCACCCTCAAGGCCGGTACAGCCGCCGTGGCCGGCGGCGCCATGGTGCTGCTGGCGGGCCTGATCATCCTGCTGATGGCGGCGGTGTACGGCCTGGCCTACGTGGTCGCGCCCTGGCTGGCGGCGCTGATCGTGGGCGCGGTGACCCTGGTCATCGGCTTCGTGATGCTGCAGGCCGGCAAGAAGCAGTTCGACCCGTCCAACCTCACCCCTGACCGCACCCTGCATGCTCTGCAACAGGACAAGGACGCACTGAAGAGGAAAGTCTCATGAGCACCTCATTCGAAGCCGAATCGCACAAGAGCCCGGAAACCCTGGAGCAGGAGATCGACGCCAAGCGCGCCAGCATCAGCCACCTGGTGGACTCGCTGGAACACCGCCTCACCCCCGGCCAGCTGATCGACCAGGGCATGGCGTACTTCAAGGGCAACGGCGGCGAGTTCTTCCAGAACCTGGGCACCACACTGAAGCACAACCCGGTGCCCACCGTGCTCACCGGCGTGGGCCTGGCGTGGCTGGTGCTGAACCAGAACCGCCCCTTCTCACCCGGCTCGCCGACCTTTGGCGGCAGCGGCCTGGCCGACACGCTGGGCGACGCTGCCAGCGGCATCAAGGGCGCCATGGCCCAGGCCGGCGAGCACCTGCACCACGCCTCGGACGTGGCCCACGACAAGGCGCGCGACGCCGGCGACAGCCTGGGCAGCTCGGCCGACAAGGTGCGCCAGGCCGCGCACCACGCCAGCGACCGGGTGCAGGCCCAGGCCGCGCAGCTCAAGGGCCAGTTCGACCACCTGCTCAAGGACCAGCCGCTGGTGCTGGCCGCGATCGGCATCGCCCTCGGCGCGGCCCTGGGCGCGGCATTGCCCGGCACGCGCAAGGAGGACGAACTGATGG
>NZ_DLNW01000020.1:0-168709 GCF_002478435.1 Pseudomonas sp. UBA7500 | reverse complement strand
ATGCCTGGCGCACACAAAAAAAGCCCCTGCCGTGTAAGCAGGGGCTTTTCCAACAGGCTCAAATTAGCCGATCGAAACGCCATGGGACTCAGCCAACGGCTTCAGGCCGCCGGCAAAACCTTGGCCGATCGCCTTGAACTTGAACTCGTCGTTGTGACGGTACAGCTCGCCGAAGATCATCGCGGTTTCAGTCGAGGCATCTTCGCTCAGGTCGTAGCGCGCCAGCTCTTTACCGTCAGCCTTGTTGACGACGCGGATGTAGGCGTTGCCCACTTGGCCGAAGCTCTGCTTGCGGCTTTCGGCATCGTGGATGGTGACCGCGAAGACCAGCTTTTTGACATCTGCAGCCAGGCCGGTCAGTTTGACGTTGACCTGCTCGTCGTCGCCTTCACCAGCGCCGGAACGGTTGTCGCCCAGGTGCTCAACAGAACCGTCTTGCGAGGTTTTGTTGTTGTAGAAGATGAAGCTGGAGTCGTTCAGGACTTTGCCGTTTTCGCCGGTGATGAAGATCGAGGCATCGAGGTCGAACTCGGTGCCGTCAGTCACGCGAGGGTCCCAGCCCAGACCTACGACTACTTCGGTGAGGCCTGGTGCTTCTTTAGAAAGAGATACGTTGCTACCTTTGGTCAACGACACTGCCATGAGAGCTATTCCTATTTGTAAGTTAATCTCGTTAGCAGAAAGATTGCTGCTAACGAGAGGCAACGGATCTTAGAAGTTCATGCCATACGAGTTGGCGAGCGCCTTCAGGCCACCAGAGTAACCCTGGCCAACAGCACGGAATTTCCACTCGCCGTTGTTACGGTACAGCTCAGCGAAGATCATCGCGGTTTCGGTCGATGCGTCTTCGGCCAGGTCGTAACGTACGACCTCAGCACCGGTCACATCGTTGGCGATACGGATGAACGAACCGCCAACCTGGCCGAAGTTCTGCTTGCGAGCATCGGCATCATGGATGGTAACGGTGAACGCGATCTTGTCGATGTCCGCTGGCACGCGGCTCAGGTCGACCTTCAGTACTTCGTCATCGCCGTCGCCAGCGCCAGTACGGTTGTCGCCGGTGTGCTCGATCGACCCGTCTTGGCTTTTCAGCTGGTTGTAGAAGATGAAGTCTGCTTCACCGCGAACCTTGCCATTGGCAGCCAGCAGGAATGCACTGGCGTCGAGGTCGAACTCGGTGCCATCGGTCGAACGCGGGTCCCAGCCCAGGCCGACGATGATCTTGGTCAGCGACGGGTCAGTTTTGGTCAGGGACAGGTTGCCGCCTTTCTGCAGGGTCAAAGCCATTTCTTAAACTCCTTGTTAGGGTACGAGTGATTCAGTTGGATTCTGCTTGAGTGTCTTCCTTTTCGGGGAAAATCACACTTGCAACGATGCCGATGACCAACACCACCATCACAATGAGGAGGCTGGTGTTAGGATCGATCTTGAAGCCATGGTGGAACATATGGTCTGTGGCGTTGAGGCCCAGTTTTACCGCGATGAAGAACAGCAGCGCAATGACAGCTTTCTCCAGGTGCACCAGGTAGCGCTTCAGGGCCTCGAGTACGAAGTACATGGTACGCAGGCCCAGAATGGCGAACAGCATAGCGGAGTACACGATCAGGGGCTCACGGCTTACTGCGATTACGGCCGGCACGGAGTCGAAGGCGAAAAGCACATCGGACACTTCAGCCACGACCAGGCACAGGAAGAGCGGCGTTGCAAACAGACCACCCTTTGCAGCCAGGCTCATGCCCTTGTTCTCAGGCTTGAGCAGCTCGCCTTCGAGAACCTTACGGCTAACGAAGAACTGATTGCCGTGCAGCTTTGGCCATACCGGGAACAGCTTCTTGGCGAATCGATAGGCAATGTGCTTGGAGTAGTCTTCCTCCTCCTCATCATCACCACCGCTACGGAGCATCATGACGGCGGTCCAGGCCACGATCAGTGCGAATACGATTTCCACCCAAGGGCCGAACGCCAGAAGGCCGGTACCGATCGCAACAAAAATACCGCGGAAGACGATAGCGCCGATGATGCCCCAGTAGAGCACGCGGTGGCGCAGACCATCAGGCACTTTGAACCAAGCAAAGATGGCCATGAACACGAACAGGTTGTCGACGCTGAGAACCTTCTCAAGGGCATAGCCGGTGACGAACAGACTGGCGACTTCAGGGCCGTGCTGGACGTACAAGAACCCTGCAAACGTGAGGGATATTGCTATCCAGAAGACGGACCAGACGGACGCTTTTGCCAGCGAGACCGGCTTGTCGCCGCGATGTGTAACCATGTCGAGCAGCAGAGCGCCTACGGCGATGCCGACGAAAACCATCATGGTCAGCGGGGGGAAACCGATATGGGTAACTTCCACAGGTCAATACCTTAAAGTTCGAAATCAGCTGGGGACAGACCCAGCTCCAGGCAGATCAGACGGCAAGCCGCCTTTTCCTTTTCATCAAAGTCACCATCGGATGCGCCGACGGAGCAGGTAACGCGAACGAGAAGGCGTGCCGCCCCTTCGTTGTCTTTGATCCGGCCAATGACCTTCAGCGCCTCGGCTTGACCGATCTGAGGGTCAAACTCGAATTTGCTCATCGCGTCGTTAAAGACCGCGAGAACGTCAGTCAGGCTGAACACCTTCAACTCGGGAGAGTTGTTGATGAAGCCGATCATCTTCTGCTTTTCTTCTGGACCTGCGCCGTTGCTGGCCACAGCTACCATGGCGCAACCGTTGGCAGTGGCTTCCATGAACTTGCGATTCTTATGCTTGCCGACCTCGGCAGTAAGTGTCTCGCGTGCTTGCGCACCTTTTGCTTTCAACCAACTGAGCATGTTCATACCTCAAAAATGGCGGAGCCTTAGGCCCCGCCAGTGGTGGATTACTTGGACCCTGCGCTCCAACGCATGCCCCAGCGGTAGGCCTTATCCATGGGCTCCTGGCTTCTATGGAAGTCAACCCTGCGAGACACCTTAACGGCGCCGTTGTCGTTTTCAAGGAGAGCGATGGCGCAACATCCTAGGTTCCCTCCCTCCTCGTTCAACCGCACTTCGATCTCTGGCTGGCCAGGGATGAAGATGGTCACCACACCATCGGTCTGTCCCCAGTTAGGAGCACCTTCGTAGATAAAGGCGTAAACCAAGATACGCTTGATCTGGCTCCACTTCTTACCGTTGATGTGAATCCACTCGCCGCCGGATACGGAGCCAGTTCGGTCATCACCCATGAGTTGAATGTAGGGTTCGTCTTCAAGGTCGCCAAAAGCATTGCCCAACGCCTGAACCACGCCCTTGTGACCGTCCTGCAACTCAAACAAACAACCAACGTCGAGGTCGATAGACTTGCTACGACTGAAGAAGCCGCCAGACTTGCCTTGGTTCCAGTTCAGGTTCACTCGGATTTCACCGAACCCAGCAGCTGTTTTTTCCAGACTGATCGAGGAGCGAGTCTTGTCGAGGGTTACCTTACTCAGGCTGATAGTCGACTTTGGAGCTGGGGGCGGGGCTGGCGTAGGCGCTGGAGCAGGTGCCGGCGCAGCACTTGGAGCTGGCGTCGGGGTCGGGGCCGGGGCCGCAATGTCGACACCAAAGTGGGTTGCCAGTGGTGCAAGGCCACCGGCAAAACCTTGAGCGACACATCGGAATTTCCACGCACCCTGGCGACGGTAGAACTCGCCAAGAATGAGCGCGGTTTCCTTCATACCCGAAGTCGGGATCTGGGTCTCAATGCCGCCAGACACAGTGACCACAAGCATCGGTACACGGTCGAAGCTGGCTTTGTTCTCGTAGATGGTCGCCGTCAGCGCGATCTTTTCGATAGCTGCGTCCAGCCGGCTGAGGTCAACGGTGAACACGGCGCGGCCAGCAGCCGTATCAACTAGCTGCACCGACCCACCCAGTACACTGGGCTGGCCGTAGAAGCACATGTCATTGTCGCCACGGACTTTTCCAGTTGCGGTCAGTGCAAATGCAGACACATCAATGTCTGCACCTGGAATGGGCGAATAGCCCACCTCCACCCGCAGGCTCCCGGTCGCTACCGGTGCGTTACCACCTGGGACCAAGGTTGTCATGCGCGCACCGCCTGAACGGCCAGGTTCACCAAGTCGTCAGCAGTACGGCCATGGGTAGTCTTACCGATTGCTTTGAACTCCCAACCAGAAGCGCCGCGCGACAGGTTGGCCATGACCACGCCAGTGTGCTCACCCTGGTCACTGAGGTTGAAACGCGCCAACTCCTGTTTATTTCCGTCATTGACGATGCGGCAGTACGCATTCTGGATGCGAGAGAAGTTCTGCCCAGTGAAGCTGTTAGTCGTAAACACCAGGTGCTTAACCGATGCAGGAACGTTGCTCAGGTTTACGGTGATCGACTCATCATCACCCTCACCTTCACCAGTGCGGTTGTCACCAGAATGCTGGATTGAACCATCTTTGGATGTCAACTGGCGGAACCACACCAGGTCGACCGGCTTCAGGTCGCCATCCAGCATGATGCACGACGCGTCGAGGTCGATCTCTCCACCGCCACCACCGAAAATCTTGCCGAAAAGACCAGTAGCTTTCACTGGATCCCAACCCAGACCCAGGGTTACCTTGGACAGACCCGAGCCTGCGGTCTTCTCCAGAGAAATGGACTGATTCTTCGAAAGGGTAAGTGCCATCGTTACGCTCCTTGTTGGTCATCGTGCTGCTGGGTGCCAGAGGAGACACCCGTAACTGAATTTGTGGTCGCGTCCGACGAGTTCACACGCGCTCCAATTTTCTCAATCTTCATCCGGCCACGCTGCCAGCGCGGGTGAAAGTGCCGCCAGTGCGGCTCTTGCGCTGCAGCAAGTAGCTCTTGATCCCCGCGGGTGTCACCCCAAGCTCGTAGCTTGTACTGGGCCAGCGGGCCATAAACAGCTTCCAGACGAAGTACCTTTGCTTCGCAGCGGCAGTTACTCCCGCTAAGCGCGCCGGTGAGCTTGCCTTCAACTACTTCAAGCTCAGTCCCAATCAAGCTGATACCCAGCTCCTGAGCGAATGGCATGAGCACTATCCGCGGAGAAGCTGAACAGATTGTTACCAGGGCACCGCTAGCAACCTCGGCCGCGACGGATTGTACGCCGGCCGGCCGCATGAGCCGTACCCAAAACGCCCTTCTGAATTCCGCAGCCTTCCGCTTTACCCAAGCCTCCTCAACACCAGTCAGGAAGGTGGCGACAAGCACAGCTTTAAGCTCGTCGCGACTCATTCCCTTGCCGAGGTAGCGAATGCATGCAGGAAGCATGCGTATCACCCGGGCGGCAAACTTCCGCTTACCGAACGCAAACAGCAGGAATGGGACGAAACTGTCTCGCCGCGTCAGGGTGCCGTCGAAGTCAAAAACCGACAGGACCTGGCCGGAGGCCGGGCCAGCTTCAATCATTTCCTGGGTCATCGAACTGCCTCAGCCAGGCGAACTGGCTCCGCTGTACCTGCTTCTGCGGGTTTCACTCCGTGCCATTTCACCCGTTCGATGATGTTGATGGCCCAGTTGTAGTGGGTCGCTGGTTCAACCATCGCATCGTTGTGCTTGAAGACAGCAGGCGCAGAACCATCGACGATGAGCTTGGCGCAGTTGTAGTCCTCAAGAGGAACGCGGAAGCCGTCATGAATCTGCGCAATCTGAGTCGGGTGAATCGCTGTCTTACCGACCAGCCCATGAGCAATGTCCAGGTCCAGCTCTTCAGCGAGCAGCTGAGGTGTTGCGAGCTGTTCGAAGACAGGGGCGGTAAGAGCAAAACCTTTTGCCCCAAGGACCCCGCACAGCATTGGGATCACGTATCCCATTGGGGTCTGATACAAGGTCGTTGCCGGGTTGCGGCGCAGCCCCAGGCAACTCATAAGATCATTTCCACCGATGCGCAACGCAAGGATTCGATCCCCCAGCTCTGCGCGAAGCGCGCAACCCAACTCGCCCATCGCCCCAGGGTTGTATACGTCGCTGGTTTCAAGCGTGGGCATCAACAGCAGGTTGGGGTTGGTAACTGCTCGGACCCACTCACCCAAGGTGGCAAGGGACAACTTCGGCACTACAAACCCATGCGCTGCGGTGATCTCAGGCCACTCGTTCAGTAGAGCCGCCATCTTCGAATCACGCGGACGTACGAAAACCAACGGACTTCTCGGAGAGCGGCAAGCTCGTGGCCCGATAGCAGTCAAGATCGCCCGCAGCGACTGCAGTGCATGCTCAACATCGGTAGAGGCAACCGCATCCTCTAGGCAGATAACGAGCGAGCGAAGGCCAGGCTGCTTATCTGCGCAAATCACATCGACGATATCGGCTCGAGTTGCAGGCATGTAGAGCGTCGCGCCCAGGGCCCACGGCGAGATGCGGTCCATTAGCTCACCTCCCGGATGATGGTAACGGCACGGTATGGCCCCAAGTCTTCACCAGCTTGCTGTACCTGGATGCCGGCACGGTCAGTCAGATGGATCAGCAGTTGGACGTCTGCGTCGTTGCGGTCCCGCACCAGTACCTGATCTGGGACACGGCGCAGCACAGCGCGAGTCGCTTCGGCGATACCTGGCTTGATGCGATTTAAATTGGTCACACCAAATCGTTCAGAAAGACGGCTGACGACGCCAAGTGCATCGATCTGCAGGTTCTCTGCCTCATCTGGTGTCCACGGCAGAGCCGGACTTACCTCGACGGCAGCTCGAGCTGCTTCGATCCGATCAATGAATGCTCGGGTCACGTCGTGCTCTCGCAGGTGGTCGTATACGACGCAACCATGCAGCCCACCATCACTCGGCCAGATCGAGCGGGAAACCAAACCGGATACGGTCGCACCCAGAATACCGGATGGGATGATCCAGTCTTCGGCCGAGGCTGCGAGCCAGGCTCGGCCGCACGGGTCTGCCAGTACGACCAATCGCGGGTCTTCAGGGAAACGGCTGTCACCTGCAAGGCTGCTCTTGATCTCACCGGAGATCGCGCCTTTGCCTGTCCACCCATCGACGAAGACGATGTTCTCAGCGCCATGTGCAGCGATGATAGATTCAAGCGCAACAGTGTCGATACCACGATCGCGGACGATGCTGATGCCGTAGTGATGTGCGTCGCGGCCCAGGTCAATCAATGCACGGCGTAACAGAACCCCAAGCGGAAGCCCGGCGCGCACGAAAGACACGAGCGCAATTGTCGGACCCTGATAGCTTTCTTCCAAGGCCAGAGCCAGGGATTGAACGTCCGCCGCCATGCGCAGGCCGTTCTGAGTCATCGCTCGCTCGAACAACTGCATGTGAGTCTGTGACGGCGCATCTTCCTGGCTGATCATTTCCGAGTAGTGCTTTTGCTTGGACTGGATCAGCCGCTCCTTTTCCAGCACATCGGTCAGGCCAATGTTCACTGGCTGCAGCAGGAAATGAACATCCTCAGGCAAGTAACTACCGCTACCAACAGTCATCGAGGTCAGGATCGGGTTAAGCATGGATGCTGCCCTCCACCAATGCGGCAAGCTGGCTCCGCGCCGGAGTCGACCAGAAATCGCAGAGGTTCATGTAGCCCAGATCGGTGATGCTGTCGCCGAAGCCGAGCACAGGGCGCTCCCCGTTCAACTCACGATCCTGCTTGAGGAAGTGCTCAACAGCGACGCGCTTGGACAGACCTGCAGGTAACAGGGCAAGGTTGTTGCCGTTGGAATGAGTGTGCATGCCTTCAATCAGGCCAGCTTCACTCAGCTTGTTGCGCACCAGAATCAGGTCAGCGTCAGAACCGTTGTTGTGCTTGACCACAACGTAGTGACGCTGATCGGCCTCTTCCACAACCCAGCCACGAAGCGATACACCTTGCTCGTCCCCAATACGCAACGCCGTCTCACACAGCACGGGCAAGCGGTCCTGGAACGCCGAGAGAATTCCATTCATCACGCCACGCCAGTCCATATTGACGGAGCGATCGGGATTAAGAATCAGGCCGCCATGGGAGCAAATAGCAGGGCCAGTGAAATCCAGACGAACACGATTGAAGGCCTCGGCACTGCGCGCAGTAACGGGTACCACATCAGTCGTTGCCAGGAGCCACCCAAGGAACTGCTTCTGCATCTCGGTCTGGTAACCGCTCACTTCACCGTTAACGTCAAAGGACGCCGGATAGCGCGAAGTGGCCTCAGGCATTTTTCGAGCGGTTTGGAAGAGCGTGTCGTCCAGGTCGACCAAGGCCAGCGGGCGCTTATTTGCCATCGACGATAACCTCCGCGTTCAAAGCTTCAATCAACGCAGCCGGCACAGCCTGTGCGTCCGTCTCGCTGCATATCAGCACTCGATCGAATTGCCCGGGTGCCACGTTGTAGAGGAAGTTGACGATGCCCAGACCGTAGTTGTCCGAGAAATTCAGCGCGTGCCCAATCGAATGACCAAGTGCAATTGGCGAACGGGTAGTCGAGCTGAAATGCACATCGGCGCCAGCGCGCTCAAGGCGTTCAGCCAGCAGGAAGGGCTTCCAAACGAACTCACCGGTACCGAGGACGATGACCCGCTCACCCGGCTGGACAGCGATGTTGAGCCCCAGGGTGTCTGCTACCCCACGGGTACCCAGTCGGCCCCAATCGTTTTCGGGGTTCACAGCCCAATCTCCAGCGGCCACGGTGCCAGTGTCCGGCATTTCAGGAAGCGGAGCTTCAGGATCTTCAGTGAAGATGTAAGCGCCACTCAGCAGGGATACCTGTGCGGCCGCTTCGCCGATGCTGCTCGATACAGCGCCTGCAGACCAGTCAGTCAGCACGCAGGTGACAACGCGCTCGATCTGGTTGAGGCCAGCGTCCACAAGGGCGCGGTGTAGATTGATGAACGTGCGGCCGGTCGAGGCCTCATCATCAACGAGCACCAGCGACTTGGCGCTGCGCATCATTTCCGAGAGTTGAGGTTCGGACGGCTCATGAATCAAGTGTGCACTGGCATGGCTGTGCTCTTCTTCAAAACGAGCAAAGATCTGATCGCCCACCGGGTGGCGGGTGCTGACGATGTACATGGTGTCAGCTAGTGACTCGCTGAGGGCGCGATGAACGCCCGCCCCCAGGCCGACGGCTGTCTCTGCCATACCGATGACCAGTACAGGGCCTGGCAGGTCGGATGGGATTTGTGCAGCCAAGGCCTTATAGGATTGCTGCATCACCGATGGCTTGACGGGAATGTGCTTACCCAGCACCCGAGAAACAAACAAAAATGCTCGTTTCGGATTGCGGCGCTCGGCAAAGCCAAAAAGCGACTCAGGCGAAATGGTAGCCTGATGCACATCAACTTCGAGAACGCCGCGTTTCAGCGTGACGCTCAACTTTGTAGACGCTTGATTCACTAAACTATGCTCCATGTTGGAGTTCCGTGGACGATAGTAGTGAACCTAACGTGCGCACTTTTAATTTCAATGGCCTGCAGCATTTAATTTCGCGCTTCGATTTTCCAAAGCGACGGTTGAACACCCCTCGTTATATCGGCAGGTGTCTGCGCTGCATGAGAGTCATTGACTGTGATGTGGATATGGCATGCTTCTAAGAAGGCGCCGAGCAAATGGGACTTGACCGCAAAGTTCATGTTCTGCGCATCTGGCACGGTTGAAGTAACCATGCCGACCACACTCCCCCGCGAGTCGAACAGTGGACTACCACTCGACCCTGGCTGAATTGCCGCTGTGAACTGCAAGAGGCTCGAGTCGTTACGCAGTCCGAACAGGGCGGAGACGCCGCCCTGAGTGACATGCGCACCACCGCCAGCAAATCCCGACATTGGGAAGCCAATCGCTGTCACTGCGTCGCCCAGGGAGCAGCCGCCGGTTGCGGCGAACTGGACGGGCGTCAATGGCACACCATCTACTCGGAGCAATGCAATGTCGTTTGAAGTGTCGACCATCACTGGCTCAGCTCGGTACCGCCCATTGAAGGAACTGATCTCAATCGACGACATCCCCTCGATCACATGGGCGCAGGTCAGCAGCACGTTGCTGGACACAGCAAAGCCAGTGCCAGTGGCGGCCGTTGCACCGCCATTAGGGCGAGAGTCACGACTCCCAACCTCTGGATGGTCAGGGTTGGCTTCGTCAATCTCCACCCCGAGCCTGCGGCCAAACGCCGCCAGGCCATAGGGTGAGCCTTCTGCCATGGCCCGGAATTTCCATTGTCCACCGCGGGAATAGAACTCGCCCAATATCAACGCGCTCTCGCCAAACGCGCTGGTATCCAGGTCGTAGGAAATCGTTTGATCAACCTTGAGCTTGAGGTTGCCAAGAGAGCTAACCGGCCCGAGGTTGGAATATCTGTATACGATCAGCAGAACGCGATCACTGTCGGCAGGCAGGCTCCCGAGCTGAAGCGAGCAGCCGACCTGCTCCCGACTGCCACTCCATTGCATCCAGGCGGGCTGCTCAATGTGAAAGAGCGCGGCAGCCCCCCTTGGGGATCGTTTGTCATCAACAGGGATCAGCGCGACAGCTGCGGTCGAGCCAAAAGCATTCTGCTGCGAAGACTCCAGCGTCCACGATGCTTTTTGTGAAGAAAGTGCAATATTGGCGCCTGGCGTCAGCATGTCTCGCTCCCTGAGTAGACAGAAACTTTAAATCTAGAATCTGGTACACGTGGCACCAGAATGATGGCCATTCTATCACCCAGCCGGGGTCGTAACGGCAACAGTGATCGCCCGAATTCGCACCCCTTCCTTCCAAGAAATCTCTGGCTCTGGGAGGCCAAGCCGGCGCGCAGCGAAGATACCCGCCAGGTTGACACCAGCTTCACGGGTGTAGCCAACACCACCTGAATATCGTGGGTTGATCTCAAGAAGCCTTGCCACCCCATCGGCGCCATCGCGGGTCTGGACGTTGATGATGCCGTCACAACCGAAATGCTGAGCCGCGGCGACAGCCAGATCGGTTGCAGGCGTGTCTCGCTCGAAAGTTTGGTGCGCTCCGGCTTTCCGGCGACCGACATACGCCACTGCCTTGCCGCCCTCACAAACCATATCTACAGAGCACTCTGGCCCTGGGAGGTAAGGCATCACCAGCATCGGCTCACGAGCTGGCCCGGCCGAGTAGATCCGATGATAAGTCTCGAAGTCGACTTCGCGAGCATCTGGGTTCGCAAAGCAGCGGAGTGGGTCAACCCCGGCCTTGAACCGCCAGAATCCCTGTCCATAGATGCCAACAACTGGCTTGATGCAAACCTCTGAAGTCGGACTCAAGGTTTCGTAAGCCGCGCGCAGCTGCTCTGGGTTTCCAACCGTGATAGCGGGGATGCAAGCCAACCCAGCGCGTTCTGCCTCGGCCGTAAAATTGGCCTTGTCGTCAACCAGCTCAAAAGTGCGCTTGCTCATTCCGCCGGTAACAAGCGTTATGCCTTCGCGCTCAAAATCCGCACGACGGCTCTCATACGCGCCCCCAACGCGACCAGCTAAGACCACCTTAATCGAGTTCTCGACTGCAGTGCGGAGCACCCAGTCAATGCGCTCTTCGCGGCTTTCAGGCTCCTTGAAGCTGCCGTGAGCCAAACCGGTGATTTCCGGCCGGTCACCACCATGGGATGCGAATACGCGCACGCCGGCAGGGAGTGCCTCTAAGGCGCCCAGAATGATGTCGCGCTGAGAAGCCTGACCCTGTAGAAACCAGATCATTAAAACCACCTTAATTTAGTGCAATGGAAATTGGATCTAGGATCCCGACCTTGGGCGTGATGGTAACGGTTGAGCCGGCGGCTTCAAGAGGGACATCATTATGATCTGCCTCCTTAAAAAACGCCTCTGGCCTGTTGGTAATCGCCTCACGCAAATTGTTACGATTTATTAATGGGTTCGATCGCGACATACGGCCGGAAGCTCCTCCATGAAAGTCCCTATGAGGCCCCTGGCCATAAATCTTCTCTCACTAATCTTGATTGATACCAGGGTTAAGCTTTGGGGGCATCAACGACCTCAACTCAGCATCCAAGGTTACGCCACAGGCCATCCAGCGGCTTGAGTGGGGTGCACAGCTAAACAAAGTGAGCATACAAGGCTGGCATTTGCGATAGAGGCTGAGGGCCTGGTTTTCTTTCCTGGCCATCCACCACTCAAGGGCATGAACTGTCGCGGGCCGACAAAAGACCCGCTCAGCTGCCGTAACTACCACCTACTCGAGTAACTAGGTATGTCCCAGCGCTACCGATTGCCGGGCGGAGAACTCGGCCCTGTCGGCGTCACCCTCGGTACCGTGTCGGGCGCCATCCTCGGCGGACTGGCCGGCGGCGTAGGCGGCTGCGCGCTCGGCGCTCAGCTCGGAGAGTCGCTCGACCGCCACGTCCTGGCTCACAACCTCTGTCTGCTCTGCGGTCATCGCTTCAACCTACCGACCTGATCCGGCTCCTCTCTCCTCATCTCATAACGTCCGGACGGTGCTGCGCCTCGCGCAGCACTTTATGCCCTCTTGCTCCCAAAGGAATCATTCACATGGCACATCTCGTCGAAACCATGGCCTATGCCAGCGCCACTCCATGGCACGGTCTGGGCAATCAACTCACTCAAAAACAACCCATCGAAGTTTGGCAACGTGAAGCGGGCATGGACTGGCAGATCCTCGAAAGCCCCGTGCATTTCAAATCAGAGGTCACGGGCCACCTGGGCGCGATCCACTCTTTCCCGGAGCAGAAGGTGCTCTACCGCTCAGACACCAAGGCGCCGCTATCAGTGGTATCGCAGCGTTACCACACCGTGCAGCCTCGGGAAGTTTTGGAGTTCTACCGCGACCTCACCGAAGTTTCCGGATACGAGCTGGAAACAGCTGGCGTACTCAAAGGTGGTCGCAAGTTCTGGGCACTGGCGCGTACCGGACAAGGCGCCGCGCTCAGGGGCAACGACCAAGTCAATGGGTATCTGCTGCTTGCCACGGCGTGCGACGGCACCCTTGCCACCACGGCAACCCCGACCACCGTGCGGGTGGTGTGCAATAACACTCTGACCATAGCCCTGGATGGCACCAGCCGGGCGATTAAGGTACCGCACAACACCCGCTTCGACCCGAAGGTCGTGAAGAGACAACTCGGCATTGCCGTCTCGCAATGGGACGACTTCATGTACCGAATGCGCACGCTGGCCGAACGCAAGGTGCAGTGGCACGAGGCTTTGGGATTCTTCATGTCCGTGCTGTGCGAAACCAGCCCAACCGGTGCAATACCGGAGGTATTACCGAACGAGCGCGCCCTGCGCAAAGTCCAGGAGCTGTATGAAGGTCGTGGTCGCGGTAGCCAGCTCGAATCGGCCCGCGGCACTGCTTGGGGTCTGCTCAACGCTGTGACGGAATACGTCGACCACGAGCGCCGTGCGCGCAACAACGAATACCGCATGGACTCGGCGTGGTTCGGCCAAGGCGCTCAGATCAAGCAACGCGCCTTGGATGCCGCGCTGCGACTCGCGGCTTAAAGCCGCCCTCACCTCCCCTCGCGCTCGGTCAGTGTTGTGCTGGTCGGGCGTTTTTCCGTCTTCAAGGTGAACCGCATGAAAGCAATGTCATTGAACGGCAGTACTCGCAAGAAACGCCCAGCCCTGCGCCTGGTCAGCACCAAGGAGCTGCCGCGCTTGGACTGGCTGCAGATCCGCAAGCAAGGCATCGGCAGTTCTGATGCCGCCGCTGCGGTGGGGCTGAATCCATACAAGTCGCAGCTGGAGCTGTGGCTGGAGAAGACCGGTCGCGACACCGGACTGCCGAAGGCCGATCCCCAGGATGAAGAAAGCCCGATGTACTGGGGCAATGTCCTGGAGCCCATCGTGGCCTGGCACTACAGCAAGCGCACCAAACACAAGGTCCGTCGCACCAACGCCGTACTGCAGCATCCGGATCCGGAGTTGCCTTGGATGCTCGCCAACATCGACCGCGAGGTCGTCGGTACCGACGAGGTACAGATCCTCGAATGCAAGACAGCCGGCATAAACGGGGCACGCCTTTGGAAGGAAGGCGTGCCCGAGTATGTGGTGTTGCAGGTCATGCACCAGCTCGCCGTCACGGGCAAGCAGGCTGCAGATGTAGCGGTGCTGCTTGGCGGTCAGACGCTGGAGGTCCATCGAATTGAGAGGGACGAACAACTCATCGCGCGCCTGATCGAACTGGAGCGTAAGTTCTGGCAGCACGTGGAGACCGATACGCCACCGCCAGCCAATGGCACCGCTTCTTCCGAAGCGGCATTACGTTGTCTCTACCCGAAGGATGACGGCCAGATCATCGACTTCAGCAACCACGCCGGACTGAGCGCCGTCTTCATCGAGCTCAAAGCCGTACGCCAGTCGATTGCCGATAAAGAAAAGCGCGAGGCTGAGCTCAAGCAAATTCTGCAGCAGGCCATGGGTAATGCCAGTCGAGCTGAGTTCTCTAGCGGCTACGTCAGCTGGCGCAAAGCCAAGGACAGTGTCGCCCTCGATGTCGCTCAACTGCTTCAGGACAAGCCCTACCTGCAGGCCAAATACCCGCTGCTGAAACCCGGCGCGCGGCGTTTTCTGGTCGGCTGATTCCATTTTCTTCACCCTTCCCTCCCCTTGGCCAGTCCATGCAGTTCGCTCTGCATGGCTGGCTTTTTTTCATTTCCAGGAGAATCACGATGCTCAAAGGCTTAGCCCTGACGCCCCCTGTTCTCGGGCGCATCTCCATCGGCAAGGTCATCGAGAAAAACGGCAAGCGCCTGCCGGAAAAAGATGATCAGTTCACCATTACCTCTCAGGTACAGAGCAAGGACGGTTGGCTGTTGCACCCGCTCAACGACGAACTGCGTCAGAGCCATGGAGACAAGCTGCGCAACATCCCGGTGCGAATGCTATTCAACGAGCCGGAGTTGAATTTCCGTGCCGACTACACCTTGTTCGATCGACAGTCTGGACGGCCGCTATGTGTCGGTAATGGCGAGACCTGCAAACGGGTCACCCAAGACGGCATACAGTCGTTTCCTTGCCCTTCGCCCGACGCCTGTCCGCTGTCCCAGGGTAGAGCGTGCAAGCCCTACGGCCGGCTGAACGTGGTCATTGGCGACGACGATCCGCTGGGCAGCTTCGTGTTCCGCACCACGGGTTTCAATAGCATCCGGACCTTGGCGGCTCGCCTGCATTACTTCCAGGCGATCTCGGGTAATCGGCTAGCCTGCCTACCGCTGGAGTTGCGTCTGCGTGGCAAATCGACTCGCCAAAGCCTCGGCACCCCGATCTTCTATGTCGACCTGACGGTACGGGCCGGCATGGACATGAAGGAGGCGCTAAAGGCTGCCTGCGAGCTCGAATCGCAGCGGCAAACAGCAGGTTTCGATCAGACAGCCTTGGATAAGGCGGCACAGCGTGGCTTCGACAATGGTGCCTTCGAGGACAGCGAGGAAGACGTTAGGGCCATCGCCGAGGAGTTCTACCCTATCGAAGAAAACCAGGCACCAGCCGTTCTTCCTCAACGTACGTCGAAAATCAGCCTAGCCGAGAAGCTGGATGTACAAGCTGAAGCGCAATGAATCGACTGATACTTATCCCTACCGCTGGCTGAACAGGGATAATTTTGAGGAGAACATATTGATGAAACTGCTACGGGTCTTCCTTGCCATGCTCTTTTTCGCTGGCATCCTCGCAGGTAGCGTGGCTCTTCTGCTGCTGGTACTTCTAATAGTGCGGTTTCCGCCACTACTAATTGCCATGCTGTTGGCGTGCTGGGTTTTCTGCCGCCTGGTAAATACATTGGCGCCCAGCGGAGCAGATTCCTCGGCTCCATCGAACTAGACGCAATACGTAAGCTGCCAGCGGCCCTGGCAGCTCCAACCCAGCAGGAGCGTGAAAGCTCGGGCTTTCATTATGAAAAGCTCTTAGCCCCGACTTAGACGCGCCACCAAACGCTCCACGAACTCCAGCACCATCGCCCGATCATCCAGATTCAACGGGGTCAGCAGCGCCTGTAATCGACGTGCCTGATCCTCAGGACGCGAGCTGCCCTCGGTGAGTAGATCGGCTGTCTCGCAGCCAAAGATCGCCGCCAGTTCCACCAGACGCTCAACATTAGGCATCACGACCCCGCGCTCGATCCGGGAAACAGCTTCACTGCCTATTCCTAATCGCTCCGCGACCTGCTCTTGACTCAGCTTGCATCGCATTCGTTGGCGAGCTATCGCCTGCCCCACGACCTCAGCCAACTGCTTGGAATCAATTTTTGACATGCCACCCTCCAGATCAACCTGGATGGTTGAGCATCAACCTGTTGACATGAAGGGCCTTGCAAGATGAGACCCAACTCAAAAGGTCGATTTCCGACCTCTTGAAGATCTCCATACCTTGCAGGGAGCTGAGAAATACCATGATCGTCGTAACCGGTCTGAATGAAGCGCAGATTGAGGCTCTTGTGAAAAGCAAAGCATCCTTCCAGATTCACGGCCTCAGAGGCCAATTCATGGCAGGCATCAAACTGGTTGAAACCAAGATTGAAAGCCAGGGACTGAAGTGTCGAGTCAGAAGCGATGTGAAAAGTACCGTGGTACAGGGCGGCACCCTCGGTGCTGTATTCAGCGTGCTGACAACACCTGCGACATTGACCATTGCAACACTAACGGCCGCGGCAGGTGTAGGCCATACGCTGGTTACATACAACCCCGACTACGAAATCATCAAGGACTACGTCAACAAAAAGCTCAAGATTGTTTACAAGAAATAGTCGTTTTGCTTACTCCACTCTCCCCGCCATAGTCAGAAATAAACCATGAAACGTATCTTTGGCATTTTTCTTCTTGCGTCCTGTGCTCAGGCTAACGCTGAAATTTCCGCATACCAAGGTACTGCGGCTTTCTTTCCTGATGAAACGTCACCGAGCGGCTTACCCGACGCAATCCCCTGTGTCACCAGACCAGCTCACACGGGTCAACCTATGCTGTTCTGCACGTGGCTTACCAGTACCCGTTACGTGGAACTCTGGGATGCGCAACGTCAACATAATGTGCGTTTAACTAATAAAGTCAATGGCATGTGTCAACGTGGCAGTTGTCGAGTTCGAGGTGCGGAGGTTGGCAACTGGAAAGAGGATACACCGTTCCAGCTCTCGATATGGTATCGCATAGGTAGCAGTACTGATGGCAAGCCAGTCGCATACCACATCAATACAACCCACCAAGTTTCCTACGCAAAAGCAGGCAGCCTGCTTATGAAGTTCTACATGGATTCCGGTGTCCCGAATAATGAACTGGTTTCGACCTTCGACAAACGGTACAACGGTGGTTGGGCAGCATGGAATCTGGAAAAAGACGGAGCTGCATCAGCCGCTTCAAACGGCCCTTCCACGCCTCGGTCCGAATGGCCAGAAGTCAAAACCGCTTGGTGTAATCCACGTCTGGATGACGACTGCCACATCAACAACAATAAGGTGCCTATAGCGGAGCTGGGTAAATGGTTGCCCGAGATCAGCGAATCGAATGCCGATCAGCTGGGCGGATATTGTGAAGCAATTCTCTGCTTCGATAAAAACGGCCAACCGATGGGTTATTTATTGCGATAGCTATTCTGAGCTCTGCTGAACCAGCGAATACTCAGCCGATTGGCTAATCTCAAGATAAGGGGCATGCGCCCCTTATTTATTTCAATGCAATATTATTTTTTGGTCACCTCAACCTTCGTATTCTGCGTTGCTTCGATCACCGCAAATTTCCACGCAAAGTTTCAAGCGTAGGATCCTCTACAGGGAGGGCAGCAATCGGCTAGAGACGAACAGGGGGTAACTAACATCAGAACAGCAGCTTATGTAATAAATGACCGAACACTATCCAACAGCGGGCCACGCACTCATGCCTCGCTTCATTTGTACAGCACCAAGAACTTTGAAGAACCACTTTTCGTTCGCGATCAGCTAGCAATCGCTGCTTGTAAGCGCTGGAGACACCTGCTGGACTGTTTGGGTGCGAAAGACAAAAGCACGCAAAGGATACGTTCTTTCCCAAACAGGAAGCCAGGTCGAACAGGCTGGTTGGTTGATCTTCTGGATGATTCGTTTTCTCCGCTCGCAGATTGTAATTGCAACTGAACCCGTAGAGAGCTGTACAATCGAAGGGGTAATCACGCGGTAGGTAGCTCCTGTAGAAGAAAATCCGCCTCTCACTTCAAGGTGGAAACGACCGCTGGAAAGAGAACATCGACCACAAGGTTGTCGATAAGCCGCGTCTTACCTAGACGAGCCGCAACCAGAATCACCCAGTGGTCGTCATCGTGTGTCGCCGGTTCCAAGCTCTGCGCGTTTCTGACCTCCAGGTACTCAAGCTCGAACCCTGCAGCCTCTAACCGCCGTCGGCAACCATTCAATGAGGGGCCGACCTCCTGCCCTAGCTTTAGCAATGACGCTAGGTCCACCAGGCACTTGTGCAGCAACGGCGCCATCGAACGTTGCTCCTCACTCAGATAGCCATTTCGGGAAGAGAGTGCCAAGCCGTCCTGGGCACGAACTGTCGGCGCCCCCACGATCTGCGTCCCTATGTTGAGGTCTCGCACCATTGCACGGATGACCGCTAACTGCTGGTAGTCCTTTTCACCAAAGATCGCAACGTCCGGCTGGACAACATTCAGCAGCTTGATGACCACCGTCGCCATGCCATCAAAATGGCCAGAGCGCGAGGCGCCACACAACCCTTGAGAAACTCGTGGCACCCTGACGAGAGTGACATCCTGCATTCCATCCGGGTACATCTGTTCGACGGTGGGTGCAAACAGCACATCGCATCCTACAGCCGCCAAGCGGTCCTTGTCGGCTTGCAGCGTTCTGGGGTAATTGGCCAGATCTTCGCCAAGCCCGAACTGAAGGGGGTTGACGAAGATACTGACCACCACGACGTCGGCCTTCTGCCTGGCCAGCTCAACCAACGCGATATGCCCGTCGTGCAAGTTGCCCATGGTGGCCACCAGCGCTATCTTGCTGTGCTCGGCACGCAGGTGCCCAAGGTGTGTGTGAAGCGCCTTGACCGTACCTATTGTCAGCACAGATTTATACCCCTCTGGCCAACTGAGCGTCGATTGCTTCGAGCAAGCGTGGGTCGTCAGCCGCCACATCGGGAGCGAAACGGGCGACAACCTTTCCCATCCGGTCTACTAGGAATTTCTCGAAATTCCACAGCACGTCCGTGCGGTTATTAGCCACGATGCCATAGCCCTTGAGCAGCTCCCTGAATGGGCCTTCACCAATCGTCTCGGGTTGCGCAGCCGTGAGCTCGGCGTATAGCGGGTGCCGATCTTCGCCGTTGACCGACAGCTTCGAGAACAGCGGGAATTGTATACCGTAGTTCAACGAGCAGAACTCGGCGATTTCAGTGTCGCTGCCGGGTTCCTGCTCCTTGAAATTGTTAGCTGGGAAACCCAACACCTGCAGCCCTTGGTCTTTCTTGCGCTGATAGAGTTTTTCCAAACCTTCATACTGTGGGGTTAGCCCGCACTTCGAAGCCACATTGACCAGCAATAGAACTTTGCCGCGATAACGGCCAAGGGTGCTGGCTGTGCCATCGATCTGCTGCAAGGAAATATCGTAAATGGAATTGCTCATGACTACTGCCCCTAAAGATTGAGTTCAACGGTGGAAAGAACTGGATTTCCAATACAGGTGAAGAACTAGCCCCCCAGCGCTCCCTGACAACAGTGCAGACCAAAGGAACACCCAAGCGTAGCCGTAGCCTGCAGCAACCAGGCCCAGCGCCGGCCCTGCCACCCCGACTGCGACGTCAAAAAACAATGAAAGTGCACTGAGCGCCAAGGTTCGGTTAGCCGCCGGGATCATCGCCAGCATTTCCATGCCTAGCCCTGGATAGACCCACGACACGCCGATGCCAGTTAGGGTGCCCCCTGCGATCACCAGTGTCGGCGACGGTGCCAGCCCGACCAGCAGCAGGCCGCTCGTCTGTACCAGCAGGCAGCCAGCAACCACCGCGTAGCCGCGCAACCGGTGCAGAATGCCCGGCAATGCCAGCCGCGCCACGATGAAACCCGCACCAAACCCGCTCAGACAAAACGCCGCACCCTGCCAACCCAGGCTGTCGAAATACAGTGCGACGAATGCCATGAGCCCACCGTATCCAACCGAGCTGCACATGAGCACCATCCCATTGGGCAGCACCGCCAGCAGTACCCGATGAAAGGCCAGTCGTACCCCAGCCACTATCGGCGCTGGGCGCTTGACCAACGCCATGAACACAAATACCAAGGCCAGCAGAGCACTGCACAACCCGACACTGGCAATGCCGAACGTATTGCCCAGTAAACTTCCCAACGGCGCGCCAACCGCCACACCGCCATAGGCCGCGATGCCGTTCCAAGACATCACCTTGGCGGTGCTGGGCACACCGTTCAGGCCAATCGCCCAGGTACAGCAGGGCGTGGAGATCATGGCGGTACACAGACCTAAGATGATCCTGCCCAGCACCAGAAGCACCAGGCACAGCGACACTGGAGCCAGCAGCGTAAGCGCAAGCCAGGTCAACAGGCCGCTAGCGATCAGGCCACCGAGCCCGCACAGCACCGAGCACCTGGCCCCAAAGCGGTCCGCCACGCTGCCAGCCAGCGGCCGTGCAAGCAATGTAGCAACGTACTGCACCCCGATCACAGCGCCGGCCAGCACCGCGCCCAAGCCGAGGTCATGAAGCACGAAGCCCGGCAGCACCGCCAGCGGCAAGCCGCTGCATATGTACCCGATGAAGTTGAAGCAGATGATCGAAAGGATCTGCGCATTAGGATGCGCCGGCCTACTGACCGCTGTAGTATCCCAGCGCAACCACATACCCGTTTACCCGCTGCAATAAGGTTTTCTTGAACTCGTTCTGCCCAGTGATGGGGTTGCGCCACAGGTAGTCGAGTTCACCGGTTTCATGCTGTTGCATTTGCCGCAACATAGCCTCGCCAATCGGCTGGCCATCGGTGGAACGCAGCGACTTGAAATCCGTACCGATCAGGCGCGGCAGGAAGCCATGGGCAACGAAGCGCTGGCTCTTGATGTCCACCACGAAGGCATACAGGTCACCCTGAGTGAGCTCTTTGTCGTGCTGGTTGATGAGGGCAAAGGCCGCGTTTGGGTCCTTGTGCACTTGGTCCACGACCCGCTGCAGCAGCTCACGGGCCTGTTCAAAGCTGGAGCGCGGCATGTAATAGCCCACGGAGATCACCCGCTCGCCCACCCGTTGATAGAACACGCGCTTGCGCTCTACCTTGGCATGTTGCCAGTTCCACCAGCGATACTCGGCGCTGCGCACGGTGCCATCAGCGGGCTGCTCGATAGCTTGACGAAACGCGGCCTTGAGGTCGTCGTCCAGCACGCTCACCACCGGTTTGCCGACCAGCGACACCGATGGCCCGCCGCTGGCCAGCATCACCCCAGAGGTATCGACCACGTAGATGTACAACTCGCCATCGACGAACTCACCCTGGCGGCTGAACTCGGCCAGGGCGTTATCGCCGCTGGCCTGATAACGGGCCACCGCCTTCGCCAGCAGTGCACGAGCGCGCTGGCTTTCAGCATCGTAGACGTCACTCAACGGCGGCTGCGCCATGGCGAACAAGCAAGCAAGACACAAGCAAACACCTGTGAACGCTCGATAAAGGCTCATTGTTTTCATTTCTCCGGTGACCTTACTGGTAGCACTGCCACGCCCTGCCCGTCGGCGCCTAAAGCGTGCGACCGATAATCTCTTTCATGATTTCCGAGGTACCGCCGTAGATCCTCGCAACACGCGCATCGACCCAGGCTCGGCTGATCTTGTACTCGCTCATGAACCCATAGCCGCCGTGCAGTTGCAGGAATTCGTCAAGTAGCTTGCCCTGCATCTCCGAGCCCAGCAGTTTGGCCATGGCCGCCACATCCGCGGGCAGCTCACCGCGCATGACCTTGGCCAGGCAATCATCGACAAATACTCTCAGCATGGTGAACTGAGCCTTTGCTTCGGCGAGCTTGAACCGGGTGTTCTGGAAATCCAGCACCGGCTTGCCGAATACCTTCCGCTCCCGGGTGTACTCGATCGTCTCTTCCAGTAGCGTCTGGATCGACTGGGCGGCGCGAATCGCGATGATCAGGCGCTCCCATGCCAATTGATGAGTCAGGTACTTGAAGCCCTGCCCCTCCTCTCCGAGCCGATTGCTGGAAGGCACCCGCACATCGTCGAAGAATAATTCGGCGGTGTCCTGGCCCTTCAAGCCAATCTTCTCTAGCAACCGTCCCTTGGAGAACCCCTGGCACCCCTCTTCGACGCAAATAAGGGTGAGCTCCTTGGCGCTGAGGTCGAGTTTGGTCGCGGTCACCGTCAGGCCTGCATTACCCCCATTGGTGATGAAGGTCTTCTGCCCGGAAACGATATAATCATCGCCCTCCCGGCGCGCCAAGGTCCGCATCGAGCGCAGGTCGCTGCCGATACCTGGCTCGCTCATGGCGATCACACCAATCAGCTCGCCGCTGACCATCCGGGGCAGCCAACGCTGTTTCTGCTCCTCGCTCCCGTAGGCGACAATGTATGGGGCAACGATCTCGGAGTGGGTAGTAAACCCCACCGCGGTTGCATTGGCACGCGCCAGTTCTTCGATCATCACCGCCGAGTGGCCGAAGTCCCCGCCAGGCCCGCCGTACTCCTCGGGTACCGTAGAACACAAAAGTCCGGTCTCCCCCGCCTTGAGCCAGACCTCCTTGGGCACAATGCCGTTCTTTTCCCACTCATGCAGGTAGGGCACGATCTCACGATCGACGAACCGGCGCGCTTGTTCGCGGAACATATTGTGGTCTTCACGGAAAACGCCACGCATCTTCAATACTCCAAAATTCCGTCGGTTGTGCCTTTATGCGGTCACCGATCGAGGTAGTCGGGATTTCGCTTTTCGACAAACGCCGAAACGGCTTCTTGATGATCTTCAGTGTGGTGGGCCAGCGATTGGTAAGCCGCCGACAGCTCGAGCAATGAGTCCAGGCGCATGTGCTGCCCTTCGCGCAGCAAGCGCTTGCACAGTCGCAGCGAGTGCCCCGGGTTGCTAGCGATGCGCCCTGCCAACGAACGCGCTTCGGCCATCAAGGTCTCGTGCGCGCACACCTGCTCAACCAGCCCCCATTCCAGGGCCTTGACCGCATTGATGGTATCGCCGGTAAAGGACATCAGACTCGCCTTGGGAACGCCGATGATTCGCGGCAGCAACCAGGCACCGCCATCGCCCGGCACGATACCCAGGCGTACGAAGCTCTCGGCGAATACCGCCGAGGTGGATGCCAAGCGGATATCACACATGCAGGCAAGGTCCAGGCCCGCTCCAATCGCGGGCCCGTTGACGGCGGCGATAACCGGAATGTCCAGGTCGTACAGCGCCAGCGGAATGCGCTGAATGCCATCACGGTAAGTGTTACGCAGCTCATAGGGCGAGCCTGCGAAGATACCAGCACGCTCGTGCATATCCTTGACATTGCCGCCGGCGCAAAAGGCGCTGCCATTGCCGGTCAGCACCATGACCCTGACGGACTTGTCGCGACGCAACGCGGCGCACAGATCGACAAACTCCTGGATCTGCTCCGGTGTGGTCAGGGCATTGCGGGTGTCCGGGTGGTTCATGCGCACAGTGACGATACCGCCCTCGCGCTCGATCTGAAGAAAAGGGGTCATAGTCAATTGCTCGCAAGGCCGGTCAATGGTTGCTTGCCGTGGTGGGTCAACAATGGCCAGAACCCGTCGCTGCCACCCTGGCAGATTTGTGCGCCCAGGCGTTGGCTCCAGAGGCTGGCCGAGCCAAACTCGCTGCGCCATGCCCACAGCCGTCGGCTGAGCAGGTGAAGCGGGTATTCCTCGGTGAAGCCAATGGCGCCGTGTACCGAATGGGCGATGCTGGCGCCGACACTCGCGGCGTCGGCGGTACTGATTTTCGCTACGGCGATGGTCAATGCCGCGAGCCCGTCGTCGGACTTGCAAAAGGCTGCTTCAGCGGCAATACTGGCAGCGGCCGTCTGTTCGGCCAGTACCGCCAGCTGTTGCTGGATCGCCTGGAACGACCCGATAGCCTTGCCGAACTGCTTGCGCTCTCGCGCATAGTTGGCGGTCATGTCCAGCAACGCATGCAGCGCACCGGCGGTCTGCGCCGAGCGGAGCATCGCGCCGCCAAGTTCCAGGACATCGACACCGAGGCCATCAGGCAGCTGTGCGTGGGCAACTACGCGCGCACCACGGAAGACCAGGTCATCGCGCGGCTCTCCCGCCACGTTGAGGCTGGGGGTGAGTTCGCAGGCCATGCTGCGTCGCAGCAACACCACCTGCGGTGTACCTGCATCGGTGGTGGCGACGGCCACCACGGCATCTACATTGCGCCCCCAGGGTACGGCGCGGGCGGTGCCGCTGACGTGCCCATCGATCAGGGCCAAATCGGCATGGGCGGCGATGCTCAAAGCGCCTTCGTGCCCTTCAAGGCCCGCCTTGCTCAGCAGCCAGTTGGCCAACAAGGCCTCGCCCAGCGGGGCCGGCACCGAATAGCGCCCGGCGGCTCGGACCATTACATAGATATCCGCCCAACTGGCGCCCGCGCCGCCTAGCGCTTCGGCGGCGCCCGCTAGGGTAAAGCCTGACTCATCGAGTGCAGACCAGAGCTCGGCTGGCCACTCGCCGCCCTCGCAACCAAGCACATAGGCCGGGGTGGACAGATCGGCAAAAAGGCGTTCGATCATCGTCTCAAATAATTCGCGCATTATCGCAACTCCAGGCCACGGGCAATGATGCCGCGTAGAATCTCGCGCGTACCGCCACGCAGTGAAAAAGACGGCGCCATTTGCGTCAGGTAGGCCAGCACCCGTGCGTATTCGCTGCCACCGACCTGGCGCGGCTCGGTGTCCAGCAGCAACTGCGCGATTTCCGGCAGTTCCTGTTCGAACACGTTGCCCAGGTCTTTCACGCACGAGGCGGCCCAGGCCGGATGCTCCCCTGCAGCCAGTTGTGCGGTGACCGACAGCGACATGTTGCGCAACGTCAGTAGCCTGGCCGATAGGCGCCCGATCTCCCGTGCCTGCAGGGCATCGGGCACCTTGCCCAACGCGTCGATCAGGCTGGTGAGCAGCGCCATGCAACTGAGAAAGCGCTCTGGGCCGCTGCGCTCGAACGCCAGTTCCGCAGTTACCTGCTCCCAGCCCTTGCCTTCGCTGCCGATCAGCGCGTCGGCGGGTAGGCGAACGTTGTCGAAGAATACTTCGTTGAAATGCTCACCCCCGGCCAGGTCGCGGATTGGCCGGATGGTAATCCCTGGCAGGCTCAGGTCGACGATGAATTGCGACATACCCTCGTGACGCGCGGCCTGTTTTTCGCCGGTGCGCACCAGCGCAATCATGTATTGCGAATGGTGCGCGTTGGTGGTCCAGACCTTCTGCCCATTGAGCAGCCAGCTGTCGCCCTCGCGTAGCGCATTGCTCTTGATCGAGGCCAGGTCCGAGCCGGAATTGGGCTCGCTCATGCCGATGCAGAAGTAGCTTTCACCCCGGCAGATGGCAGGCAGATAGCGCTGCTTCTGCTGCTCGGTACCGAAGCGGTTGATAAGCGGCCCGCTCTGGCGGTCGGCAATCCAATGGGCCGAGACCGGCGCACCGGCAGCCAGCAGTTCCTCGATGACCACATAACGCGCAAATGGCCCCGCCGCCGCGCCACCGTAGGCTTTGGGCAATGCCATGCCGACCCAGCCACGGGCGCCCAGCTGCCTACTGAATTCGGTATCGAAGCCCATCCAGGAATGGGCACGCAAGGTCGGTGGATAATCGGCCAGATGGGCCTGAATGAATGCCCGGACGTCGGCGCGAAGCGCCTCGGCCTCGGGAGGGATGGAGTTGTAGCTGAATTGACTGATGGCCATATGCGCTCTCTAACGCTGAACACAGGCGCAATCGCCCCGCTTGAGGCGACCACAGAACCGCCCCCTTGCTTCAGCCGCCGATGCGCGACACCTGAAGCAAGGTGGGCGACTTACAACGCGGTTTGCGCGTCAGCCTGGGCGAACATCGCATTGATGTCGCCGGAGGTGACAGGCTTGTTGTCATGGCGTCCATGGTCGGCGCCGCCCAGGCCTAGGGCGGGCTCGATGCTGACGTGTGTGGCCTGGGCCCGCAGCGCACCCACCGTGCAGTTTTCGCGACCGTGGATGGAGAATGGGTCGAAGGAAAACTCGCGCATCGCATTCAGATGGGTGACTTTGTCGATGACGTCCTTGGAGAGGTGTTGCAGCCCTTCCCAGGCGGTTTCCGGCGAGTTGGGCCATGTGCAGTCGGAGTGTGGGTAATCGCTTTCCCAGGTAACCATGTCGGCGTTGAGGAAATCCAGGTTTTTGAGGCCGAAATTGTCCTCAATGAAACAGGTGATGAAGTGCTTGTTGAAGATATCGCTAGGCATCTTCCCGCCGAAGTTGGAGTTGGTCCAGGCGTTGTGATGGCGGTGAGTGAAGTCAGCACGCTCTAGCAGATAGGGGACCCAGCCGATGCCCCCTTCGGACAGGGCCATGCGCAGGTCGGGGAATTTCTTCCACATTGGCGCCCAGATCCAGTCGGCCGCCGAATTGGCGATGGAGATAGGCATGGACGTGATCCAGGCATCAATAGGCGACATGTCAGACGCATGATTCGCTTTCACGCCAGTACCGATATGGCAGCAGATGACCACCTTGTTGTCGCTACAGGCCTTCCACAGTGGGTCCCAATAGTCGCTGTGAATCGACGGGTAACCATGGATGGCCGGGTTATCCGACAGCGAAATGGCATGCACGCCTTGCCGTGCCAGGCGCTCGACTTCAGCGGCGGCGGCCTTCATGTCCCACCACGGTACGATCATCAGCGGGATGAAACGGCCCGGAGCGGCGTTGCACCAGTCGTGCAGGTGCCAGTCGTTATAGGCCTGGATTGCAGCCAGCGACACGGCGCGGTCGCCGTGCACTTGAAAGCGCTGGCCGGCAAAGCCCGGGAAGGTGGGGAAGCACAAGGAGCCCAGTACGCCGTTAGCGTTCATGTCGTCGACACGGTCCTTGATGTTCCAGGTGCCACGACGCATCTGGTCGTAGCCCAGCGGCTCCATGCCGTATTCCTCTTTCGGCCGGCCGACTACCGAGTTCAAGCCCATGTAGCCGGTGGCCTGCTCCTCGAACACCCAGACGTCGCGCTCGCCTTTCTTGACCACATGCGGCTCGCGCCCCTTGAAGCGGGCCGGCATATGGCGGGCAAAGGCATTGGGCGGCTCAATCGCGTGGTCATCGACACTGACGAGAATCAGATCTTCAACTTTCATGGCTATCCCCTTCGCATTCGGGCTTGTTGTTGTGAATGAAGCATAGAGCAGATTCGACTAAAATTAAACACTTTTTTTGTTTGTGTTCATATTTAGTCGAATGCAAGGCTATCAGCGACGACCAGGGGCTGCTTCAATCCCACAGCACATGCAGGTAATGCGGACCGCGCAGCTGCGCGCCTATTATCTGCGGCGCGGGCTTGCTCGGGTCTAGGCGGATGTTGGGCATCAGGTCGAGAATCGCGTTCAGCGCGCAGTTGATCTCGGTCTTGGCCACGAATTGGCCGATGCACATATGCGGACCGAAGCCGAAGCCGAACGAAGGCTTCGGTTTGCGATCGATGTCGAATACGTCGGGGTGTTCGAAGGCGTCTTCGTCGCGGTTTGCGGAGCTGACAATGCACTGCACCATCGCCCCTTGCGGGATAGGTACACCGCGGATCTGCAGGTCTTTGGCGGCCTGGCGCACCTTGAAGGTAGCCACGGGCTCGAAGCGCACTGCTTCATCGATGGCCTTGTTCACCAGGCTGCGGTCATTGCGCACCCGCTCCAGTACTTCAGGGTGCTGGAGCAGGAGCGACATCAGGGTGCCGAAGGTACGGGTGGTGGTTTCACTGGCCGCCGGCAGCAGCGAACGCACGAAGGTCGCGATTTCATGATCGTCCAGGGATCGGCCCTGGTACTCGGCCTGGATCAGGCGACTGATGAGGTCGTCGCCCGTACCGCCCTGCGCGCGGCGATCGGCTACTACGTCCTTGACCACGTCATACAACGCCTGTGCGGCGTGCATCGCCGCGCCACGCGCCGCCGCGGCCTTCTCCGGGTCAACCTGAGGACCCGCCAGGATCGCCAACGCCCAGGCCGCGTACTGCTCGATCTGCTCCGGCCGGTCTTCCGGGAAACCGATCAGCGAATAGATCACACGGATGGGGAAATACAGCGCGAAGTCCATCAAGTCGGCCGACTTTGCCGGCACCATGGGCTTGAGGTACTCCTCACGAATCACCCGGTCAATCCTGGTTTCTTTCCAGCGATTGACGGTATCGGGCATGAACACCGGTTGCAGCAGGCTGCGGATGTTCTTGTGCGCCTCGCCATCCATCGCGGTCAGTATCAAACCGTCGAAAAAGGCGCCCAGACCCTCGGCGATAAAGCCGCTGGTGAAGTTGCCAGCATCGCGCATCACAGCCATCACGTCGTCGTACTTGAACAATGTGAAGGTAGGCCGTGCGGCGTCCAGCCCGGCGATGGATGGCACCCCGAGGCGCGCCATGAAGTTGTCTTGCAGTACAGGGGAATTGGCGCGCATGTCGCGATAGGTCGCATGCAGGTCGATATCATTGGTACCACGGTAATTGCTGGCTACGTCGGAAAATGCCTTGGTCAGATCGCTTTGTGCCGGTGTGGACATGATCATCTCCGGTTTTATTGTCATTATTTTTAATGAGTTTTTGGTATGGGCCCTCTATGGGGTTTGATGCCAGGCCCTACTCGAGTACAAATGAACAAATACTGGTTTTATGGATACTAAAATTGATTCATGTCCGCCTTTAATACGCTTGCTGCACCAGCGTCATACGCCCGCCCGCCAGCATCAGAGCGCAGTACATACCCAATTCAGCTATCTGTGCGGCAGAAAAATACGCAGCGAGCTGGCTAAAATGCCGGTCGTCGATCGCCAGGTAATCGCTGGCAAACAACTCGGCGTAAGTCAACGCCGCCCTTTCCTCGGGGCTGAACCGGGCGTCGTCGCTCGCCATGCAGGCGATGTCCTGTTCGGTGACGGTGTCCGACTTACGCGCCAGTTGGCAGGCCCGGCAGGTGGTGATGCTGGCGATCTTCAGGCGTACCAACTCGCGTAAGCGCTCGGATAGCTGGCTGTCGCTATGCAGGCACTCCATCAGCCCCAGCCAGGCCAGGGCAGCCGCCGGGCGGTGCGCCCAGACCTGAACCGGGGTGATGGAACTGAGCATGCGGCTGCGCTGCCCGCGGTCGACGGCGTCCCGCAACGCGGGCGGCATGTCGCTCAGGGCAACCAGAGGCAGGCGGGCCACTTCAATCGAGCCGTTCAATGATTGTGGCGGTGCCCATGCCGCCAGCGCAGCAGATGGCCTGCAGGCCGAAGCGGTCACCGCGGCGCTCGAGCTCATTGAGCAAAGTGGTCATCAGACGCGCGCCACTGGCCCCCAGAGGGTGCCCCAGGGCAATGGCACCGCCGTTGACGTTCAACTTGTCGTGAGGCACGCCGGTTTCCAACATCCAGGCCAGCGGCACTGAGGCGAAGGCTTCGTTGACCTCGAACAGGTCGATGTCATCGAGGTTCAACCCCGCCTTTGCCAGCACCTTGTGAGTGGCGGCGATCGGCCCGGTTAGCATCAAGGTGGGATCGGAGCCGACCGTGGTGAAAGCACGGATGCGTGCCCTTGCCCTGAGCCCAAGCTTTTTCGCCGTGTCCGCATTCATCAGCAGAAGCGCGGCGGCGCCGTCGGAAATCTGCGACGAATTGCCGGCGGTGATGCGCCCCGTCTCTGGACGAAAACTGGTCTTGAGGGTCGACAGCTTTTCCCGCGAAGTATCCCGCCGAATGGTTTCATCCCGGCGCAACACACCATCAGGCTCGATCAGGGATCGCTCCTTCAGATCATCGACCACGACCGGAATGATTTCATTGTCGAAATACCCGGCGTCGCACGCAGCGGCGGCGCGCTGGTGGCTAGCAAAGGCAAAATCATCCAGGGCATCGCGGGTGAGCGACCATTTGTCGACGATCCGCTCGGCCGCTTCACCTTGGCTGGTCAACTCATAGTGCTGCGCCGCCATCCAGCCGAAGGCCTCACCATGTAGGTCACGGTTGCTGCCCATAGGTACGCGGCTCATGTTTTCCGCGCCACCTGCCACGACAACCTGCGCCGCACCGCTGGCAATTGCGCCAGCGGCCAGATGCACCGCCACTTCACCAGAGCCGCATTTGCGGTCGATAGTCAGGCCGGGAATGCCGACCGGCCAGCCAGCCCCCAACAGCGCGGTGCGAGCAATATTGGCCGACTGCTCGCCTATCTGGGTCACGCAGCCGAAGATCACATCTTCGACTTTTTCGGGAGCAACATCGACACGCTCGAGCAAGCGACTGATTACCAGCGAGCCTAGATGGTCGGCGCGCACGCCCGCCAGGCTGCCGCGAAACCTGCCAATGGCAGTACGCACCGCATCAACGATGACGACGTCGCTCATAGTGCACTCGCCTTGAGCCCGGACCCCGGGACCTGCTTGCCATCAACATAGCGATACACGCCCTGCCCTGTCTTGCGTCCGAGGCGGCCGGCCGCAACCATCTTGATGATCAGGGGGCAGGGACGGAACTTCTCGCCCAACGTCTGGTGCAAATAGCGCAATACCGAAAGCCGCGTGTCCCAGCCAGTCAGGTCACCCAGCTCCAACGGTCCCATCGGGTGATTGAAGCCCAACCGTAATGCGGTATCGATGTCCTCTGCGGTAGCGGTGCCTTCCTGCAGCATCCACATCGCTTCGTTGCCCAACAGCGCCGACATCCGGCTGGTGGTCAGCCCCGGCGATTCATTGACAATGATCGAGGTTTTGCCGATCTGATCGCACAATGCGCGGGTGCGCACCACCACCTCGTCGCTGGTGGCCAGGCCACGCACCAGCTCCACCAGTTTCATCTTGTGCACCGGGTTGAAGAAATGCATGCCGATGACCCGCTCGGCGACATCTACCGACGTGGCGATCTCGGTCACACTCAGAGCTGAGGTGTTAGTGGCAATGATGGCGTCGGCGGCCAGCAGCGGAGCAGCCTGGCGGATGACCGCCTGCTTCACCGCCAATTGCTCGGAGACAGTTTCCACCAGCCAGTTCGCACCGCTGGCAGCTTCGTCCAGGTCACTGGTGGTCAGTAGGTTGACCAGCGAGCGCTGTGCGTGTTCCTCGCCGACCTTGCCCAGGCGCACTCCATCGCCAAGGATTTTTTCGATACTGGCCCGCGCCTGGGTCAACGAAGCCGCATTGGTATCGACCAGAACGGTGACGAAACCGGAATTGGCGAACGCATGTGCGATGCCGGTGCCCATCAGCCCTGCACCCACGACCACTACTTTCTCTTTGTTGTTGGCGTTCATGTGTGGTTCTCGATTAGCTGCGGTTTTTTGCCGACTACATTTCGCAATGTGCCGATGCCTTCGACGCTGGCCTCAACCACGTCGCCCTCCTTGAGATACAGGCCAGTACCCATGCCGACGCCCGCCGGCGAGCCGGTGAACAGGACGTCGCCCGTGGCAAAGCTGGAGCGTTGCTGCACGAAGCGGATCAACTGCCCCACGTCCCAGGTCATCTCCGCGGTGGACCCGTCCTGGCGAATCTCGCCATTCACTTTCAAGGTCAGGCGTAACCGCGGGGAGCCTTGCGCAAACTCGTCCTTAGTGACGATCCACGGGCCGAGGCCCGTGGTCTGGTCCTGGCTCTTGGCGGCGAACAGGTCCATGCCGATGCCGGGCGGCCCGCTGCGCTGCAGGTCACGCGCACTCACGTCGTTGCCGACGGTGTAGCCGAGCACGCAGGCCAGCGGGTTTTCAAGGTCGATCTCGCCCGTGCCGATCACCGCCACCAGTTCAACCTCGTGGTCGAGTTCTTCGGTCAAGGGTGGAAAGCGTATTGGATCCCTGGCGCCGATTAACGCACCGTAGGCCTTGAGGAATGCGACCGGCTGCGCCGGTGCGTTCAATCCGAACTCCACCAGGTGCTTGGCATAGTTGGCGCCCGCCACCACTACCCGATTGATCGGTTCGATCGGTGGAAGCAAACGCACTTTCGACAGCGCCAGCGCCGGGCCGGCGAGCCGGACGGAGCTGATACCCCGCCCAGCCGCCACGCCCGGCGCCCAGTCCCTGAAGTCGCCGGAAATAGGAGTTACCTGATCCTGGGCGACATCTACCACAGCCCAGAAAATACCGACTGCTGGGTGCTCACAGCGTGCCAGCTTCATCAGGCACCTACCTTGCCCAGCTTGGTGGGATCCAGATGCAGCAGGCGGCAGGCGTTCTCATAGCGGATCTTGCGCAGATCGGCATCCGAAAGCTTCAGGCCATGGGTCAGGTCATGACGCACCGCATCGCTGCCGCCAAAGTTGCTGCCGTACAGCACATGGTCGGCACCGATGATATCGACCAACGCCTGGCGCATCGGCACTTCGTGCAATTCGACATCGAAGTAGAAGTTCTTCATGTAGTCGAGCAACGGCTTCTTGTTGTATTTGACGTCCAGGTTCTCGTTGGTCTTGGCCAGACGCCCAAGCTGATACGGCACGTAGCCGCCGCCGTGGGTGATGTAAACCTTGAGGTCGGGGAAGCGGTCCAGCACGCCACCGCAGATCAGGTTCCAGAAGCAGCGACTTTCGTCGTACTGCATGCCGACGATGGCGGTGGTTTCGTAACGGTCGTCGTTGGCGTTCTTGCCCCAGGTGACCGACTGATTGTAGCCGTGGATGAACATCGGCAGGTCCAGGTCGCAGAGGGTGCGCCACACCACGTCAAGCTCCGGAGAATCGAACTCCAGGCCGCCGAAGTTGGCACCACCTGCCACCATGCCCTTGGCCCCCAGCTCGGTACAGGCATAGCTCAGTTCGGCGGCGGCCGCCTCGGGCGCGTTCAACGGCACGTGGGCCCAGAACATCAGACGGTCCGGGGCCGCCGAGCAGTACTCAGCCAGCGTCGTGTTGACGGTACGTGCAAATGGTACGGCGAACTCGGCCTCGGTCCAGTACATGTAGCAGTGCGACGGCACCGAGATTACCTGCAGGTTCTGCCCTGCCGCATCCATCCCGGCCAGGCGGACTTTCGGATCCGCCCAGCGCGCGAAGTACTCTTCAAGCTTGGGGCCGTTGCCAGAACGCACGGCCGCCTTACGCTCAGGCGAACCGAGCCCCAGAATCCATTCCCCCACCCGCAGCTTGATATCGCCATCGGCGTGCTGTTCGAAGAACGGCCCCCAGTGCGGGTGCTGGTTGTAGTAACCCGGATGGGGTGCGTGAGCGTGCAGATCGATAAGCATGTGCAGGTACCTCGAAGTTGGCACTTTTTTGTTGGTTTGCAGCGGGGTGCCTTTGCGTGGTCACGGTCAACCGACGCGGGAAGGGGAACAGCAAGGCTCGCTACTAGGCCAGAGCTTAAAATTAATTTGAGCAGAAATCAAAATTCTGTTCACATTATTTTCAAGCCATCCTGAAACCCTCGAGGCAGAGCCTGCCCCCAACCTAGGAAAGAGGGCTTGAACTGACCAACAAGCGCAAAAATGAGGAAGAGGAATTTCGACAACCCACAAAAAACCCCCGACTGACGGGGGCTTAGGTGTACAGAATGTCGAAAGAAGGTATCAGCGGCGGGTGCGCGAGGTAGACCCCATGATCAGTGCGCCAAGCAGCTTTTTCACGCGTACCGGGAATAGTCGGCGCCCCGCCGCCTCCGGCACCAAGATTTCACTCAACACATAGCGAATGATCATTTCGCAGATCAGCTCCCGATCCAGGCGTACGCCTAGGCGGTCGTCCCAGTCATCAAAGACAATGCCAAGGCCATCCTGAAAACGCACGATCGAGTCGTGGAAAATCCGCCGAAAGAATCCCAGCGCATAGTCTGGCGCCACCACCAGCAGGCGCCGCGCACGGCTTTGCTCAAGGTAGTTGTCGAGGTAGGCGAACAATGCGTTCAGCCGCGCTTCCGGATCACTGGTGTGGCCCAGCTCCTGCGACAACGAGGTGTGGAAGCTTTCACGCTTGTGCCGTGAGAAGGTGTCCAGCAGGTCTTCCTGGGAAGAGAAATAGCGGTAAAAGGTCCCGCGCGATACACCCGCGACCTGGCACACATCGAGAATGGAAATGCGATCGGCGCCCGACATCAGCACCACTTCTTCGGTCGCCTTTAGGATGTTGGCGATGGTTTCTTCCGAACGGCGGTTGGGCTTGACCTTATTGACTGCCGCTGCCGGGCCATTGCGCCGCTCGACGGTGTTGACGGCCTTGGGGCCGCTCGCAGGGGCGTCAGGTGCGGCTTTTTTCCTGGTTTTGGCAGCGGCCTTAGGCGCTTCAGCCACCTGAGTTACATTTTTTGGCATGGACTTGCAGGCTCGTGGAGAGTAATGATGAGGCAACGTTAGCACAGAATCTGCGCACAAATAATCGTATATGTTCAACTTTATGCTAAAGACAATTTTGGATTTTGCATTTAGAATCAGGTTCTCTATTTAAAACAAAAACCAGGCAGACCAGCAGTTTCGGGGCCTAAACGGAGAAAATTCATGGGTAGCAGTGGGAATCCAGACACTTGGGCGGTAGGAGAACGAGACACTGTCATTGATGCGCTAGACCGTGCAGTGGCAAGGCATCCGGAGCGAATCCTGCTGGATTTCAGCGGAGAGTTATACACATACGGTGATGTTGATTCACTTTCGACAAGAATGGCCAACGCCCTGGCGTCGCTCGGCATTAAGCCGGGTGAAACTGTACTGACCATGCTCGACAATAATATCGATGCGGTCATCACCTGGCTGGCCATCAACAAGCTGCGCGCGGTAAGCGTGCCGATCAACACGGCACTTAAGGGCGAGTTTCTGCGCCACCAGATCGCTGACACTGGCACCTCGCTGGTGATCTGCGAAGCTGCCTACCTGCAGCGCATCACACCGCTGGCAGAACAGCTGCATGACGTGCGCCACATTTTGCACCGCGGTACCCCCGACAGCGTGCCCGAGTGCGCGATCCGCATTACCGCGCTGGACAGCTATCGCGGCCAGGACGCCACCCCGCTGGCCACTAAGCCGCAACCTTCCGATCTCGCCTGCCTGATCTACACCTCGGGCACCACCGGCCCGTCCAAAGGCTGCATGATCAGCTACAACTTCATGTGTAACCTGGCCCGCCTGCAATTGCGTGCCGGACCTGCTAGTGCCGATGACGTCACCATCACACCGCTGCCGCTATTCCACATGAATGCCCTGTGCGTGTCGATCATCGCCAGCATTCTGGTGGGTGCACGTGCCGCCATCCTGCCGCGCTTTTCGGTGTCCGGCTTCTGGCCGGAAGTGGAACGCTCGGGCGCCACTATCGCCTCGATTCTCGGCGGCATGGGAGGGCTCCTCGCACAGGCGCCAGACAACGAGGCCATGTTGCGCTGCGTCGGGCAGATACACACCGCTCGCGGCAACCCCTATACCGAAGAAACCAAGAAGATCTGGCGCGAACGCTTCGGCACGCCGCTGGTGGGTGGCAACGGCTATGGCCTGACCGAAGCCTGCGTGATCACCTCGCTGGCAGCCGGCGAATATGCAGCGCCCGGCTCCTCGGGCAAACGCATTGCCGACTTCGATGTACGCATTGTCGACGACCTTGACCAGGAAGTCCCCCCTGATACCGCCGGTGAAATCGTGGTACGCCCACTGCGCCCGGACATCATGTTCCAGGGCTACTGGCGCCGGCCGGAAGACACCCAGAAGCTGATGCGCAACATGTGGTTCCATACTGGCGACATCGGCAAGTTCGATCATGACGGCTTCTTCTACTTTGTCGACCGCAAAAAGGACTATCTGCGACGCCGTGGAGAAAACATCTCCAGTTTCGAGATGGAGGCGGCCTTCGGCGTGCATCCTGCCCTGGCCGAAGTGGCGGTACATGCGGTGCCGTCCGACAAAGGCGAAGATGACGTGAAGGTCACTGCAGTTTTGCATGAAGGCGCCACGCTGCACCCCGAAGACCTGTTTCACTGGGCCGTGGAGACGGTGCCCTACTACGCCCTACCCCGCTACATCGAGTTTCGCCCCAGCTTGCCGAAGAACCCACAGGGCCGTGTTTTGAAATACCTGCTGCGCGACGAAGGCAAAACCTCTACTACCTGGGACCTCGAGACTACCTCGATCAGCGTTGCCAAGAAGTAGCCGCTTCACCCAGCACGCGAAAAGCGCGGCACTAGCCGCGCTTTTTTTTGGTTTCAGTATTCGCGCACGGGGATGCCTTTGGGCCGAGAGTTGTAGCCAGGCAGGTGCAGACCGCCGTCGACGTGAATGGTTTCGCCGGTAATGAAGCGCGACATCTCGCTGGCCAGGAACACCACCACCGGACCGATATCGGCCTCAGGCTCGCCACAACGCCCCAGCGGGCGCATGGAAGCAGACATTTCAGCGAACCCCGGGTTCTCTGCCGCCAGCTTGTGGAAAGTGGCGCCCATCGCGGTGGGCGCGATGGCGTTGGTGCGAATGTTGAAGCGCCCCCATTCAGAGGCCGCGCTGCGGGTCAGCCCCACGATGGCCGATTTTGCTGTGTTGTAGTCGCCATGCAGCCAGGCACCGATCTCGATATCGATCGAGTAGAAGTTGATGATCTTGCCGCCCCCGCGCGCCTTCATGTGCGGGAGCGCCGCCTTCATCGCCCACCAGGCTGCCCACACGGTCGAACCCAGTGTCTGCGCGAGCATCGCATCGGTCTTGTCTTCCAGCAACACGTTGGGCGTGGGCGCAAACGCGTTGTTAACCAGTATGTCCAGGCCACCGAACTCGTCTACAGCCAGTTGCACCGCGGCTTCGATATCGGCCTTGCTGCAGACGTCCGTGCGAATGAACACCGCCCTGGCGCCAAGCGCCTTGAGATCCGCTACCACCGCTTCCCCGCTGGCTTCATCCAGTTCTGCGACCACCACCGCAGCTCCCTCTCTGACGAAGTTCAGCGCGATGCCTCGGCCGATTCCGCCCCCTGCGCCGGTAATCAGCGCGACCTGTTCGTTCAGCAGGGCCATAACCGCTCCTTTTCTTGTTTTTAGTGAACATTAAAGTATTTAGTGTTCAAATATAGCCGATTTCAGCGACCCCTTACACCCTTTGCAAAAGGACACCAGGATGACTGTATTTCGACGCCGCGTAGACATCATTGCCCACGCAGACCACGTTCGTGCGGCCCTGGAAGATGATTTTCACCACTTTCGCGTATGGGCCAGCCACACAGCCGGCCATGTCACGGCCGTCGGTGGCGAAGCGCTGCGCTACCCCTATTCGCTGTGCCCGCAGGCTGGCGACCAACTGCAGGCACTGGTAGGCATGCCACTGGCGCGCATTGCGCATTCGGTCACCCGGCACACTGACGCCAGCCATCAATGCACCCACCTGCTCGACCTGGCCGGCCTGGCTATTGCGCGCGCCGCCCGCGGCGCCGGCGAGCGGCGCTACGAGATCCAGGTCGGCGCACGTATCGACGGGCATACCCGCGCCAGTCTGAGCTGCAACAGCGGGCAGGTCCTGAGCTGGGAAGTGAACGGTACGATGATCGAAGGGCCGCCACCCTTTGCAGGGGTCAACCTTCGCGAAGGGATGGCGCGCTGGGCGCTGGGCACACTCAGCGAAGACACCGCCGAAGCGTCGCTGCTTCTGCGCCGTTGCACGCTTATATCGATGGGGCGCGCCTACAACCTCGACGAACAAGCCCACGCCGTCAGCAGCGGTCGCTGCTACAGCCAGCAACCGGCCCGCGCCGAACAGGCACTGCGTATGCAGGGCTCGACCTTGGATTTCAGCAACAACCCACAGGCATTGTGCGCCCAGGACCAGGCGTGGCTGCGTGCCATGCCCGGTGACCACGCGGCGTGACACGCCGCGTGGCCTTTACACGACGCTTTAGAGGAAGATGGCCAGGTTGGGGGTGCCCAGCACCGCCTGGTCCAGAATCACCTCGCGCCGCGCCAGCTTGAACCCGGCCGCCCCCAGGCGCAGCACATCGCGCCGCTCACCGCTGATGATGTCCACGTGGTGGTCTTTGAAACGGCTGCGCGTGAGCAACAGGTAACTGGTGACCACGAACTCGTCAGGCTTCTGCGTTTCCTCCACGAACACGTTGGTCACCAGCCGGCGGGTACGCGAAGGCGGGTCTTCTGCCCAGGCGCTCTTGCCGGACAAGCGCAGGATGCGCCCCATCATCGAGCGGTAGTCGTCGTGGTAGTGCTGCACGCTGCGCACGATCGTGGTCTTAAGTTCCGAGGCCAGGCGCGTTTGGCGCAGCGGCACGGTGTAAACCAGGTCGGTGTCCAGGCGCTCGGCCCATTCCTGAAGGCGAATCTGGTCGAGCAAGGTGGCCTCCTCGAAAAGGAAGGTCACCACGTCGTTGTAGAGCGCCGACCCCACCGGTACTCGCCGTGTGCCGACCGGGGAGCCAGGCTGGATCTCCTCCACGCCGCGTTGCTGAACCTGCGTCATGAGCAATTCCTCATTGTTGTTCTTCTACTTGAAGGGTGACGAGTTGAGGCGACAGCACAAGGGCCGCTTCGAAAAGCGAGCCACCCCCATGCTCATGCCTCATCCGCGGCGGTCATCAGTTCGTGCCAGTACAGCCACCAGTGCCACTGCGTGTCGTCCTTGGTAAAGCCTTCGTTGACAATGCCCGGGCCGGGCCAGCCTTCAGGCGCACCCGTCTCGTAGCAGGCCTGATACTTGAGGGTGCTCTTACGCCCCATCGCGCCCTTGGCGGCCAACGTCATGTGCGGCCAGGTATCGGAGTCATCCTGCTCGACCATGCCGGAGGTGCCGAATAGTTGAATGGTCTGCTTGAGCATCTTGTCTCGCAGCTCTGGTGGCGCGTCCTTCTCGGCGAACACCCAGTTGACGAACTCCAACTTGTCAGGGCCTTGCGGCACATAGGCGTGCAGGGTCATGGAACCGACGACGCTGCCGTCGGGCTGTGGAATGTAGACAAACCCAAAAAGAATATTCGGGAACATTCCACCCACTTGTGGAGGCATGCTGGTGAGCACCTGCAACTGCTCGTCGCTCAGGTTGCGTGCCAGCTGCTCGACCATCCCGGCGGTCATGCCGGCAGGTGGCAGTGCTTCAAGCTTCTGCTGCACGCTCAGCTCGGCCGGGTCCAGGCCGGTAAGGCGCTTGATCTTGCGGGCTAGGTCGATGCAACGCAGGGCATGGCCATGCGGCGAGCTGATCTCGACACCGATCATTTCCGGGCTCAGGTCGGCGGCTTCACCCTCGCCCTTCTTCGCATAGTTGCCCACCTCGCCCAGCCAGCGGTGCAGGGTCAGGGTGTGGAAGCCGTCCGCGGCGGACTGCTCGCCAGCGGTTTTCCAGTTGGCGTTGACGATGAAGCGCTGAGGCGGACCGAGCACTTCCATGCCCTTGTCGGAACGACAGAACAGCATGTCGTAGTACCACTTAGCGTCGCCCAGAAACTCCTCGAAGGACGGCCCCTCGGTGTTCCAGGTGGCAAACACCAGGCCGCCATACAACGTGACCCGCGCCTTTTTCAGCCCCAGCTCCTCTTTAGGCATCATCTTGCCGTGCATGCACTCGCGCTCCACCGGCGAACCGATGAAATCCCCGTTCGGACGGAATGCCCAACCATGGTAGATGCATTTATGGATCTGGGTGTTGCCGCAATCGGCGGTGGTGATGCGCATGCCGCGGTGCGGGCACACGTTTAAGGTGACGAACACCTCGCCTTGTTTGCCACGGGCGACGATCACCGAGTCAGAACCCAGGTCGCGAACCATGAAGTCCCCGGCGTTAGGGATCTCCGTTTCATGGCCCAGCAGTACCCAGATCTTGCCGAAGATCTTTTCCATCTCCAGCTCGTAGATTTCACGGTCGGACAGCACGCGCATCTGCACTTCGCGAGTGTTGGGATAAATGAGGTCCGAGACCTTGGTTCCATCAGACAATACGGGGCTTGTTCTTGTTAGCATGATTGCCTCCTGCTCAGGGTGTCACGGCGGGCCCGCAACGAAATATAAGACACTTTATTAATTTTTGTACACTTAATTCACGTTCAAAAAAGTAGACCCTTGGCGGTTCAGTGTCAGGCCTCAGTAGCCGCCTTGCGGCCAACCTGGGTGCGCAGCATGCCGATACCGTCGATTTCCAGCTCGACCACATCGCCAGGCTTGAGGTAACGCAACTGCTCCAGGCCACAGCCGTTACCCACCGTGCCCGAGCCCAGGAACTCGCCGGGGTATAGAGTCTCGGAGCGCGAAACATGGGCGATCACGTCTTCAAATCGCCAGCGCATGTCCCGGGTGTTGCCACGCCCCCACTCCTCGCCGTTGACCCGCGCCACCATGTTAAGGTCGTAGGGGTCTCCCAGTTCATCCACAGTCACCAGGCATGGGCCCATGATGTTGGCAGTGTCGAAGTCCTTGCTCTTGGCTGGGCCGAGCATGCCGGGCATTTCCAGAGCCTGGGCATCGCGGGCGCTCATGTCGTTGAAAATGGTGTAACCGACGATGTGCGCGCCAGCGGCCTCACGACTGATGTCCTTGCCTCGCTTGCCAATGTAACAGCCGAACTCCAGCTCAAAATCCATCGCGCAGCTGAAGCTGGGCCACTGGAACTCGTCGTCGATGCCCACCACGGCAAAGCGGTTGCCCTTGTAGTAGATGGGCTGCTTGTTAAAGGTCTCAATCACTCGGTCGTCGGCACGCGTATTCATGGCCTTGAAGGTCGCTTCGGGATCGTCGGTACGCAGCGCTCGGGCACGCCGGGCGGCGGCAAAACTCTGGCGCAGGTGCAGTTCGAAACAGGAGCAATCGCGCATTTGCGGTGGTGGCTGGATTGGTGCTCGCAACTTGACCGCAGAGCGCTCCAGCACAGCCGCCGAGGGCGCCTTGGCTACCAGGGCGCGGGCCAGCTCCAGCGCCGCATCACCGCCTTCGACCAACGCAAGGATGCTACCCAGAGCGGCGCTGTCGCCCCCTTGCATCACCCGATAGGCCGATTGCAGATCGAGCACCTGGCGGTCCTGGTCGAGCAGTGCACCGGCACGGTCAACGCCATTGGCGTCCGTATAAGTGACCAGCCTCATACCCGACCGCTCACAGGCAATAACGCGCCGGTCACGACGGCCGCTTCATCGGACAATAGGAACGCGACCACCCCCGACAGTGCCTGCGGGGTCACCCAGCGGCTGCTGTCGGCGTCAGGCATGTCAGCGCGGTTGGCTGGGGTGTCGATGATGCTGGGCAATACCGCGTTCACCGTCACGCCACGGTCTTTCAGCTCCTCGGCCAGGGCTTCGGTCAGCCGGGCCACCCCCGCCTTGGAAGCAGCATAGGCGCCCATGCCGGCAGCGGCCTTGACCGATGCCAGCGCGCCGACATTGACGATTCGCCCGGCGCCGGACTGCAGCAGGTAAGCCAGCGCCGACTGGGCGCTTACCACGGCGGTGCGCACGTTCATCTGGTACAGACGGTCCCAGGTGTTCAGGCTGCCACCCTCGAGGGTTTCCCAGGCAAACCCGCCGGCGACATTGACCAGGCCATCGACGCCGCCCCAGTGCGCTGCCACCTGTTCGAAGGCGGCAGCGGCCGACTCGGTCGAGGTCAGATCGACGCCGCCCAGCCGCAGCAGGTTGTGCGTATCGAGCAGGTCGGCAGGTGCCTCGCTGCGGTCCAGAAGGGCCACTCGCGCGCCCTGCGCCAGCAAGTACTTGCCCAGCGCGCTGCCCAAGACACCGAAACCGCCCGTGACGACTACCCTTTTGTCCAGTAATGACTGGGACATAGCCAAATCCTCTTGTTGTTTTACCGCGCGAACGGTCGATTCGTGCTTTCGCCTGAGCCAATATATGACACTTTTCCAAAATATGTGCAAATGATACTGTGTGGCTCCATGTCAAACATTCACCACGGACTGCTGATGCCTAGAAAACTCCCTGCACTGAACGCCGACAACCGCGCCTTCTGGCAAGGCGGTGAAACGGGCCAGTTACTGATCCACCGCTGCGCCGCGTGCAGCCGCTACTTTCACCCGCCTGCTCCGCTCTGCCCGCAGTGCGCCAGCTTTGAGGTGGGCCCCGAAGTGGTGTCTGGCCGGGGCAAGGTGCTCAGCTTCACCATCAACTATCAGGGTTGGACGCCCGACCTAGAGGTGCCCTACGTGGTGGCGATCATCGAACTCGCCGAACAGGCCGGCTTGCAGTTCATCAGCAACGTAGTGGGCATGCCGGTCACGGATGTGCATATCGACATGCCGGTTCGGGTCAGTTTCCTCAATGTCGAGGACGTGTGGCTGCCCCTGTTCGAGAGGGCTCAATGATGTTCGATCACCGTTACGAAAAAGACGTGGCCATCACCGGCATCGGCCAGTCAGAAGTCGGCCGGCCGTCGGACAAATCAGCCATGCGTCTGACCCTCGATGCGTGCCTGCAAGCGATTGCCGACGCTGGGCTGCAACGCAGCGATATCGACGGGGTGGCCTGCTGGCCCGGCGACAACAACAATGGCGACCCGTTTTCCCCGGTGGGGCCCAGCGCACTGAAGAGTGCACTGGGGCTCAACGTCAACTGGTTTGGCGCAGGCTACGAAGGACCGGGTCCCCTGGCTGGGGTGATCAACGGGGCGATGGCGATCGCCGCCGGGTTATGCAAGCATGTGCTGGTGTTCCGCACCATCACCGAAGCCTCGGCACGCGCAGTCAACCGCCAGGCCGGCGCCTTGACCGCCAAAACCCAGGGCCGCGACAACAGCTACGCCTGGCAATGGTTCACCCCATTCAATGTGCATTCGGGAATCAACCTGATGGCCCTGTATGCCCAGCGCCATTTTCACGAGTACGGCACCCGCCCCGAGCAACTGGCACAGATCGCCCTCACCTGCCGACGCAATGCCATGCGCAACCCCAAGGCGGTGTACCGCACGCCCATGACGATGGACGACTACATGAACGCGCGGATGATCTCCTCGCCCCTGCGCCTGTTCGACTGCGATGTGCACTGCGATGCCTCTACCGCGATCATCCTGTCGCATCGCGATGTCGCCCAGGATCTGCCGAACAGGCCGATCCGCATCGAGGCGATGGGCGCCGCGCTGAACCAGCCCTGGTCGTGGGACCAGATTTCACTGACCCGGATGGCCGCCTTCGATGTCGGCCAGATGATGTGGGCGCGCACCGACTACATCCCGCAGGACGTCGGCTCAGCGCAGCTGTACGACGGCTTCTCAATCCTGACCCTGATCTGGCTGGAAGCCCTGGGTCTGTGCCCGGTGGGTGAAAGCGGGTCCTTTGTCGAAGGTGGAGGGCGTATCGCGCTGCAAGGCAGCTTGCCGATCAACACCAATGGCGGGCAGTTGTCAGGCGGGCGCACCCACGGGCTGGGCTACGTGCACGAGGCGTGCCTGCAACTGTGGGGGCGCGCCGAAGGCCGGCAAACCCGCGACCATGGCGTCAGTACGGTGGCCGCAGGCGGCGGCCCGCTGGGGGGCAGCTTACTGTTGGTACGCGAATAGCGACGGGGTTCAGTAGAGTACGCAGGCCACTTCGTTGCAGAACTCGATCAGCGCCTTGCCCATCTCGGCAAGGCCCTCTTCGTCGCGCTGGCCGCGGAACATCACCGCCGAAACGGTGAACTCGATGCTGTTGGAAGGAGAATAGATCGGCGCTGCCACGGCCAGGATACCGCCGGAAAAATGCCCATCGTCCATCGCCCAGCCGCGCTCGGCAGCCACTTTGACGTCCTCGCGGTAATTTTCCAGAGACAACGGCCGGGCCCAGCGGATCTTCTCGAAATTACTTTCCACCAGCGGGTCGTGCATGTCGAGCTGAGTGGCGAACAGTCGCCCGCTTGCGCCCATCAGGATCGGCAGTCGTTGGCCTTCGGCCATGTCGATGCGCACATCGGTGGGGCTGGCCGCGGAGCTGACGATCACGATCCGGTCCGGACTCATCTTGCGCCACAGCGTGATGGTCACCCGCAGCCGCGACGCAAGGTTCTGTAACAACGGCTTGGCCATCTGCACGCGATGACCCTGGGTCACCAGTTGCTCCACCAGGCGCGCCAGGCCGGAGCCCACTGAGTAGCGTTTGGACAGCGGGCTGAAATCGACCACATCCTCCTGCACCAGGGTACGCAGGATGTTGAAGCAGGTACTGGGGTTGATGGAAAGCTGCCGGGCGATATCCAAGGAGCGTTCAGGTTTGCCGACCTGGCTCAGATGACGCAGGATGCGTATGGCGTTGGATACCGGCTTGACGAGGGTTGCATTGGCCGATTTGGCGGTGTCGCTCATGTCTGAAGTGTCCATACTGCGTCCGGTAACTAGTTGTTACCAACATTCTAGCCTGAGAATTACTCGCCCCGTAAAGTTTTACATGGGAATTTACCGCGATCCGGAGCCTATGGGTTCAGCGGCGGCTGGTAGATCAGCCGGCGGGTTTGCAGGTCTTCGCGGCGAAACTGCTGCAAAAGCCCTTCCAGAGCCAGGTCGGCCTGGGTCACCCGCACCTGCTGGCGCAAGTAGTCGAGCCAGGACTCGACGATGAACCGTTCGCTGTAGCGTTGCGTCTCGGCCATGTCGCGGTAGAGCCGCCAGTTCTGCGCGCCATTGCGCCGCCGCGCCTTGCCTACCGCATACACCGCCAACAGAAAATCATCTCGCTGCGGCGCAGGCACCTCGTATATCACCTCCACCGAAACCGGCCCGTCGGCGTGCGCCACTGGGGCCTGCAATTGAAGGTTGTCGGTCAGCGGCGCCTGTGCAAAGTCGGCTTCTTGGCCCAGTTCCACACGGCCGTTACGCGTCAGTAGCACCCCGGCGAACAGGCACAGCGTCGACACCAGCAGGCTTGCCTGCAGCCCCGCATACTCGGCCAGCGCCCCCCAGGCGGCGCCACCGAAGGCCATCGCGCCCATCAGGGTCAATACGTACATCGACGCTACGCGGGCGCGCACCCAGTTGGCGGCATAAGTCTGCACCACCGAAGAGAGCGTGGCGTTGACCGCCATCCAGCCGAACCCGGCACACAGCATCATGACGCACACTAGGTAGCGGTTGCTCGACAACGCAGCGGCCAGCGCGGCGGCGGCAAAGGCGGCGGTACCGCAGGCAATCAGTTGACGCAGGCCGAGCCTGCGATGCAGGCGAGGTGAGTTCAGTGCAGCCAGTACCGCCCCCGCCCCCAGGAATGCCATCAGCAGGCCGTAGCCACCGGCGCCCATGCCCAGTTGCTGGCGCGCAACCAGGGGCATCAGCGCCCACAGAGCACTGGCGCTGGCAGTGAACACCAGCACCTGCTGCATTGCGCTGGACAGTACCGCCGAATGGCGAATGTAGCGCAGCCCGCTGCGCATACCGCCTATCAGGGTTTCCGGCGGAAGCCCGTGGACAGGCGGTGCCGGCGCCAGGCGCAACAGAAAGAACATCACGGCGGCCATGCACAGCGCGATCAGCACGAACACAGACGTGTTGTTCCAGTAGGCAATCAACGCCCCGGCCACGGCCGGCCCCAGGGCACGGGTGGCGTTGACCGCAATGCCATTCAGGGCGACCGCTGCCGGTACCTGATCACGCGACAGCACGCTGATCATGGTCACCATCCACGCCGCCATACCCAGCGCGCTGCCGGTGCCCAGCACGAAGGTGAAAGCCAGCAGCCCCCAGGCTTCGAGGCGCTCGAACCCGGCCAACAGGCTGAGCATGATGGCCGCGAACACCATCAGGCACTGGGTGACGATCAGCCAGCGACGTCGGTCGACCAGGTCGGCGAGCACCCCGCCCGGCAGTGCGAATAGAAAGACCGGCAGTGTCACCGCGCTTTGCACCAGCGACACCATGATTGGTGAGGCGGTGAGCGTGGTCATGATCCACGCTGCGCCGACCGTCTGCATCCAGATCGCCAGATTCACCACCGCACCGGCCAGCCACAAGCCCCGAAAGGCCCGGTTGCGAAATGGCGCCCACGCCGAACCCTCGCTCATCATTGCTCCTTAGAACGTCTAGCCCATCAGGGTTTAGTGATCCAGCGGCAGCCCCAGGCGCCCCACCGCGCGGGCCGGGCCGAGCGGGCACGGCGCAGCAATGGTATTGCGCAGCTGGCCGATGCCGGAGATTTGCGCCACCACCTGGTCACCCGGTTGCAGGAAGCGCCCGCTTTCCAGGCCCACCCCGTGCGTGGAGCCAGTGAACACCAGGTCGCCGGGGCGCAGCTTGATCCGTGCATCCAGGTAATTGAGCAGCTCGTCCAGGGGGAAGATCATGTGCTGGGTATTGTCGTGTTGGCATACTTCGTCATTGACGCTCAGGCGCATCTCCAGCGCAGGCTGCTGCTCGCCGCCCAGCTCGTCAGCCGTCACGATCCACGGCCCTGCGGGCGTGGTGCAGTCCATGGCCTTCTGGGTCAGTAGGTCGAGCCGCCCGATCTGCTGGCCCGCATCGCGTGCACTGATGTCGTTACCCACAGTGAAACCCAGAAGGCAGGCGCTGGCGCGGGGTTCATCCTGCAGCGCTCGCCCCACTACCGCCACCAGCTCCACCTCGTAATCCAGTTGCCTGGTCAGCGGCGAATACCTGATCGGGTCATTGGCCCCGACCAAGGCCGACTCGGGCTTGAGGTAGGCCAGTGGGTGTGCCGGGGCCTGACTGCCCAGGCGTTCGAGGTGGCTCAGGTAGTTCAGGCCCACGCCGAACACGCGGCTGCCCGGTTCCAATGGCGGCAGCAAACGTGCCCGGGCCAACGGCAGGCGTTCGCCAGCCAGGTCCAGAGCGTCCAGGTGCAGCCCCGCGCCCAGCCGCGCCCAGCACGCGAACGGCGCCCGAACCCGCCTGCAGTGCTCGCTGCTGGCGTCTACCAATGCCCAGAACGCCTGCCCGCCCAGCTCGATCCGCGCCAGGCGCATGTCACTGCCGGGCCAGGTAGGTAGGCAGATACTCGGCGTCATGGACCTCTTCGGGAGTCTTGACACTCGGTCCCAGGATGGGCCCCACCATCTCGTGGCCCCACAGGCTCAGTTTTTCGGGGTTCAGCTCGTAGGGGTCGCCTTGCCACGGCTCGATTTCAGCAATGGTTTCGAAGGCAAAACCCGAGGGGTTGTAGTGATAGAAGGACAGGTGCGGGTCTTGCGCATGCTGGCCGAGCGTCATCATCATCGGCAGTTCGCGCTGGCGCACGATATCGTAGGTCTCGCCTACATCACGCACGTTGCGAACGAACAGCCCGACGTGCTGGACGCCCATTCGCCCGGGCCCATGGCCATAGGCGATGTCGTGGCTGGTGTGATGGTTGAGCCGGGAGCGGAAGAAGCCGGTACGCCCCTTGCCCGCTCCCGCGCCATACCAGCTGAAGCCCATGACATTGAGCAGGAAGTCTTCAAGTTCCGGGGTGTACTCCGGAGTGATCAGCACGACGTGCCCTGCACCGCGCTCGTCGGCCAGAAAGCCGCTGTGGGGGCGCCCTGGCTGAAATGAACGCGGCAGCCATTTCTGTCCGTAAAACAACTCATGTTGGTAGCCGACCGGGTCACGAAAACGCACCACCTCACGCACGCCGCGGGTCTCGCACAGCTGCGCGTCACCACGGGTGTAGGCCACGTTGGCGGCCTCGAGCTTCCTGATCCCATCCTCGAACGCCATGCGCCCGATGGCTTCCCAGCCGATATACGCGATGCGGTCCACCTTACCCGGATGGAATGCGAAGCGGTGACGGCGATCATCGATTCTGAAATACAGCGACGCCGGGTCGCCGGGCGGATTTTTGCCGATACCAAAGCCCATCACCTGCGGGCCATACTCGCGCCAGGCGTCAAGATCAGGGGTTTCGAAGCCCATATAACCGATACCAATGATGTCCAATTTGTTCACCTTGTTCTTGTTCGAGATGAAACGATGCCAACTATCGCTCGCGCTGTCGCAGCAGGGCTAGACCGCCAGCAGCCCGCCGTCTATGACAAAGTCCGAACCGGTAATGAAGGAGGCCTCTTCGGAAGCCACGAACACCGCCAGCGCCACCACCTCTTCAGGTTCGCCGGGGCGATCCATCAGCACACCGTCGAGCAGCATGGCGCGGGCCTTGGGGTTTTCCAGAAACGCTTGAGTGCCAGGCGTGGCGACGAAGCCAGGACTCAGGCTGATGGCACGAATACCGACGGCTGCTCCCTCCACGGCCAATTGCCGGGTAAACGACACTACCGCGCCTTTGGCTGCCGCGTGGGCACTGATACCGGCCACCTTCGAACCGCCCCACGCCGCAGTGGAAGAAACGTTGATAATCACTCCGCGCTGCTCGGCCAGGTATGCCCAGGCGTACTTGGTGGTATAGAACAGCAGGTCGATTTCATTACGCAGGGTGTACTGCCAGTCTTCGATCGACAGCTCACTCACCAGGCCGAAGCGCGCTGCTGAAGCGTTGTTGTAGAGAACATCAATGCGCCCGTGCTGGGCGACGGCCGCCTCGATCCACGCCCTGGCCTGCTCGTGATCGCCCAGGTCCACGGGGGCAGTGCCATACAAGGTAAACCCCTCGTCGCTCATCAGGGCACGGGTCTGTTCGTGGCCCTCGGCATTGAAGTCGCACCCGACCACGATCGCCCCTTCACGGGCAAAGCGCAGCGCTGCCGCACGGCCTTGGCCGCCTCCGGTGCCGGTAATCAGGGCCACCTTGTTGTGTAAACGTCCCATCAGCACCTCCTCAACTCGTTGGTAATGACACCCTCTCAAGTGAGTGTGTACTCAAGCGGGGCAGTCTTGGGCGTCGATGGGCTCCAGCCATACTGCTTCGGCCGGGCAAGCAGCAGCGCCCTCGCGGGCATCTTCTTCAAGTTCGGGGGGCACCCGAGCGTCATCGAAGTACACCAGGCCGTCGGCATCGAGCTTGTACACACTGGGGCAAATGGTGGCGCACAGGCCGTAACCACAGCAGCGGCTACGGTCGGCAACAGCTTTGAACTGCGCTTTTTCTGAACTCATTTTTTTCTCCTTATCAGGTTCAGTCCCAGCAAATTATGAACACTTATTTATTTTATGTGCAATTTATTTTTAGCGAGGATATGCTCGGCCTCAGTTGCAGCAGTGAACCACGGTTGCGCCCTGGCAAACGCTCTGCGGTCAGCGCGATGTTGAACATGGCGTGACCGAGGGTGATTCAACTGGGTGCGCAGCGCAGCACATTCGTTTGTCTGTGAGTCATACGGCTGTGCTGGACAAACCGGAAATCACGGTTTTCACACAAAAAATGCAGTGTTTGGCTCAACAAAACCTACAAGGAAGCCAACTCATGAACCCTTCGAAAAACCAGGCGGCCATCGACCTGCACGAGTTCCGGCACAGCTGGAGAATCCTGCTTCTGTCAGTTGCCGGCGTGGCCATCAGCATCAATGCCGCGCTTCTGTACGGTTTTGGCACGCTAGTGGTACCGCTGGGCGATGCCTTTGGCTGGGGCAAAAGCGAATTGCAGGCGTGCATCACCTTCCTGTTTGGCGGCGCGGTGGTGTCGCTGCAACTAGTGGGCTGGTTCAACCTGCGCTTTGGCATGAGGCGCGTCACCGTGGTGTCCCTGTTGCTGCTGTCGGTCGGCTACCTGGCCACCACCCAGGTCAGCTCTTCGATCTGGTCGATGTACCTGGCCTTTGCGCTGCTGCCGATCGTGGGCATGGGCGCACTGGCCGTGACCTGGACCCAACTGATCAGCCTTTGGTACGACCGAAATCGCGGCCTGGCGCTGGCCATTGGCCTGTCAGGTACCGGCGTCACCGCCGCCACCGTTCCCCGGCTGATGACGTGGGGCATAGAGCAGTGGGACTGGCGTGCGGCCTTCGTGATCCTTGCGCTGCTCAACCTGCTGGTGCTGCTGCCGCTGATCCTGCTGTGGTTCAAGCTGCCCAAGGCCGCCGATACCACCCGGCAGGACGCCCTGGAGCAATTGCCGGGCATGAGCTTTCGCGAAGGCATGGGCTCGCTGAAATTCTGGACCTGCAACCTGGCGCTGGGCCTGGTAATTTCGTCGATTGTCGGCATGGTCACCAGCACGGTGCCGATGCTCCAAGCCAAGGGGCTATCGGCGGCAGATGCGGCCACCATTTTCAGCGGCTTCGGTATTTCGCTGATCCTGGGGCGTATGGTCATCGGCTATCTGCTCGACCGCCTGTGGCCGCCGGTGGTCTCAGCGTGCAGCCTGCTGCTGCCCGCTGTCGGCTGCCTGGTATACCTGAGTGGCACCACCGAGTTCATGCCCCTGATGCTGGCAGCCGTGCTGGTCGGGTTCGGCGCCGGGGCAGAGTTTGATATCGCCGCGTTCCTGATTGCGCGCTACTTCGGCCTGCGTGAATACGGCCGGTTATTCGGTGTGCACCAGGGCCTCAATACCGTGGCATCGGCCTTGGCGCCGCTGCTGTTCGCCTTCCTACTCGCACGTACCGGCTCATACACCGCCATGCTGGTGTACAGCGCCGCATGTTGCGTGGTCGGCCCGCTGTTGCTACTGACCCTTGGACGAGTGCCGCGCTTCGACGCGCAGCCCTTGCCCAGCCACTCCTGAGCCCACAAGAAACGGAGCAGAACATGCCCACACTGACCTTTATCGAACATAACGGCACCCACCATCAGGTCAACGGCGAAGTCGGCCAGTCGGTCATGCAGGCCGCCACGTTCGCTAGCGTGCCGGGCCTGCCCGCCGATTGCGGCGGCGCCTGCAGCTGCGCCACATGCCACACCTACGTAGACGAAGCGTGGCTGCACAAGGTGCAGGCACCGGAAAGCATGGAGAGTGACATGCTCGAGTACGCCTTCGAGCGTCGTGACAACAGCCGCCTGAGCTGCCAACTGATTATCAGTGAAGACATGGAAGGCATGGTACTGCACCTGCCCTCTTCGCAATTCTGAATGCGTTGCAAGGAGTACTCATGACCCTCGCCTCAGTCGTTATCGTCGGTGCCGGCCAAGCCGGATTCCAAGTGGCCGCATCGCTGCGCCAGGAAGGCTATGAAGGCCGTATCACCCTGATCGGCAATGAACCCGGCCTGCCCTACCAACGCCCACCACTGTCCAAGGCCTACCTGCTTGGCAAGATCCAGGAAAACAACCTGCTATTCCGCCCGGCCGAGTTCTACGCCACCCAGCGCATCGAGCTGCTGCACGACCCGGCCACCGCCATCGACCGGCTCAACCGCCGCGTGGTGCTGGCTTCCGGCACCGCCCTGAGCTATGACCACCTGATACTGGCGACCGGCGCGCACAACCGCCCGCTGCCAGTGCCTGGCGCGGAGCTGCCTCAGGTGTTCGGCATCAAGACCAAGGCCGATGCCGACGCCCTGGCGCCGCTGGCCAGGCAGGCGCGCAACGTGGTGGTGGTCGGCGCAGGCTTTATCGGCCTCGAGTTTGCCGCGGTAGCCGCCGCCCAGGGTGCGCAGGTGCATGTGCTGGAGCTAGGCGAGCGCCCCATGGCGCGTGCGGTGTCGCGGGAAATGTCCGAGTTGTTTCGCCAGGCGCATGAGCAGTGGGGCGTGCACTTCGATTTCCGCCAAGGCCTTGCCCGCATTCTCGACGACAACGGCAAGGTGTGCGGCGTGCAAACCGCAGATGGCCGCACCCTGCCGGCTGACCTGGTGGTATTCGGCATCGGCGTTATCCCCAATACGCAACTGGCCACCGAGGCCGGCCTGGACATCGAGAACGGCATCAAGGTGGACGCCCACCTACTCACCTCTGACCCACAGATTTCCGCACTCGGTGATGTGGCCAGCTTTCCATGTGTACAGAACGAAGAGCAGCACACCCGACTCGAGTCGGTGCAGAACGCCATCGACCAGGCGCGTACCGTGGCCGCGCGCCTGATGGGTAAGCCCTCGCCCTATGCCGCCCTACCCTGGTTCTGGACCGATCAAGGCGACCTAAAGCTGCAGATCGCCGGGCTGTCCAGCGGCTACGACAGCACGGTTGTGCTCGGTTCTGCCCATGACCGGCAACTTTCGGTGCTGTGCTTTCGCAATGAGCGCTTGGTGGCTGTGGAGTCTTGCAACCGCCTGGGCGACCACATGGCCGCGCGCAAGATTCTCGCCCGCGCGCCCAGGCTGACGGCGGCTCAAGCAGCAGCCGAAGGTTTCGACCTCAAGACTTGGGAAGCGGCTAACCGCGACTGACAGCCCTCACCCACATCTCGCCGCACTGTACCCCCAAGGGCCCAGCGCGGCGTTTGCGCAACCTGATGGAGCGATGCAATGAACAAGGTCTGGTTTGTTACCGGTGCGGGCCGCGGGTTGGGCGCCGCCATTGCCAGGGCGGCATTGGCGGACGGTGACTGCGTGGTGATCAGTGGCCGGCGCCTGGCGCACCTGCAAGGCATGTTTGCCGAGTACGGCGACCGGGTGCTGGCGGTGCCCCTCGAAGTCAGCAATCAAACGCAGGCATTGGCCGCCGTGGAGCAGGCAGTGGCCCGCTTCGGTCGAATCGACGTGCTGGTCAACAACGCCGGGTATGGCCAACTGGCACCCTTCGAGGACAACCTGCCGAGCGATGCCGAAAAGCAGTTCGCCACCAATGTGTTCGGTCTGTTCAACGTGTGCCGCGCCGTGCTGCCGGTGATGCGCGCACAACGTAGCGGCCACCTGTTCAATGTGTCGTCCATGGCCGGCGTGTTAGGCATGGGAGGCGCCGCACTATACTGCGCCTCCAAATTCGCGGTGGAGGGGTTCTCCGAATCCCTGGCCCAGGAGGTAGCGCAGTTCGGCATCAAGGTCACGCTGGTGGAACCCGGGGTGTTTCGCACCGACTTTCTCGATGCCAGCTCCGCAATGTTCGGTGAACGCGGGCTGCAGGACTACGCCGCGTTCACGGCCAAGGTCAAGGCTGCGTCGGCTGCCGGCAATCATCAACAGGGCGGCAACCCGGCGAAGCTGGGCGAAGCCCTGGTGCGCCTGGCCAACACCGACCAGCCACCATTGCGCTACCTGGCCGGTTCCGACGCCTACGGCCAGATCAGCGTCAAGCTCACCGGAATGCTCGCTCAGATAGAAGCCTGGCGCGAGCTCTCCTGTTCTACCGATGGTTCTACTGGTTGATGAAGTAACGCACGGACAACCGCCCCCCTTCGAACCGGTACAGCTCGATCGTCTCTATGCCACCGTCCTGCTCGCGAAAAGCGTTCAAGTGGTGGCACGCCACTTCATTGCCATTGATGATGCACTGGCGTACCTCGACCCGAACTTTGGGTTGCTGTTGCGCCCACATGCCCTCCAGCACCTGCCAAGCGTCATGCTGCGGCTTGCCAACATACTCGATACTCAAGCCATTGGGTGACACGCTGCGGTAGTGGGCAAAAAAGCCTTCCTTGTCGCCGCGGTTCCAGCAGTCGACCTGGCCGTGCAGAAAGTCTTCGATCACGTGTTTGTCCATTGTCATGTAAGGGTCGTCCCTAGGCAGTTTGTTGTTTGAGCTGACGCTGCAGCGCTTGAAATGCCGGTTCCATTCTCAGCCACAGCAGAATGATCGGGCCGATGATGGCGCAGAAGAAGCAGCTCACCAGTACTGCCGAATAGCTGCCGTACACATCGAACAGGTGGCCGAAAAGCATCGGCACCAGGCCGGACACGATGGTGATCAGGCACAGGTGCAGGCCAAAGATGCGCGCGTAGTCCTTCAGGCCGAAGTAGCGCGCCATCAGAAACGCCGCCAGGTCAAACTCGGCGCCGGCACTGGCACCGATGCACAGGGTCGCCAGCATCAACAGCGGTACGTGCTGCGAGCCGCCAAAAAAGAAGATTGCGCACCCCAGTGCCGGTAACGCAAGGCTCACCGCCGCCACCAGCGACGGCGAGTAGCGGTCCAGCAGGTACCCCACCAGCAGGCGCCCGCCAATGATCGAAATGCCGAACGTACTGAAGATCTGGCTGGCCTGCTGCGCGCTCAGGCCCTTGCTTTGCAGCATCGGCACAATGTTGGTGACCATGCCCACTGTCAATGATACTGATAGGATCAACGCGATATTGAAACCCCAGTACTTGCCCGAGCGCAGCGCCTGTCTGAAGCTCATGCCCGACAACGACGGTTGCGGCTGCGCCGTCAAAGGGTCGGCCGCGGCGACCTCGACCGGCATGCGCAACCACATCAACGCCAGCGGCAGCGTGAACAGCAGCGGCATCGCCCCCAGGGCAATGAAACCGGCCTGCCAGCCATAGGCACCTATCAGCCGGGACAATAACGGAGGCAGGATCATCGCCATCAGACCGGTGCCGCACAGGATCACCGCCAGGGCCAGCCCCCGGTTACGCTCGAACCACAGGTTGACCAGCTGCGTCCAGGTGATGGCGATGGTACCGGCACAGACGATCGGCATGCTGAAGAACGCCAGGTACAACCAGGCGATTGCCCCCTGGATCTGGGTGATGGCGAAGTAGCCGACGATCTGCAGCATGATCGAGACGATGGCGACCCGACGCAGGCCGTAGCGCCGATACAGCCAACCGACCATCTGGGTGGAGATGGCCACCCCGGCGAACAGAAAGGAAATCGAGGCCTGCAAGTCGCCCCGGCTCCAGCCGAAGGCCTGTTCCAGCGGAATCACCAGGGTGCCGAACGCATACAGCAAGGCGGCGGTGATGCTGGTGCAGATGCCGAACAGCCCCAACAGCACCACGCGCCAGCCGCGCCTGAATTCGGAAAAATCGTTGCCAGCGCGTTGGCGCTCACGTGTGTCTGTAGTCATGCATTTTCACTCCCGTAGCAGCGCGGCGCGTTACTGGCCCTTGAGGATTTCTTCGACCTTGGGCAACGCCACCATGGTGGCGCCCCCGTCCACCAGCAACGAGGTGCCAGTGATATACGACGCCTCGTTGGAGGTCAGGAACAGCACCGCATTGGCAATGTCGGCAGACTCGCCCAGACGCCCGACCGGAAAATGCGCCGCCAGCTTGTGGGGCAGCTCCTCGCCCAGGGTTTCGAGCATGTGATCAGTGCCAATAAGGCCGGGCTCGACCACGTTAACCAGAATGTTCATGGCGCCGAATTCCACCGCCAGCCCACGGGCGAAGGCATTCATGAAAGCTTTGCTGGAACCATAGGCGATCAGCCGCGGGGTGTATTTGCGGTTGGCTTCACCGGAGGAGATAAAGATCAGCCGGCCCTTGTCGGGGGCCTTGGACAGGTACGGCGCGCTGTCCTTGGCCAGCCAGAACAGCGACTGGATATTGCTGCGCACGATGTGATCGAACGCGTCGTCCGGCATCTCGGCGATCAACCCGTGACGGGTGTCGGCGGCACAGTGCACCACGATATCCAGGCCGCCGAACTGCGCCACGCCGCCCTCGACCATCGACCTGATGGCATCGCGGTCGGCAATGTCGCCGCCCACCAGGCATGCCTGGGCGCCCAGTGTGCGGATCTGCTCGACGGTGTCTTCACCGTAGCGCGCAGTACGTGCCGAGACCACCACCCGCGCCCCTTCGCGCGCGTAGGCCAGTGCAATCGCCCGACCCATGCCACGACCCGCACCGGTTACCAGTACTACTTTGTCGCGAAACTTCATCGCGGTTCCCCGTTGTTGTTATTGGTTGAGGGTTTTGCTTTATGCATACGCCTGCCCACCGAGGCAGGCGCACAGTGCAGCGTTACAGATCCTTGCCAGGCACATTACGCGCCGAACCGTTGCGCCGGTCAGATTCACCCCAGCCCAGCCAGTGCGACGGCTCACGGGTATCGCCTACCCGACGCCAGCGCCCTTCCTGCTGGGCAGTGATCGGGAAGCCGCCGACAAAATCGATCATCTCGCCCCGCTCGTCCGGCAGGAACTCCCATTCTTCCTTGCCTTCCAGCACGATCCGCGCCGACTTCAGGAAGTAGCTACCGTCCTTGTGCTCGGTCTGGCCTTCGATGTCGGTGGTCACCCGCACTTCGCCTTTTTCATTGTTGAAGAAGGCATAGCCGAGATGGTCGTGGCCGACCATGAACGAGCCGGTATCCCAGGTGCCGTCCTTGTACACGGTGACGAACGACCACCAGATCACGTGCTTGTTGTTGTTCACCACCAGGTCTTTCTTGAAATGGATGGCGCCGCCTTCAGCCATGTAGAACTGGTCCAGCGCCAGCGCACCTTTGACCGGCCGACCCTCGCATACGCCCGCCACATCCCACAACTGCGAAACATAGAACGTACCCCACTCCACGCCCGGCAAGTACCATTGCAAACCCGGCCCGAGCAGGCGACCCTCGATAGCGAACAGGCCCTCCTCCTTCCAGGTCAGGCGTTCGCTGCTGGCAGTGATTTCCCAGGCATTGCCCGGTTCCCCCGGTTGGCTGGCCCAGCGCGCGGTATCACCGTCGAGGCTGTGCACGGGCATGGGCGTTAGCGCCTGTTTGGCCATCTTCTCGTGGTCCATGCGCAGGTTGACCTTGTCGACATGGTTGTTCAGGTAAAAGAACTTGGTCGGGTTCGGCGTGCCGTTGGGGGCCATCAGCGAGCGAACGAAGGAATAGATGTTGCCTTGCTCATCGCGCACCGATCCGAAGGGTGAGCTCTTGCTCAGGTGCAGGCCGAAAAAGCCGCGCTCGGCCGACATCGAGGCGCCGCTTACCTTGTGCGGGCCCACCAGTTGCTGGAAGCCGAAGTCGCCGCGCTCTGGAATGGTCTTGAACGTTCTCATAGTGCCCTCTGTTGTTTTTGTAAGGCCGTAAAGCTAAATGTGGTATCCGAGGTAGGCTCAGTCCCAGATCACTGGCAACCTGGATACGCCGCGCAGCTGCGCGCCGCTAATCATCGGCAGCGGTTGGCTGGGGTCCAGGCGCAGGTTGGGCAACAGGTCGAGGATGGCGTTGACCGCGCAACTGATCTCGACCTTGGCGACAAACTGGCCGATACACATGTGCGGACCGAAACCGAAGCCGAAGGAAGGCTTGGGCTTGCGGTCGATGTCGAACACGTCAGGGTTTTCGAAGGCGTCTTCGTCGCGGTTGGCCGATACCACCATGCACTGCACGAACGAACCCTTGGGGATTTTTACGCCATGGAATTCGACGTCCTTGGCCGTCTCGCGCACCTTGAAGGTGGCCACCGGCTCGAAGCGCGTGGTTTCGTCCATCAGCTTGGCAATCAGGCTGCGGTCGGCCTTGACCCGCTCCAGCAGGCCCGGCGTGGTCAGCAGCAGGGTCATGACCGAGCCGAACATGCGCGTGGTGGTTTCACCTGCCGCCGGCAGCAACGAGCGAGTAAAGGTGATGACCTCATGGTCGTTCAGCGTGCGCCCCTCGTATTCGGCGCGTAGTAGGCGGCCCACCACGTCGTCGCCCTGGCTGCCCGCCTGACGGCGTTGCACCACCACTTCGGCCAGCGCGTCGTATAGCCCTTTAACCGCGATCCCGGCCTGGCGGCGCGCCTCGACCATCTTGCTCGGGTCGATCTGGTTGCCCCCCACGATGGCCAGTGCCCAGGCCGCGTACTGCTTGTATTTGGACGGGTCGTCGGAGGGAAACCCCATCAGTGCGTACATGATGCGAATCGGCAGCTCCAGGCCGAACTTCATCAGGTCGGCCTTTTTCGCCGGCAGCATCGGATGGATATATTCCTCGCGGATCACCTGGTCGATCTGCGGACGCCACTTGTTGACCGTTTCGGGCATGAACGCCGGTTGCAACAAGGCGCGCACCTTGCGGTGCTCGTCACCGTCCATAGCCAGGATGATCAGTCCATCAAAAAACGCACCAAGGCCCTCAGCGATGAAACCGTTGGTGTAGGTGGCGCCGTCGCGCAGCACGCTCATCACGTCCTGGTACTTGAACAACGCGAAGGTCGGGCGCGTGCCCTGCTGAGTGCCCGCATTGGTCGGCACGCCGAACTGGGTGATGAAATCGCCTTCGTAGATGGGTGATTTCAATCGTTGCTCGCGGCACACCGCGTGAATGTCCAGATCGGTACCGCGGTACATTTCCGACACGGCGTTGTACGCCGTTGCCAGGTCCAGGGCTGCACTTTCGTTGCTCATCAGGATCTCCTGTGTTGTTTTTATTCTTGCCTGCGCACCGATATTTCTGCGCTTTACGTAGGATGTATCGCCTGCCAACCTATGGTATGCCCTTGTCTGTAAGGGGCGGCTCCGATTCGTTTGACTCGGGGTCAAACGAAGGCAGCCGGGTAAATGCTTCAAGGTGTGAACAACAAGGGCCAACACCGGCATGAGGAGTCCAGGGTGATAGTCAAAGCAACAGACGGTGTCGAACAGGGCAAGCGCAGCACGATGAAACGGCTGCTCGCGGCTGCACGTGTCGAGTTCGCCAAGAAAGGCCTGGCTGGGGCACGGGTGGAAGAAATAGCTCGGGAGGCCGGCGTCACCAAACAGCTGGTCTACCACTACTACGGTTCCAAGGAAGGCCTGTTCGTAGCGGTACTGGACGAGTCGTCGAGCCACATCATGTCCGAGCTGGTGAACCTGGAGGTCGAGCAACTGCCACCGCCTGTTGCGCTGCGTGCCGTCCTCAATCACTTCTTCGACCAGTACCGGCTCGACCCCTTCCTCGGCAGCCTGGCGCTGGAGGGCATTCGCTATCACGACGCCCACGAAACACCTCGTAATCATTTCCAAGAAATGGCGCCGGCACTGATTGCCAAGCTCGACGCCATCCTACGCAGGGGCGCCGCCAGCGGGGATTTTCGCGCCGACATCAACCCACGCCTGCTACTGGCCTGTGCCTCGCTGGTGACCACGGGCTGGTTCACCAACCGCTATTCGATGTCGACCCTCGCTGGCCTGGATACCGACTCTGCCGAAGGCATGATTACCTGGCGCCAATACTCGGCCGACTTCGTCATTGCGAGCCTGTCTCTGAACGCAGAAAAGAAAAACGGCAGCCTCTGACGGCTGCCGGTTTCGTCTGTCTGCGGCCCCTGTAGACGGGGCGCTTTTCAGCGCCGCGACTTGCTCAGGTAGCGGCTGACCCGCCTGGCCGCCAGCCGGCCTGCCATGCCATTGACTCCACCCCCAGGATGGATGCCCGCACTGCCCAAGTACAACCCCGCCACCGGCAGCGTATCGCCACCCAGGCCGTGCGCCGGGCGCATGGTGCTGGAGCGCATCGAAGTGGTATCGATATGCACCACGCAACCATTCACGGTATTCAGGCGCGCGGTGAAGTCCGGGGCAGCCTCGATGCGTCGGCCGATGATTTGCCCCTCGATACCGTCGACATAGGCGTACAACTGCTCGATCACCTGATCAGCCACTCGCTCACGCAGGGCATCCCACCCTTCATTCGGGTTGACCGGCATCACCGGTGGGTAGATGTACAGCACATCCTGGCCCTCAGGCGCCTGTGACGGGTCGGCGGCGCTGGGTACGGCCATGGTGATGTAGGGCAAGGTCGGCACTTCGGCCCGCGCACAGGCGGCAAAGTTCTCCAGCACGGCCTCTTCGGTGCCGATCAGCAGACAGGTGTTGCGCAAGTCGACACCATCGCCGCGCACCGCCTCGAAGCGTGGCAGCGAAATCTGCCCGCGTAGGGCCACATCCACCTTCAACGGGCCCGAGCCCTTGGCGTTGGCCGGGGCCATGGCGATGCGGGTCAGCAGATGCTTGGGAAGCTGACCGGCAGTGACCATCTCCAGCGCCGGCCGGGGGTGGCAGCCGGCAATCACGGCGCGGGCAGAGAAGGTACGGCCATCGGCCAATTTCACGCCTTTGACCACGCCGTCACTGGCCACGATTTCACTGACGCTGGCCGACACCAGCACCTGGCCGCCCAACGCCTCCAGGCGGGCCCGCATGGCATTGCTCAACTGCTGCATGCCGCCCATCACCCGCCCCACACCGAAGCGGTGCAGGAACCCTAGCAGGGCGTAGTAGATGCCACCGCCGTCGGCTGTGATGTCGCCCGCAAGCCCGGTAAGCGCGCACATCGCCGAGCGGGTGATCGGATGCTCGAATCGTTCGCGCGCCGCCTGCAGAGCCGACCCAGTCATCAGCGCCATCAGTTCGGGCTTCAGGGCCCTATGCCTGATTGCTGTGGCGACCATCCGCAGCTTGACCCCCAGGTTGGCCTTGGCCGGATCGACCCGCATTATCGGCAGCGCGATCTCCAGGAACAGGTCGATGACCTTCATGAATTCAAGAAACGCGTCGGCGTCGCGGGTGCTGAAGCGGCGGATCTCGGCAGCGGTACGCTCGCGGTCACGCCAGAAGATCAGCGATTGGCCGTCCGGGTGCAGATACACATACCCCGGCGCCAGTTCCACCGATTTGAAGCCGTGTTGCTCCAGGCCAAGCTCCGCCGGCACGTGGGCGTGCACGCGCATCGACATCATGTCCAGCGCGCAGGGGTGAACCAAGTGCTGCGGCGCCTCAGGTATCAGGTAGCCCGAGGAGGCCATGCCACCCACCTTGTCCAGGGCTTCGAGCACCAGCACTTTCTTGCCCTCCATGCCCAGGTAGCAGCCAGCAGATAGGCCATTGGTGCCCCCGCCGACCACGATCACATCAAAATCAGGGTTTACTGCGGATTGCGTCTGGTTCATCACATGCTTCCAAGTCGAAGGTCAGCTGCGGCGACGCAGGTACGCGTCGCCGCGGGGGTCACATGCCAGTTCTGCCCATCTGCGCGAATAGCGAGCGCATGGCCACCAATGAAGGGGTGTGGGTACTGAACCCGCCATCGGCCACCAGTGTGCTGCCGGTAACGAAGGACGACTCGTCGCTCGCCAGGAACGCCACGACATCGGCGATCTGGCGCGGGGTGCCTAGTTCGGCGGTACAGTGGTTGTCGCGCAGGATGTCTAGCAACGCCGGCGGCATGGCGTGCTCGGAGGGCGCCAAACCGATCTGTACGGCATTGCCGCGAATGCCCTGCTTGCCGTACTGCGAGGCCACCATGCGCGGTAACATCATCAGGCCGGCCTTGGAGGTAGCGTATCCGGTCAGGGACATGTCACCCTGCATACCGAGCCCCGAGGTGGCGAAAATGATCGAGCCCTTGCCCAGTTCCAGCATGGCCGGGATCACGTGCTTGGTGCACAACACCGCGCCGCGCAGGTTAACGGCGATGGCGCGGTCCCAGGCCGCCATGTCGAGATTGACGAAATCGCGGTCTGCCTGGCGCTGCTCAGCATTGAGGATTGCCGCATTGTTGTGCAGTACGTCGATACGACCAAACCGCTGCCTGACCTGGGCAACCATCGCCTGGACGTCGGCCTCCGACGACACGTCGGTGCGAATCGCCAACGCCTGGTGCCCTTCGTCGAGCAACGATTGGGCAACCGTCGTGGCCCCGTCCAGGTTGATGTCGACCACGGCGATGCTCGCCCCATGGGAGGCGAGCACGCGGGCGCATTCTGCCCCCAACCCGCCACCGGCGCCCGTGATGATGGCCACCCGTCCTGCCAGCTTGCCTGTACTCATGTGGATTTCCTTGTTGTAAGTGAGCCCGTCACTCGCCGGTGAAACGCGGCTCACGCCGTTCGCTAAAGGCCTGGGCAGCCTCGCGCGCGTCGTGGGTAGGTGCCAGCAGCGCGAACAAGTCGAGCTCCAGGTTCAGTCCGCTCTTGAGGTCCAACTCCAGCGCGGCACGGGCCGCCTGCTTGACGAAGGCCGATGCGGTGGGCGGCTTGGCGGCGATACGCCGGGCAAAGGTCGTGACCTCCTCCAGCAGGCCGTGGTTGTCGCTGGCCACCCGACTTACCAGCCCGATGCGCTGCGCTTGTGCTGCATTCATGCGATCACCAGAAAGCAGCATGTCCAGTGCCTGGCCCGGTGCGACCACACGCGACAGACGTTGCGTGCCGCCGCCACCGGGGATCAGCCCCAGGCCGGTTTCCGGCAGCGCAAACACCGCATTGGGCGCCGCGAAGCGAATGTCGCAGGCCAACGCCAGCTCCAGCCCGCCGCCCATGCAGTAGCCGTGGATGGCCGCGATCACCGGCTTGGCGATACCGTCCAGAGCTTCGATCCAGCGCACCTTTTCCATGCGCTGGCGAACCTGAAGGCTGGATTCAGGGCCACGGCGTTCCTTGATGTCGGCGCCGGCGCAGAAGCCGCGCTCGCCTTCACCACGAATCACGATCACGCGAATCTCGGGATCTTGCTGCAGCAGGGTCAGCGCCTGCGGTACCCCCTGACGAATCGCGTCATTGATGGCGTTGATCTGGTTGGGGCGAGTCAGTACCACCCAGCCGACCCGTGCGTCACACTCCACGCGCACCGCCTCGTTGATCACCTGCTCGCTCAGCGCTGTGCTCATGCAGGGCACTCCTCAAACTCGAACACCTGACCATTGAGCTCTTGCGGGTCGACCTTGATCAGCGCCCGGCCGTCCACCGCCTGCGATGACTCAACCCACTCAAAACGGGTGCCGCGGGCGCGCAGGTCCTCGGCCTTGGCGGCCAAGTCGTTGACGCCGATGCGGATGTAGTAAGGGCCCGGCCCCCAGTTGTTGAGGTAATGGCCGGCATCAGTGTTCCAATAAGTGGCCTCCAGTACATCGAGGGTGGCGCTGTTGGGCACGCTGAACCCCATGCGTGCACGGCGATATCCTTCACCGGCGATATGCTCTACCGGCCCGCTCGGTTCCCAGTCCAGGTTGGTGGAAATCTTGCGCAGAGTTTCATCCAGGTCTCGCACCAGGAACCCACGGGCGGTCACGCGCACCATGTCGCCGGGCTTGAGATCTCGCGGCTTGACCGGCGGCAGTTGGTAGGTTTCGGCCGGCATCTGCAATGGCTCGGTCGGCATGATCTCGATGCACAGGCCCCCATCCACGGACGGCTGGTAACAGGGCTTCTCGGGGGTCGCACCGAGCCATAGACGATCGAATGGCATTTCCGGGGTACGCTGCGCCATGCGAAAAGGCAGGCGACGGCGCATCAGCTTGTCCACCAGCGCATCGAACTTGTCACCATGCAGCGCCAGCACGATGGAGTGGGTCAGCATGGGCCGATGGCGGCCCTGGTAGTCCTTTAGACTCTCCAGGAACTCATGGAACAGCGGGTCGCCCGGATTGGGGCGATCCAGGTGCCACTGCGGCTCAATGCGCGTGGGAGACACTGCCAGAGACTTGTGCACCCGCAGAAAGTGCGCAATGTACGGGTGATTGTCGAACGCCTGGCGCCAGCGTTCATGCTTGTAGATACCGAGCTTGTCGACCAGTATTTCCGTCATGGCGTCCGGGTCCGGCACCATCATGTCGGCACTCATCAGTAATTCGAACATTTCTCTCTCCTCAAAGGGGTTGGCAAGGCCTATACCCGGCCTTTTCAGTCAGCGGGCACGCCGCGTACGGTGGGCGCGGGCAATGCATGGCGTTTGGCCACGCTTGCAGGCTTGTCGGGGCGCTGCTGCACGCGGGCCTCGTCAAGATCCAGGGTGGTCCCGGCCTTGGCGTTGCGTCTGGGGTTGAGCAGGTAATGTGACAGTGCCGGGATCAGGACCAGCGCCCCGAGCATGTTCCACAGGAACATGAAGGTCAGCAGGATGCCCATGTCGGCTTGGAACTTGATGGGTGACCAGGCCCAGGTAATCACCCCGGCCGCCATAGTCAGGCCGACCAGCGCGACCACGCGGCCGGTGAAGTCCAGCGAACGACGGTAGGCGACTGCCAGGCTGGCGCCGCGCTCTTGCACCGCCAGCTGTACGCTGAGTAGGTACAGCGCATAGTCCACGCCGACACCGACGCCCACCGCAATGACCGGCAACGTCGCGACCTTCAGACCGATGCCCAACCACACCATCAGCGCCTTGCAGATGATCGTGGTCATCAGCAGAGGGATCAGCGCAACCACCGTCGCGCGCCAGCTGCGGAACGTCAGCAGGCACAGCAGCGCCGTTGCGCCGTACACCGCCAGGTACATGGTGATGATGCCCTTCTCGACCTCGATGTTGGTTGCGGCCTCGATGCCGGCATTGCCCGCTGCCAGCAGGAACTCCACTGGGTTATCGGCGTCCGCACTGGTGTTGTTTTCCTTGGCGAACGCTTCCGATACTTTCAGAACCCGGCTCAAGGTGTCTGCCTTGTGATCGGCCAGGTAGGCGATCATTGGGGTAACCGAACACTGCTGATTGGTGATTCCAGGGGCGGAAATCATTGCCGCATCCACCGCCGCGTTGGTAATGGCCTGGTCGCGACTGATACTGAGCCATTTCGGGCTGCCCTCGGCCATGCCCGAACTGATCATGCGCACGGTTTCGGCCAGAGACTGGGTGGTCTGCACCCCCGGAGTCCGGTTAAGCTGCCAGGCCAACTTGTCCATGCGTTGCAAAGCCTGGTAAAGCCTGCAACTGTCTTCGTCGGTTTTCATGATGACCACGAACTGGTCACTGGAGAGCCCGTAATTCTGGGTAATGAAGGCATTGTCGCGGTTGTAGCGCGAGTCCGGGCGCAGCTCGGGAGCCCCTGGATCCAGGTCGCCCACCTTCAGGTGCATCATCACCATGCTGCCCAGCAGTGTCACCACCAGCGACAAAGCAATGATCGCGGTGGCCATCGGGCGCTCCGTAAAACGGTCCAGGCCACGCCAAACACGCCCCAAAATACCTTGTCCGGCCTCCCCCGCCTGGTCCTTGGCGATTGCGATGCGCGCGGCTTTGGCACTCACGCCCAGGTACGACAACGCCACCGGAATCAACAGCAACTTGGTGAAGATGAGTACCGCCACACCGATGCTCGTGGTCAGGGCCAGATCGCGGATCACTGGGATGTCGATGATGACCAGCACTGCAAAACCGACGATATTGGTCAACAGCGCGGTGAGCCCGGTCAGGAACAGGCGACGGAACGTGTAACGCGCCGCCACGTACTTGTGTGTACCGCGGCCGATGTCCTGGAGAATGCCGTTCATTTTCTGGGTGCCATGGGAGATGCCAATGGCGAAGATCAGGAACGGCACCAGAATCGAGTAAGGGTCCAGATCGTAACCCAGCAGTTGCATCAGCCCCAGCAGCCAGACCACGCCAGCCACCGCTACGCCTACCAGCAGCAGCGTACTGCGCAGGCAACGGGTGTAGAAGTACACGAACACCCCTGCAATCACTACCGAGGCACCAAAGAACAGCATGACCGAATACAGACCATCGATCAGGTCGCCCACCAGCTTGCTGAAGCCAACGATGTGGATGCCGATCTTGTCGCTCTCTAACGCGCGAATCTTCTCTTCGAGCTGTTTGGAGAACACGCCGTAGTCCAGCGGCTCGCCGGTTTGCGGGTTGGTATCGAGCAGCGGTGCCACTAGCATGCTCGACTTGCTGTCGTTGGCCACCAGATTGCCGATGATGCCGGCGCGTGTGATGTTACGACGCAAGGCCTGGATGGATTGTTCGCTGCCGTCGTAGTCCGATGGCATCACCGCCCCGCCATCGATGCCCTCCTCCGTGACCTCCTTCCAGCGTACGATGGGCATCCACAACGACTTCATCCATGAGCGGTCTACGCCAGGAATCAGGTACAACATGTCGTTGACCTTCTGCAGGGCCAGCAGATAGTCGGCGTCGTAGATATCGCCCGTCTTGTTCTCGACCACCACACGAACGCTGTTCCCCAGGCCCGGCAACTGGTTCTTGTAAGCCAGGTAGTTCTTGATGTACGGGCTGGAGCTTGGAATCATCTTTTCAAAGCTGGCGTTCACCTGCAGCTGTGCAGCGAAGAAGCCCAGCACCACGGTGGCGAGCAGGCAGGCAACGATGACCAACATGCGGTTACGGAAGATCACCCGCTCAAACCAGCCGCCGGAGCTTTTATCGAAGTCCTCCAGGTGGGTGATCACTGGCATCCCGCTGTTGAATTTTTGCTCGACCATGTTTTCTTTCTCGTTAGGGAATCGTGCCGACGGCGTCAGTTAGCCCGGGCGATATCGATGACCTTGGCACCGGCAAAGCGTGCCACCACTAGCCGCCCGGCCTGCTTCGTGTCGCTTGCTGCATACACCTCGCCCACGCGCGTTTGTACCAGCGGAGTGACCTTGAGACTGTGGAGATCCAGACTGACCAGTTGCCCGCCCTGGCTCACCATCACTAGCGCCGGTCCTTGCTCCACAATGCTGACCAGGCTGGTGTCGATCCCGGTTTCTATCTGCTGCCACTGCTGGCCATCATCAACACTTGCGAACAAATTGCCGCGCAGCCCGTAGGCCAGCAGCAGGTTTTCAAAGGCGGCGATGCCAAAATAGGTGCCGGTGTAGGGCGTCTCGATTTTTTCAAAGCGCTGTTGGCCAGGCTCAAGGCGCAGCAATACACCCTGTTCTCCGCTGATGTAGAACGTGCCATTGCGCTCCGCCAGTCCATACAAATGCATTCTGCGTGGGTTGTCTGCGCGCTCGAGCCAGGGTTGCCAGGTGCTGCCGGCATCCTCACTTCGAAGGATCATGCCAAAGGCACCTACGACGAAGCCGCGACCGCTGGCGTCGAATAACACGTCCAGCAAGGGCGCCGGTATCACAGCGGGTGTCGCGGACGTAGCCACCGCGCGGTTTACCTCCTGGACCAGATCGCCGGCTTCCTGGTCGCCCTGTTCGGCCCGCCGGCCATAGACACTGCCAAGCAGGCTGAACAACTTGCGCCCATCCATCTGCACGACCCATGTGGCGCCGCCGTCACTGCTGTGCAACACCACTGAGTCGTGGCCGACAATCCAGCCGTTTCGCGCATCGCTGAAGCGCACTTGAACGAAGTCACTGGACACCGGACTGGGGACTTGCTCCCAGCTGGTGCCATTGTCGTGGGAGCGTTGAATCAGGCCGTGCAGGCCGACACCGACCAGCACGTCGCCGGCGCGGGCCACGCTGATCAACGGTGCGGCCAGCGGCTGTGCGAGTGTCGGCGCCTGCATTTCAAGCGGATCAATGGTGGGCGTGCCAGCCTGGGTTGTCCCCATCATGGCCAGCCACAAAGAAATCAGAGCCGCACTCAACAAGTGCACACTCAAAGAATTAGGTCTTGCTAGGCCTTGGCTAATCATTGTTTTTATCCTCACCATGCCAGAGTCGCCCTGCTACCCGACAACAAGCGCCACTCATTGCCGGGCTCAGGAACAACGTTTTCAACTGCGAACCACTTTGCACGCGCGCAGCTCACAACCAGCCCGGAGGGCTTAGCGCTGGGTCTCCCGAGCGACAATTGCCTCGGGGTTCATGTCCCGTTCGGTTCGTGGTGTATCGACGAACTTGTAGCCGCCCTTCAACCCGTCGTTGAGCAGCGCCCACATGCCTTTGTTGAAGTCATACACGACGTTTTTCACGTTGTACGGCAAGTTTTTGTCGTACAACTGCACACCACTGAGGAAGATCGCGCGATACAAGGCACCGCTTTGGTCCCAGGCGTCGTACAGCCCAATCCCAAAGGTGTCCTCGTCTAGGTAATAAGTTCGCTTGCTGTAGACGTGTCGCTTGCCCGGCTTGAGCGTGGCCTCGACAACCCATACACGGTGCAACTCCCAACGCTCGCACGCCGGATTGGCATGGTGCTTAAGGAATTGCTCGTCCTGGTTGCACTCGAAGTAGAACTTGTAGGCGTTGTAAGGAATGAACATCTCCTTTCGGCCCACCAGCTTGTAATCGAAACGGTCCTGACTGCCCGAGAACATTTGCAGCTCATCGAACAGCGTAACCCCGCCTTGGCTAGCGACTGGCGTATCGAAAGCAAACTCCGGCGCCAGCTTCACCCGCCGCTGGCCAGGCGAATAACTGAAGGCTCGACGCGCTTTGGCCGCAGGGTCCAGATAATCGTTGAGTACGGTGACTTCACCCGAACGGCGTGCCGGATAGTTGTTCAGTGAATACACACGGGCATACATCATTGGATCGCGGTCGGCCTGCGTAGGCTGATAGTAGGGCTGCTCTTCGAACGTGGCTTGCTCGGCAGCCTTGGTCCGCTGACCATTCGCATCCATCACCCAGCTATTAGAGGAGCTGGTGGTGGAGTACCCGGGGCCGATCTTGTATCGCAGTTGCTGGTTCCAGATAACCTCGTTGCCAGTCTTCGGAATCGGGAATGGCAACCCTCCACGGCAGGCCGGGTCGACTGCCAGCCCGTCTCTCTGTGTGTTACAAGTGGTGGCGTTGCGTACCGTGGCATCCAACACCTCCTTTGGATATGCCGTGGTGCGGTGGCTCGGATAGATATCGAAGTAGTACTCCGGGTATTTCTTGAGGATTTCCTTTTGTCCTTCACTGAGCTTGTCAGCGTATTGGGCCATATTCTGCGAAGTGATGCGGAACAAGGGTTTCTCATTGCGGAATGGATCGGCCCAGAACCCGCTGTCTGGTTTGAAATCTGGCGGTGCAGTACGCAACCCGCCATCGTAGGCAGGGATCGTGCCCTCTGCATTTCCCTCTTTGATCGCACCGAAAAGGGTCAGGGTTTTACCTAGCTGCGCCGCTTCCTCCGGGCTGACCGCGGCCACGCTGCAGGTAGCGATGCCGAACAGCGCCAGGGACAAGGCCAATTGTCTTTTCATTCGGGCAGTCTCCGTTTTTATTGGATTTGTTCAGAAGGAGGTTTTGAATGTGAATGCCAACCAGCCCCGGTCTGTGTTACCAACGCCGCCATTGCCGCCGACGGTGCCATTTGCCAGGTTCTTGGGTTGGGCGCGGGTATCGGCGTAACGTAGGCCGAATTCATACTGTTGCTGATAGGTGAACTTCACACCAGCCGACCAGGACATCGCACCTTCACTGCCGCCACCAGCCGAGGCAGCGTTACCATGAATGCCATAGTTGATGGTCAGAGGTACGTCCATGTCCCAAGATGGGAAGATGCTCAGGTATTGCGGCGTGTAGTTGACTGCCACCGCGTAGTAGTCGCGCGTCGAGCAACCATCGGACGCGTCGCCGGAGCCGGCGACACCGGGTGTACGGGCGTCCGTACAGGCGGCATTGCCCTTGTACTTGAACAACTCGTCATGCTCGGTCACCTTGACCAGGTGACTGTAGGCAAACTCGCCAACCAAGGTCGCGTTATTGGCAATGAAGTTGCGTGGCATGCCATACACGGCGTTAGCGATAAAGTGGATGGTGTCACCACGCGGCCCCTCGTCATCCAGCGTGCTGACACCAGTGGCGTTCAATGCGCCGTTCTTGCGGTATGACAGCTCCGTGCCCACGGCCACCGAATCGAACACACGAGCAAAACTGATACCGGCAAGCTTGACCCCGCGGGGGTACACGACGCGGTACTCACCCAGGTTCGCCTTGACCTGCGGTGCGAGCCAAGGCTGATAGTCGTCGAACTGGCGGTAGTAGAAGCCGAAGGTCGATTCGATCGCCTCAACGTTGTATTTGGCCATCACGCCCCAGTTGGCATTACTGTCGCGACCATACTTGGAGGAGGCGCGCTTGAGTGCCCCAGCACCGGCTGGCATCTGATCCGGACCTTCGAACAGGAAGTCTGCACCGCCGAAGTAGGTCCCGCCGTAGGGAATACGGGTGTAGTCCCACTCATAGAAGTACTGGCCGGCGATGGAAAGATGATCAGTGACCTGGGCCTTGGCAGATATCTGGCCGATGGGCAGAAATACTTCTTTTGTCTCGATACCCGGGCTGGTAGCGGCTTTTACACCGTCGCTCGGGGCCTGAGAGTAGGAAACTGAGTGTGCACCGAACAGCAGGCCCTCGCCCCAGTAGTTGGTATGGCGACCGATCTTGACGTTAAGCGGTGTATCGCCTACCTGAAAGTTTTTCCACACGAACGCATCGAGGATTTCACCAGAAGGTCCTCTGACATAGCGCTTGACCTCATCGCTGTAGTGACCATTTTCGTAGCTGGTCTGGCCACCCACCTGGCTGTGGACCTTGGTGTCACGGTAGGCATTGTCGTACCAGCCAGCAGCACTCAGGCGTGCCCCCCATTCGTTCAGGTAGGAGAAATCCACTTCGCTCAACACATCGAGTCGATTTGTAACGATATCGCCTTTGTCGAATTTGCTGTCGGACTCGTCGTAGGTCGGGGTCCGCATGATGCGGTGGTCTTGGTCTTCCATGCGCACGCCCAAGTTGTAGCGGACGGTATTGTCCCAACGCAGGCGGTAGTCAGGGTTGCTCAGGTCAAACGAAACAGCGTGCGCTCCACTCATCCCGCCGAGCACTGCCAGCGCTATCGCGCTGCGGCTAAACACATGCCTTCCCTGCTTGGTCATGTCTTTCATACGGCACCTTTTATTTTTATTTTCAGTCGTTTGTATAAGGCCAAGTACTGGCTACAGCCGTGCTGACGTACTGCTACCTCACCTGCCTAAGCAGCTCGGGTGAGCTTGTCGGCAGGTTTCACCGGTGAAGCGCGCCCATGGCTTGATTTCAAATTAACCGAGAAAAACAAATAATTCCATATAAAGATTTCAATTCTGCATTTAGAATCTCAGTCGATTTTTTTGTTGCCGCTGATCGCCCCCGGTGTGAGAGGGCATGGAGAAAAGCATGGTCAATACTGCACACAAAAATGCTAACTGTTCAATTATGTTTTGCTCAACCGGCTTTTTTCCGGTAAACAAGCCACTGAAGACACCCGCAACGTGCCTGCGTCAATCCAACAAGTATCACAAGGAGCTTGCCCCGCATGAACATCGATCTGAGCGGAAAACGCGTGATTGTCACTGGTGCTTCACGCGGTATAGGCCTTGCGATAGCCCGTGCCTTCGCACTGGAAGGTGCCCGTGTGGCCATCTGCGCACGTAGCTTGGCGGCCGTCCGCGAAGCGGAAGCACAACTGCAGGAACATGCGCAGGCGGTACTGGCCCGAGCCGTGGATGTCACGGACACTCAGGGTGTTCAACATTTCGTCGGTGAGGTGGTGCAGACCTGGGGAGGCGTGGACATTTTGGTAAATAACGCGGGCCAGGGGCGTGGGGGCAACCTAGAGACCCTCACGCCGGAAGCCATCCTTGAACACGCCAATGTGTTGCAGATGGGGCATTTTCGCTTCGTCCAGGCTGTGGTGCCGTTCATGCGGCAACAGCGCTGGGGGCGGATCATCGAGATCAATGCCCTGGCCGGCACCGTGCCGACCCCCGACGGGATCCCTTCGGTGATCAACCGTGCATCATGTGTAGCGCTTTCGCGCTCGCTGGGCATGTCGCTGGCCAAGGACAATATTCTCGTCAATAGCCTGAACATGGGCTGGATCGACACTGGCCAGTGGGACCGCCACTACAAGGAGATGGGCCCCGGGGTCAGCCGTGAGGAGTTCGATGCGATGGTTATGAAGGTGGTGCCGATCGGCCGTTATGGCAAACCGGAAGATGTTGCAGGCATGGTGTTGTTCCTTTCCAGCGAATACGCCAGTTTCATCAGCGCGGCTTCGATAGACATTGCCGGGGGCATGGGTGGCCAGATTGCCTACTTCCCGACACTCAAGCGTGATTTTGCCGCGGCACTGGCCGCTCGAAACACCGACAGCCACTAGAGCGCCCGTAATGAAGCTGCTGTTTCCAGTGCTTGCCACACTGATCTGGGCTGCCAGTACCGTGGTCAATCGCCTGTCGGTGGGGGTGATAGATCCCGCGGCCATTTCGTTCTATCGCTGGTTGACCGCATTGCTGGTGTTGTCACCAGTCATGCTGCCCAGGGTCTGGAGAATGCGCCAGAGGATACGGCCATACCTGCCCAAACTATGGCTACTGGGATTGCTCGGCATGTCGCTGTATCAGTCTCTGGCCTACTTTGCTGCACATACGGTCAGTGCCACCTCAATGGGATTGATCCTGGCGACCATGCCCTTGCTGACGGTACTGGTAGCCTTCCCGCTGCTGAACACACGCCCCACCCTGCCGTTACTGACAGGCACGGCAGTTTCATTCGCAGGGTTGGCATGGTTGCTGACCGCGGGCCACCTGCCATCGCTCTGGCAGCGCGGGGTGGGTCTGGGTGAATGGCTGATGCTGCTGGCGTCACTGTCCTACGCCCTGTATTGCGTGCTGGTGAAGCGCTGGCAAATCCCCCTGCCCACCTGGGAAAGCCTTTATGTACAGATACTCTGCGGCACGTTAATGCTGGTACCGCCATTTTTGCTTACATCATCGATGGCCCTGAGCGCTCAGAGCCTGCCGCTGGTTCTGTTTGCTGGTCTATTCGCTTCGGCGTTGGCACCGGGCCTGTGGATGCAAGGCCTGCAACGCCTGGGCCCGGAAAAAACCGCGGCACTGATGAATCTGGTCCCTCTCTTCACCGCAGCCTTGGCGATTGGGCTGCTCGGTGAGCCATTGCACCTGTATCACGCGGTAGGCGGCGGACTGATTCTGCTGGGAATTGCATTGGCCCAATGGCAACCCGTACGGGTCACCGCAAGTACCCTGCCCTAAGCCACTAGGAGTCGATTGCGGAGCGCGTCCAAGCCGTAACGATCTATACCGCTCAAGCGCGCCAGGTAGTACTCCAGTCCGCCATACTCAGCCTCGCTTACCTCCATGCACGTGCGTTTTGACCATGTTCAATCCTTCAAGAGGTGTGCATAGGCTGGCGTCAGCGGACGAGCGCCCTCGCCCAGCACCGGAGTACGCCGTGGCTTGCGTCCTCGTGTCAGCAGGCGAAGCGTGTCGAAGTCTTCGGCGGCGGTAAAAAATCGCTCCACCATCGGCAATCCTGACTGCCCCCAGTCATCCATGTTCGACATCCATGTCTGCATGCCCCACACCGGCCAACGCCGCAGTTGCTCCCAGGCGGCGTGCTGGTCGAGTACACCAGCCGCTCCCAGACTGATCAACTTTTCGCGGTACACCTGCAGAAGCCGTTGCCCCTCGGCGCGGCGTTCTTCTATCGTCAACGCGCCGAGCATGAAGTACGCCACATCGCGCCATGGCCGCCCGCGTCTTGCCAACTGCCAGTCGAGCCAGATGCGTTGTCCATTGTCACGCTGAAAACTGTTCCCTTGGTGCGAATCGCCATGGATCAAGCAAGAGGGCGAAACCTGTGCCCGCTCGAAGGCAGCCAACTCATCGAAAGCATGGCTGAAGAGCTCTGGCGTCTCATAGATCCAACGAGGTAGACGCTGCCGGTAGTCATCCTTGCCCAGGTTGACCTTGATGTAGTTGTACATACGCAGCAGGCCGTCGTTGTCTACCGGGTTGGCCATCGACACCGGAAGCCAGACCTGACGGTGCAGCCGTGGGTGGGCCCAGGTCACGGCATGCAACGCGGCTAAAGACTCCAGCCCCTGCGCGACTCCATCCACGCCCAGGTGATCAGTGCTGTGGCCGAACTTCCCGGCTGCCAGCCCAAGATCCTCCATTACCACTACGCCGCGCCCACCACCATCGGCGTCCCAATCAGTGAAATACGTGGCAGGCAATGGCGCGCCGGACCACGCGCGGGTCAGATGATAGAAACGCGACTCCAATTCGCAGATATCGCCGCTCTCGAAGCCTTCTGACCAGTTCGATTTCAGGCAGACATGGGACGGTATCCCTGCGCGCTGACCGACCTCGTTCAGCTCGAGCCTGGCGCGCAGCTTGGTAGTGTGCCCATTGCGGACCTCCACCACCGCCAACGCCTGCACTTCGATGCCGGGGTAACGCGGCTGCAGCAGCTCCGTCAGCCAAGCGGCGCTGAGGTCGCCGAGTTGTCGCGGCAGCCGCCCGACACGTTGAGGATACGGCCGCCCAGCACTCATCGCCAGCAAACTGCCCGTCACGGCGTCACAGCACGCGCCGCGTGAGCTGGCACTTTCAGTTTGAGCAGTTCAATTGCGTTACCACTGCGGATCCGCTCACGATCCGCAACCGATAGTCCTAGCCCGGCCGTCAGGTCACCGTGGTCATAGGCACCACCGAAGTTTGTACCGTACAGCAAGCGTTCAGAACCCACCACTTCAGCGACACCACGACGCAAACCAGGTGCGTGTACGTCAAGATCGAAGTAGAAGTTCTGCAGATAGTCCAGCAGCGGCCGCTGGTTGCGCGTATCGGGCGCCATAGCTTGGTTGAGTTCGCTGAGTCGGCCCAGTTGGAAGATCGCCATGCCCCCCGCATGGGTGATGTAGGTTTTCAGGGTTGGAAAGACATCCAGGGCACCTCCACAGATTAGGTACCAGAAAAACAGGGTCTCATCGACGCAATCGCCCACAATGGACGTGGTTTCGAACTTGTCGTCGGTATGTTTTTCGCCCCAGTAGATCGACTGATTGAAGCCATGCACCATGATTGGTACATCCAGCTGTGTGAGCTTCTCCCACACTGGGAACAACTGCTCGTCATGAGCTTGCAATCCGTTGAAGTTGGCACCGCCTACGCATACACCCTTGGCCCCCAATTGGGTTACCGCTCGCTCGATTTCCTTGGCTGCGTTGCGCGGATCGGCCAGATTGGCATGGCACCAGAAGTCGAAATGGTCCGGGTCGGCGCGACAGAACTCTGACATCTCGTCGTTGCAAATACGCGCGTATTCGTTGGCAAAATCACCAGCCCAATACATGAAGCAATGCGAAGGCGTGGAGACCACCAGCTTGTCGACACCCCGCTCGGCCATCAACTTGCGACGACTGGCGTGGGTCATGCGTGCCAATAGGTTGACTTGCGCCTCAGCGTCGCTAGTGGCTTTGGCCGGCTGCTTGGTGCCTAGGGAAAAATGGCCGACAGTCAACCCCTGCACCTTCATGAACGGGCCCCAAAATTCGTGGCGGTTCAGCATACCCTCTGTCAGCAGGTGGGCGTGTACATCGATCAGCATGGCGTTCTCCTTGTTGTAATCGGCCAGCAGGCCGAACGGTCACCGTTCGGCAATTTCGGAACCAATTAAAATATAGACATTTATTTTATTTTTGTTCATTTTTATCTGTGTTGCGCATAGCACCCTGAGGAACAACGCAAGGCCAGCAAGGTTTCACGACGTACACGCCATGATCAGGAACTGTCGAAACGCTTGGGCCGATATCGATAACTGCTTGTCGGGTCGCCAAATCAGTCCCAATTCCATGGGCGGAATGACATCCGTCAATGGCCGAGCCTCGATCCTCTTACCCTCCAGGGACCAAGGTCGGTAAAGCATGTCGGAAAGAATGGCGACGCCAAAGCCATGGCCGACCATGCCGCGCAGCGCCTCCATGGAAGAAGTACGAAAAGCCACGTTGGGAGCCAACCCACGAGACGCCCAGTAGCGAAACGTCGAGCTGTCACCTTCATCCACGGTGGCAAGGATGTAGGCGTGCTGCGCCACGTCTTCGAGGTTGATTGAGGAGGCAGTCATTAAGGGGTGCTGGATGGCCAACCAGAGTTGCCGGCGGGACCGAATCAACACCTGATGGGAGAACACATTCAGGCTGGGGGTGTTGGACACTATCACCAAGCCTAGGTCGAGATCGCCATTGTTAACGGCCTGCTCGATGCTGTGGCGATCTATGTCGACGAGTTCGATCTCCACCTGCGGATAGTTGCGCTTGAATCGTGCAAGCAGCGCTGGCAGGAAGTAGCCCAGCAGCGTGTAGGAAGCCCCCACACGCACGCTTCCCCGTGTCGAGTGGCTGAGGAACAGCGGCTCGCTCAGGGCGTCCTGCAACGTTTCGAGGATATGCCGCGCATGCTGGGCAAACTTATTGCCTTCGGCTGTCAGTGTCACGCCATAGGGCAAACGGTCGAAAAGGCTAACACCCATAGTCTCTTCCAGGTGCTGCACCGCGGCGGTGATGGCCGACTGCGACACGTGCACCTTCAGAGCCGCCTGGGAGAACTGACCCGCATCAGCCGCCGCCACGAAGTACCGAAGCTGGCGCATGGAAACGTCTTTGCCCTTGATCATCTGCTATGCCGAGCCCGCCGCCAGAACCAATGAAACCGCTTGCCGCTGCGGCCTTCAGCGGCGGATCGTGGCCGTGATCTTGGCGTGCGGTCCATCTATCTGAGCAGCCCAAGCCTCTGCGGCCTGGTCAAGGGTGAAATCCAAGTAGTCCACGTGTATCTGCTGTTCCCTGGCGATCTTCAACAGTCGCAGCCAGATCTGTTCACGGTCCGCAGGGGGACGCTGGCCGGTCCCGATGCACGACAAGCTGCGAAACAGCAGGTCGGCGATATCCAGGTTGAGCTGGCGGCCAGCACCAGTGCCAATGGTCATAATGCGTGCCCCCCAATTGGTGGCCTTCAGAGACGTCAGCAAGGGTTGTCCGCACACCAGGTCGAGTACCACATCGAAGCCACCGGCCGCTGCCTCCTTAAGTGCGTCAACATCATCGCTGCCACCCAGGGTAACGACCTCGTCGGCGATTCCGCGCGACTTCAGACGGCCAAGCGCTTCCTGTGAACGCGCAGCACCAACGACCTTGCCAGCACCCATGCCACGCGCAAGCTGCAAGGCAATCTGTCCCAGGGTGCCGGTGGCGCCGAGGACCAAGACCTTTTCGCCCTTCTGAATCTCAGCCTTTTCCAGCGGCACGATGGCCCCGGTAGCGGCAATACCCATGCTGATCGCGGTTTTGTCGTCCACATCATCCGGCACATTCCACACTTCGGCTTGCGGCACCAAAGTGCGCTCGGCCCAGGCACCGTAGGGCAGCACCGAACGCTCACCGAAGTATACCCGCCGCCCATCCGGCGCTCGTCCCACGCCCTCACCACGGATGACGCAAGGGTATTCGACACCCAGACGGTAGGCCCCGAGCACATCCCACCCCCCAAGGCCGGCCGTGTCCACGTCGATCAGCACCGCACCGTCTTGCGCTTGCGGCTCATTGAACTCACGTACCTGTGGCAACGCATTGCGTTCGGAAATGATGGCTGCACGCATGGCTTTCTCCCTTGTCTGTTTTGTTCTCAAGCGTCTTCAAGACCAATAATTGAACATTTTTTGATTATTTGTCCATATTTAATTAGCATCTAGGCCCGACAGTCCCGGTTTGAGCTGCAACACCGCCAATGCCGACGCATGCAGGTATTTGAAACACCAATACCTCACGGCTGTTTTTGTGATTTTACGATCGCGCCCCTGCTTTCTAGAGTCGGCCTCTACAAGGCATCGGCCTTACCGGTGCAGCCATACAAGAACAACGCCTGGAGGATGAACATGAGTACCCCGGTTTCTCTGGAAGATAAGTACGTACAACACAGTGGACATGTACTGCTCACGGGGATTCAGGCGCTAGTGCGCCTGCCCCTGATGCAACGGCTACGCGATCAGGCCAACGGTCTGAATACCGCCGGGTTCATTTCCGGATATCGCGGCTCGCCGCTAGGGGGACTCGATCAGGCCCTGTGGAAAGCACGTGACTACCTCAAAGCACACCACACAGTGTTCCACCCTGGTATGAACGAAGACCTTGCCGCAACCTCGATCTGGGGTACGCAGCAGGTCAATTTGTTCGAAGGTGCCATGTATGATGGCGTATTCGGCATGTGGTACGGCAAGGGCCCCGGCGTAGACCGTTGCGGTGATGTTTTCCGCCACGCGAACGCAGCTGGCACATCAAAATTTGGGGGTGTATTGGCCATTGCAGGCGATGACCATGGCGCCCGCTCCTCTTCCCTTCCCCACCAGACCGAGCACATTTTCAAGGCAGTGATGATGCCGGTGTTGGCGCCCTCCGGCGTACAGGAGTACCTCGACTATGGCATGCATGGTTGGGCCATGTCGCGCTACTCAGGCTGCTGGGTCGCCCTCAAGGCTGTGGCGGACACTGTTGAAAGCGCGGCCGTCGTCGATATCGACATTCATCGCGTACAGCCTGTAATCCCGACCATTGCGTTGCCTGAAGGGGGTCTGAACATCCGCTGGCCCGACCCACCACTGGCCCAGGAACAGCGCCTGCTGGAGCATAAGCTGTATGCCGCCCTGGCGTATGCCCGAGCCAACCGCCTCGATCGCATTGTCATGGATTCGCCGAATGCACGAATTGGCATTGTCACTTCGGGAAAGTCCTATCTCGACGTATGCCAGGCCCTGCGCATCCTTGGGATCGACGAAACACAAGCGCAAAAAATCGGTCTGCGCCTTTACAAGGTCGGCATGGTCTGGCCGCTGGAAGCTGAAGGTGTGCGACAGTTCGCCGAAGGTCTGGAAGAGATTGTGGTGGTGGAAGAAAAGCGCCACATGATCGAGTACCAACTCAAGGAAGAGCTCTACAACTGGCGTGAGGACGTACGTCCGCGTATCGTTGGCAAGTTCGACGACAAGGGTGAATGGAGCCTGCCGCACACCGCTTGGCTGCTGCCGGCTATAAATGACCTGACGCCGGCGATGATCGCACGAGCCCTGGCCAAGCGAATCCTGCGCCTGCACCCAGGCGGTTCGCTTCAAATGCGCCTAGCCCTTTTGGAAGCGCAGCTGGCGTGCAAAGGCCAGTTCAGCAACCTGATGGAACGCGTGCCGCACTACTGCTCTGGCTGTCCGCACAACAACTCGACCAAGGTGCCGCAAGGTAGCCGCGCGCTGGCCGGTATCGGCTGCCATTACATGGCCGCCTGGATCTACCCGCAAACCCAAACTTTCAGCCAAATGGGTGGCGAAGGTGTGGCCTGGATCGGCCAAGCGCCGTTTACCACCACCCAACACGTCTTCGCCAACTTGGGTGACGGTACTTACTTCCACTCCGGTATTCTCGCTATTCGTGCCGCCATCGCGGCAAAGGCGCAAATTACCTACAAGATTCTCTACAACGATGCCGTTGCCATGACAGGCGGGCAGCCAGTGGACGGCAGCCTCAGCGTGGCACAAATCAGCCGCCAACTGGCTGCAGAGGGCGTTCAGCGCTTAGTGGTGGTCAGTGACGATGTTGAGAAGTACAAGGGCACTGATGATCTGGCCCAAAGTGTCTCGGTAGTACGCCGCGACAAGATGGACGAGGTCCAGGAGCAATTGCGCCAGTTCCAGGGAGTGTCGGCAATCATCTATGACCAGACCTGCGCAGCGGAGAAGCGCAGGCGTCGAAAGCGCGGCAAGTTCCCCGACCCGGCACGTCGAGTGGTGATCAACGAAGCGGTATGTGAAGGCTGTGGCGACTGCAGCAGCAAGTCCAACTGCATGTCGGTGGTGGCGGTGGACACAGAGTACGGCCGCAAGCGCGAGATCGACCAATCTTCGTGCAACAAGGACTTCACTTGCCTGAACGGCTTTTGCCCAAGCTTTGTCACCGTCGAAGGCGGAACGCTGCGCAAGCCACAGGCCCTGGCAGCCAAGGCCGACGATGACTGGGACTTGCCCGCTCCGTCGGTCGTCGCCCTCGAAGAGCCATACAGCATTCTGGTGACCGGTGTGGGCGGCACTGGTGTAGTAACCATAGGTGCCTTACTGGGCATGGCGGCATTTATCGAAGGTAAGGGAACGCTTAACCTCGACATGGCTGGCATGGCACAAAAAGGCGGCGCCGTCTGGTCCCACATTCGCATCGCTGCCCGCCAGGATCAGTTGTTCGCCCCGCGGATCGCCGAAGGTGAAGCAGCCTTGTTGTTGGGTTGCGATCTGGTTGTCAGTGCCAACACCGAAACGTTATCCAAGTTGCGCCAAGGTGTGACGCACGCTCTGGTCAACAGCGAGCAAAGCATTACCAGTGCGTTCGTGCGTACCTTTGCTCTGCAGGCGCAAAGCGGTGATCTGGCCAGCCACCCTGACCCGCAATTCCATACGCAAGGCATGTCAGCGCAAATAGCCGAAACCGTTGGCGCAGCGCGGGCGGACTTTGTCGACGCAAGCAAAATTGCCACGACTCTGATGGGCGATTCAATCGCTACAAATACCTTCATGCTGGGCTATGCCTATCAGAAAGGCTGGTTGCCGGTCGGCGAAGAGGCGCTGGAACAGGCCATCGAGTTGAATGGCACCGCGGTAGCCTTCAACCTGGCAGCCTTCGCCTGGGGCCGACGCAGTGCCCACGATTTGCCACGGGTACTTAGCATTGTGGAAGCCGGCAAAAAGCAAAGCGCCGACCGCATACTTTCGCAAAACCTGGAAGAAATGGTTAAGCGGCGTATGAGCGTCCTGACGCAATATCAGAATAAAGCCTATGCCCAGCGTTACCGGCAACGCGTAGAGCAGTTTATGGAGGCCGAAACTCGGCTGCTGGGCCAGCCGGACGAGCTGTCCAAAAGCGTTGCCCGCCACTACTTCAAGGTCCTGGCAATCAAAGATGAATACGAAGTAGCCCGACTGTTCAGCAACGGCGACTTTCTGACAAAGATCCAGTCAACGTTCGAAGGCAACTACCGCCTGCGTTTCCACCTGGCACCGCCGCTGCTCAACGATAACAGCATTAGCAAAGAACCCAAAAAACGCTGCTACGGGCCTTGGATGCTGCAAGGCTTCAAGCTGCTGGCCAAACTCAAGATACTGCGCAACAGCTGGCTCGATCCGTTCGGCCATACCCATGAGCGCAGGGTCGAGCGTAACTGGTTGCGTAACTATGAAAGCATTCTGGATGAAGTGTTCGCAGGCCTGCGCAGCGACAACCTGCAACTAGCCCGCGAGCTGCTGGAGCTGCCAAACAGCGTGCGCGGTTACGGGCCAGTGAAAGAGCGCTTTCTACATCATGCCCACCAGCGTCAAGCGCTGTTACTGGAGCAATGGCGTAATGGCTCGACTGCACAGTTTCACGACGCCAGCCAAGCCACCGACAAAATTTCTATAATTCAACTCTAAACAGGGACAACAATGAACGAGGAACTGACCCGAAACTATCGCGAAATACTGCAGGGCATTGGCGAAAACCCGCAGCGCGAGGGCTTGTTGGACACTCCAAGACGCGCCGCTAAAGCCATGCAGTACCTGTGCCATGGCTATCAGCAAAGCCTTGAGCAGATCGTCAACGGCGCACTGTTCGACTCGGACAACGACGAGATGGTCATCGTCCGTGATATCGAATTGTATTCGCTGTGCGAGCACCACCTGTTGCCGTTCATTGGCAAGGCGCACGTTGCCTATATCCCCACAGGCAAAGTGCTGGGGCTGTCGAAAGTGGCGCGTATAGTCGATATGTTTGCTCGCAGACTGCAGATTCAGGAAAACCTGACCCGCCAGGTTGCCGAAGCGATTGCCCAAGTTACCCATGCCGCCGGTGTGGCGGTAGTGATCGAGGCGAAACATATGTGCATGATGATGCGCGGTGTGGAAAAGCAAAACTCGGTAATGAGCACCTCGGTCATGCTCGGATGCATGCGCGACTCGTATAACACTCGCCAAGAGTTCCTACAACTGATTCGTAACCGTTAGCTCTCACTGATTTTGTGGGGAGCGGCGCATGCGCCGCTCCCCACAAAATCAGATTTAGAAGCGGAAGCGACTCACCGCCAGGCTCAGTTCCTCCGAAAACTCACGCAGTGATACCACCGCTCCAGAAACTTGACGTGTAATCGCATCTCCTTCCCCAGCCATACGGGCAATGTGCTCGATGTGCTCCGCGATCCCTCGCCCGCCCTCGCTTTGCACACTCACCGCATCAGCGATCTGGTCTACACCTTTAGTCGAGTTCCCAACTAGGTCCGCAGCTTGCTGCAAAGTGCTCTCCAGTTCGCTCAATAGCCTGCCACTGTCATCCAGTGCCACAGTGCCTGCATGCAGAGCGTCGCCAACCGCCTCGGACTGGCCTTCAAGGTTAACTGTCAAATCATTGATTGAATTGGCCGCTTGGGCCGAGCGTTGCGCTAACTGACGCACTTCATCTGCTACCACACTGAAGCCGCGCCCACTTTCACCTGCCCGCGCCGCCTCGATCGCCGCATTGAGCGCCAGCAAGTTGGTGTGTGCAGAGAGATCCTTGACCTGGGTGATACTGGCGGTAATCGCCGAGGTGCTTTCGACAAAAGCACCTACCGAGCCGCGAATCGCTAAGAATGCCAGCCGTACGCTGTCGATGTTTTCGAGTAGACGCGACAGCGCCAAGTGTCCGTCCTGCGTGCCTCGCAAGCTAGCCTCGGCCGAACCTCGCAGGCTCTGGGCATGGTTGGAGATGGCGGCAATACTGGCGCTCATCTGCTCGATGGTCATCGATACTACCCCAACCGCACCGGTCTGTGCTGAGGAGCTCTCGGCCACCTGCGCCGAGGCGCCTACCAGCGTCTCAGCCGATGCACTGACCGAGGCGGCTACCACGGCAACCTGACGCATCGCCTGCTGGAAACTGTCAATTAGTTCATTGAACGCCTGCGCAGTGTGAGCGATCTCGTCGCCACCGATCAAGCGCACTCGGTACGTCAGATCACCGTCTCGCAACCTGATCGATGCCTGCTCGATTTCCCGGATGGGGCGCAAGATCTGCCCTCGTAACAAAAGACTGACCAGCAATGCCAGAACACTGGCGGCCAGTGACACCACTATTAGCATCTTTGACACCTGACGCTGCGAAGCATCGGCCGCGGCAAACGCATTAGAAGTCAGTTGCGCTTGCATCGCTAATAGGCGGTTGAACTTCGCTTGCAAGCCGTCGCTGTCGGCGCGTATCCGTCCTAACAACGAAGTAGCCTGAGTCTGATCTTTTAAGGCTGTACGCTGAAATTCATCCAGACCCTGGGTAACAACAGCAGCCTGTTCCTGCACCGCTTAATAGAGTGCTTTTTCGTCGTCACCCAAGCGTGTCTCACGAGCCCCATTGGCAAGGCCGGCACGCATATCGTCGACACTAGATCGTATGTCCTCGAAGTAGGACTCCAGTTCCTCCTGTGCCGTCCTCCCACCTGATTCAAGTATGCGTGAGCCCGTGGCATAGGCACCTACAATCGCCGCCTGCAAGGCAGTCGTAGTGTCCAAAACCTGTCGATATTGCTGAAAGCGCAACTGTTGAATTTCTTTGATCACTGCCTGCTGCCTAGCCAGCCCGTAATAGGCCATAGTGGAGACAAACAGTAAGCCAAGCACGAACAAGATGGGCAACACTAGAAGCTTAGCGCCTATGGAGCATTTCTGTGCAAAGAGCATGAGCAATGACCGTTCTTCTTGTAATGATGAGGCCTATAGCTTGGCAATTTATAGGAAAAAATTCTATATCGAATACCAGATTCTCCATTTAGAATTACAATGACCATCGTCTCTCTACAGGTGGTTGCCTGCCTCTTCACCAGCTCAGCAGCATCCATATAGACTCCACTAGCCTCGGACCAAAGGTACAGGCTGTGATCCGACTTTTCTTGCATCCACGCATCGCGCAGGACACTGATAGCACTCCGCCTTCCTAACCGATCCTAATCCTCCAGCGCTTTCAAGCCAATCTCAATTGGCAACCAATTGGCAACCAGAACGATCATTTTAAATCAGCCATGAAAAAAAGCGGACATAAAAAAATCCAAGCACCCGTAAGTGCTTGGATTCTTTGGAGTTTTTTGGTCGGGACGGAGTGATTCGAACACTCGACCCCTTGCACCCCATGCAAGGAGAGCATGGACATAAGACCAGCTACGTCGATCGTCGCCCCCGAATCAATAAGGACAAGGTTCTCTCAAAATTGCCTGGTTGCACAACATCGAGCGGTGTACGTCCTCTCAGCCTATCGTGGGGTTCACTTAGCAAACGATATACTCCCCAAGCTTCGAGCTGAGGCAACGATTTGAAGATGGCAAGAACTAGCTTGTGCTTCAGAGGATCCAGCTGCCAGTCAGGAATTCGCTGACCTCGATTCCCCAAGCTAAGTGACAGCAGACGTCGTGCCTTGATATCACGGTTGATTTGATCTCGCGATTTTCCGGCCAGCCGTGCAAATGAGAGGAGAGGTAAATTGGTCGCTGCTTCGTAGATCTCAAGCATCTCCGCCCGCTCTCTTTGAATATCAGAAACCAGCCGAACACCAGACGCTTCCGATGTGTCGAATCGATCCGCTAAAACCTTACTGCCTTCAACGACTACTAGATTCATTTCTGGCTTCATGACATTGCGTACGGGAGTGAGGGGTAAACTCTGCAACCCGAGCGACAGCTGCGACGCTCCCTCCAACCGAATAGTTAACGGTGAGCTCGCCGCCTTGGCATGCCCCAGCACCCAAAGGTCTAACCGATTGGCCCAATCCTGCATCATGGTACGGCGTTGCTCGACGTACTCCGCATGGTTGTATGCCGAACTGACCTTGTCCGGATCAGCATGTGAAAGCTGCGCATCAATCCAAATCTTCGGGTACCCGATCTCGTTGAGCGCCGTTGAGATCGTCGCCCTCACACCATGCCCCGTAAGCCGGCCAGCAAAGCCCATACGTCGCAATGCGCTGTTCAGTGTGTTTTCGCTGATGCGTTTGCTCAGATCGCTTCGATGGGTGAGTAGATGCCGTTGTGCCGGCACCACCTGATCTAGCAACAGCCGCACGACTTCGGTCGCTTGAATAGAGAGCGGAACGATATAGGGTGGCACCTTGGCGGTTTGACGGCGCGTTTTGCGCATCTTGAGCTGGAGCTGCTTGACCACTTCCGGCGGGATGGTCCAAAGACGGCGCTCCAGATCAAACTGATCGGGAGTCGCCAGGCGCAACTCACCGGTACGGACTCCGGTAAGCAACAACAGGCGTATACCGAGTTGCGTCTGTTGCGAGCCGCGGAACGCACGTAGTCTGCCCAGGAAGTGCGGAAGATCCTCCATGCGCAGGAAGGGATTGTGCTCCACCGGCGGCTTGGGCACCGCCACCACATCGAGATCTGCGGCAGGATTGTGCTCAAGGCCCGCTATGCGCACCAGTGCGTAGCGGAACAGCTGATTGAGCCAGGTCCGGCACTTCTCCGCCGTAGTGAAGGCTTTCCTGCACTCGATACGGCTGAGCAGATCCATAAGCACATGCCGATTGATCTCATGGATCGATTGCTCGCCAATGTAGGGCTGTATGTCTTTCGCAAAAATGCGCAGGATCTGCGACAGCGTGCTTTGTCGCCCTTCTTTGAGACTAAGCCTACGAAAGGCAATCCATTGCCCAAAGACAGCATCGAAGGTCTGATCATTGGCAAGGCGCACGGCTACACGCTGCTGCTTGCGCTGTTCACAGGGATTGTACCCCTGAGCTAGAAGCACTCGTGCCTCATCTCGCCGCTCCCGCGCGTCACGCAGCCCCACCTGCGGGTAACTGCCGAAGGACATGCGCTTCTGCCGGCCCTCCCAGTAGTAGCGGAAATGCCAGATCTTACTGCCTTGGGCAGTTACATTGAGAAACAAGCCGTCAATGTCAGCGAGCGTGTACTCCTTTGCGGTGACTCGAGCATGCCGAATCGCCATTTCCGTGAGTGCCATGGTGACCTCCTGAATCTGTCAGAGGCCAAATGCTCGTCTCGTTATCTGCGCTGCTCCACCAGAAAACCGAATGAGCCGAATTCCAATTCTGGACTCATTTCTGGACTCATTTTGTCCGGCTACCCCCGGTTTTCGGTGGTTTTCGCTGGAACGAAAAAAGGGCCTTTCGGCCCTTTTTTCAACGACTTACAGACTTCCATGGAACTCTGTAGATCTATAACTGGAGCGGGAAACGAGACTCGAACTCGCGACCCCGACCTTGGCAAGGTCGTGCTCTACCAACTGAGCTATTCCCGCGTCGTGTTGATGGGGGCCATTCTAGCGATTTTAAAAACGCCGTCAACCCCTTGATTCAAAAAAGTTTATTTTATTTCAGAGCCTTCACGCAGGTGCGGCCAGGCTGCACGCAGGTAGTGCACCATCGACCACAGGGTCAGCCCCGCCGCCACCAGCAGCAGCGCATAACCCAGGCCTACCCAGAACCCCCACACCGGCGGATTGCCCAGCAGGATCACCAGCGCCAGCATCTGCGCCGCGGTCTTCCACTTGCCCAGGTTGGACACCGCCACATGGGCACGTGCGCCCATCTCGGCCATCCATTCACGCAGCGCCGACACCACGATCTCGCGACCGATGATGACCGCTGCCGGCAGCGTGAGCCACAGGTTGGCATGCACCTGCACCAGCAGCACCAGGGCCACGGCCACCATCAGCTTGTCCGCGACCGGGTCGAGGAAGGCGCCAAACGGAGTGCTCTGCTGCCACCGACGAGCCAGGTAACCGTCCAGCCAGTCGGTGGCGGCGGCAACGGCAAACACGCTGCTGGCGGCTATGTAGCTCCAGTGATACGGCACATAGAACAGCAGTATGAAGATCGGTATGAGCAGAACGCGTAGTACGGTAAGCAGATTCGGGATATTCATCGGCACAACTGGCTGCGAGGTGAGCGGGCATTCTACTCGCTATGCAGGCTGTCATAAATCGACTCGGCAAGCTTTTTACTGATTCCGGGTGCTTTGGCGATTTCTTCGACGCTGGCACGGCTCAGTTCCTGCAGTCCGCCAAAGTGTTTTAGCAGGTCGCGCCGGCGCTTGGGCCCTACCCCGGCGACGCCTTCCAGGGTCGAGGTGCGCCGCGTCTTGCCGCGCCGCGCGCGGTGACCGGTGATGGCGAAACGGTGCGCCTCGTCGCGGATCTGCTGGATCAGGTGCAGCGCCGGCGAGTCGCCCTTGAGGGTGAACTCGTGGGCCACGTCGTTGAGGTACAAGGTTTCGAAACCGGCCTTGCGCGTGGTGCCCTTGGCCACGCCCAGCAGAATCAGGTCGGGCACGGCCAGTTCCTGCAGCACGTCGCGGGCCATGTTCAGCTGGCCCTTGCCGCCATCCACCAGCAGCACGTCCGGCAGCTTGCCCTCGCCGTCCTTGATCCGCGAGAAGCGCCGGGTCAGGGCCTGGTGCATGGCCGCGTAGTCATCGCCGGCGGTCACGCCCTCGATGTTGTAGCGCCGGTAGTCGGACTTGATCGGGCCCTCGGGGCCGAACACCACGCAGGAGGCCACGGTGGCCTCGCCGCTGGAGTGACTGATGTCGTAGCACTCCAGGCGCTGCGGGGTTTCATCCAGGTCCAGCACCTGGGCCAGCGCATCGAAGCGCGCGGCCATGTGCTGGCGGTTGGCAAGGCGCGCCATCAGCGCCTGCTCGGCGTTGGTCACGGCCAGTTGCTGCCAGCGCGCGCGGGTGCCGCGCACCCGATGGCTGATGGTCAGCTCGCGACCCCGCAGGGCCTCGACGGCGGCGCACAGGGCTTCGAAGTCTTCGTGCACCACGTTGACGATCAGCTCGGCAGGCAGTTCGCGCTCGGCGTTGCCCACGTAGTACTGGGCCAGGAACGCCGACAGCACCTCGGCCACGTCTTCCTCGATGCCCACCTGCGGAAAGAAGTTCTTGCTGCCCAGCACCCGCCCGCCGCGCACGCTGATAAGGTGCACGCACGCCCCGCCCGGGTTGACGAAGGCGGCCACCACATCCACGTCGCCGCTGCCGCCCTCCATGCTCTGCTGATCCTGCACGCGACGCAGCAAGGCGATCTGGTCGCGCAGCTCGGCGGCACGCTCGAACTCCAGGGCCATCGCGGCGCGCTCCATCTCTTCGTTGAGCTCGTTGGTCAACTGGTGGCTGCGCCCCTCCAGGAACATCACCGAGTGGCGCACGTCGGCGGCGTACTCCTGTGGTTCGACCAGGCCGACGCACGGCGCCTTGCAGCGCTTGATCTGGTACTGCAGGCACGGCCGGGTGCGGTTGGCGTAATAGCTGTCTTCGCACTGGCGCACGAAGAAGGTCTTCTGCAGCAGGCTCAGGCTTTCGCGAATGGCACCGGCACTGGGGTAAGGGCCGAAGTACCTGCCCTTGGCCTTCTTGGCCCCGCGATGGATGCCCAGGCGCGGGTAGTCGCCATCACTGAGGAACACATAGGGGTAGGACTTGTCGTCGCGCAACAGGATGTTGTACGGCGGGCGCCATTCCTTGATCAGGGTCTGCTCGAGCAGCAGCGCCTCGGTCTCGTTGGCGGTAATGGTGGTCTCGACCTGAGCGATGCGCGCCACCAGCGCGGCTGTCTTGGGCGCCAGGCCCGCCTTGCGAAAATAGCTCGCCAGGCGCTTCTTGAGGTTTTTGGCCTTGCCGACATACAGCAGGCGCGCGCCTTCATCGAACATCCGGTAGACACCCGGACGTCCGCTGCAGGTCGCCAGAAAGGCACTTGAATCAAACGCTGGGGTCATATCAGAGGTTGGCGTCAACCATACCGTGGCGCACGGCCAGCAACGTCAGTTCCACGTCACTGGTAACGGAAAGTTTCTCGAAGATCCGGTAACGGTACGTATTCACCGTCTTCGGCGACAAGCACAGCTTGTCGGAAATGATCTGCACCTTCTGGCAACCGACGATCATCAGGGCGATCTGGATCTCCCGCTCCGACAGGCTGTCGAACGGCGAGGCATTCTGCGGTTCGAACGACTTGAGTGCCAGCTGCTGGGCTATCTGCGGGCTGATGTAGCGCTGCCCGGCAAACACCAGGCGAATGGCCTGGACCATTTCACCCAGCCCGGCGCCCTTGGTCAGGTAGCCGGCCGCACCGGCCTGCAGCAGGCGGGTGGGAAACGGGTCTTCCTCGCACACGGTCACGGCCACCACCTTGATGTCGGGGTGGCTGCGCAGCAGCTTGCGGGTCGCCTCCAGGCCACCGATGCCGGGCATCTTGACGTCCATCAGGACCACGTCGGGCTTGAGTTCGCGGGTGAGTTTCAGTGCTGCCTCGCCGGAATCGGCTTCCCCTACCACCTGCAGGCCGTCGATGTCGGCCAGCATGCGGGTAATGCCCGTACGCACCAAATCGTGGTCATCGACCACCAGGACCCTGATCAAGCAGACACCTCGCGTTACGGTGTGAATTGTATCCGGCCACCTTAGCAAAAAATCGACCGGGTGAGCTAACTGTAAACGCCATCTGGCTGACGTCAATTTCCCAGCCTTCCTACGTGGCTTCCTACGCGGCTCATCGTCACTGCAGCTTGGCTTCTGCCTGGATGAGCAGACCTGCCTGTACAGGCACAGGCCACGCATGAAACTGAAACTATGCCCGGCTCGCCACGCGGAGCACAAGCGGTGGCGAATGCAAAAAAAGCAACGCCAATAAAACAGGCTGTTCACGCTCACGACGCACTCATCAACACAACTAACCCGTCGCCCGAGTGGAACTTTCAAAACATTAAGCTGAAACGGTTAATCTAATTAAATGAAGGCGATTGGCCACTATTTAAAGTTATGTAAAAACCCCGTGGAAGCATTTTTTTGGCGCCATTAAAACACACCCAATACACATATCAATTTTTTGACGTCGAACTTTCTACAAACTATATGTCATTGTTTTTAAACGGTTTTTTAACTTTCACAAAACAAACTATATTTTTTTCTAGTTAATTTGATATGAAGTGTTGCCGTTCCAAAATTAAACGCTATAGGATGAAAAAAAGAGAGATAAGCCGCCGACGAACATCAACGTTCGCCGCGTTTCAGTTTGCGCCTGCCGCCTGAACATTTATCAACTACACAAGGGTTCGCTCAGGCGAACAGTGCTAAAGGGATCTCTATGAACATCAGTATTTTCGGGCTCGGATATGTAGGTGCCGTGTGCGCCGGGTGCCTCTCGGCACGTGGCCACAATGTGGTGGGGGTGGATATCTCCCCGGCCAAGATCGACATGATCAACCAGGGCAAGTCGCCCATCGTCGAGCCGGGGCTCGAGCAGCTGTTGCAACAGGCCGTGCAGCAAGGGCGCCTGTACGGCACCACCGACGTACAACGCGCCGTGCTCGACACCGAACTGTCGCTGCTGTGCGTGGGCACGCCCAGCAAGAAGAACGGCGACCTCGACCTGGTGTACATGGAGGCCGTATGCCGCCAGATCGGCGAAGCCCTGCGCGACAAGGCTGGCCGTCACACCGTGGTGGTGCGCAGCACCGTGCTGCCAGGCACGGTCAACAACGTGGTCATCCCGCTGCTCGAGCAAGCCTCGGGCAAGAAGGCCGGCGTCGATTTCGGCGTGGCGGTCAACCCCGAGTTCCTGCGTGAAAGCACGGCCATCAAGGACTACGACTTCCCGGCCATGACCGTGATCGGCGAACTCGACACCCAGTCGGGCGACATCCTGCAATCGCTGTACGAGGGCCTGGACGCCCCGGTGATCCGCAAGTCGATCGAAGTGGCCGAGATGATCAAGTACACCTGCAACGTGTGGCACGCCACCAAGGTGAGCTTCGCCAACGAGATCGGCAACATCGCCAAGGCCTCCGGGGTGGACGGACGCGAGGTAATGGACGTGGTATGCCAGGACCACAAGCTCAATCTGTCGCGCTACTACCTGCGCCCCGGCTTCGCCTTCGGCGGCTCGTGCCTGCCCAAGGACGTGCGCGCCCTCACCTACCGCGCCGGCCAGCTGGACGTCGAGCACCCGCTGCTGGCCTCGATCATGTCCAGCAACCGCAGCCAGGTGCAGAACGCATTCGACCTGGTCAGCGGTTTCAACAAGCGCCGTATCGGCCTGCTGGGGCTGAGCTTCAAGGCCGGCAGCGACGACCTGCGCGAAAGCCCGCTGGTGGAGCTGGCCGAAATGCTGATCGGCAAGGGTTACGAGCTGCGCATCTTCGACGCCAACGTCGAGTATGCCCGGGTGTTCGGCGCCAACCGCGACTACATCGAGTGGAAGATCCCGCACGTGTCGTCGCTGCTGTGCAACGACCTCGACCAGGTGATCGACGGCGCCGAGATCATCGTGCTGGGCAACAACGACCCGCGTTTCGCCCAGGCCCTGGAAGGCAATGGCGACAAGCAGATCGTCGACCTGGTCGGTTTCATGCCCAACGCCAGCAACGCCACCCAGGAAGGGATCTGCTGGTAAGGCCACAGGCTCCGTCAAGAGAGCCCAAGGCGTTCGACTCCACGCGTCACCCGACTGTTTACCTGCCTGAGTGCCGCCTCCTTCGGAGCGCCGGCGAACCTCATGTGCGTGAACGGCCGGGTGCGCGCTGCCCGTACCAAGGAGAAACGGCACCATGAAACCACAGCAACAGCGGCCCGAGGGCCGACCCGGCTACCTGCAGGCAGGCGCCAGCTTCTGTGCCTGGGCCTGCCTGTTCGGCCTGGTCGCGCTGGCGTCGCAGATGATCGCGCCGCAGTACCTGGACCCCAGCCACCATACGTTCATCTTCATCATCGGTACCCTGGGCATGTGGCGCTACGGCAATGCCATCGTCCACTACATCCGCGGCATGTACTTCCTGCACTGGAAGTTCCCGCGCATCCGCAAGGCGGTCGAGCGCATGGGCGACGATGCCCTGCCCTCGCACATGTTCATGGTGGTGACCAGCTTTCGCATCCCCACCCACACCACCTTCAAGGTGTACCAGTCGGTATTCCAGGAAGTGCAGCGGCTGAACGTGCCGTGCACGGTGATCGCCTCGATCGTGGAAAAAGGCGACGAGCAGTTCATCAAGACCATCATGCGCAACGAGGTGGTCGATCGCGACGACATCAAGCTGGTGATCGTGCGCGCCCGTGGCACCGGCAAGCGTGACGGCCTGGCCCATGCCTTCCGTGCCCTGTCGCGGCAGATGCCGCTGCAGGACGCGGTGGTCGGCGTGGTCGACGGCGACACCATAATGCTGCCCGGCTGCGTCGAGCGCGCGGTCAAGCTGTTCGCCTACCTGCCCAATGTCGGTGGCCTGACCACCAACGAGTTCTGCGAGGTCGAAGGCAGCCCGCTGATGCGCCAGTGGCACTCGATGCGCTTCGTGCAGCGGCACATCAACATGTGCTCGATGGCCCTGTCGCACCGGGTGCTGACCCTGACCGGCCGGCTGTCGTTCTTTCGCGCCAGCGTGATGACCGACCCCGAATTCATCCGCGACGTGGAAGCCGACTTTCTCGAACACTGGCGCCTGGGCCGCTTCCAGTTTCTCACCGGCGACGACAAGTCTTCGTGGCTGAGCCTGATGCGCGCCGGCTGGGACACCTTCTACGTGCCCGACAGCAACACCCTGACCGTGGAGCATCCACCAGACAACAGCTTCTGGCGCGCCACCCGCCAGCTGATGTTCCGCTGGTACGGCAACTCGCTGCGCCAGAACTTTCGCGCCACCCACCTGCTGGGCCGCGCCCGCCTGGGCCTGTTCACCCTGTACGTGCTGCTCGACCAGCGCGTCTCGATGTGGACCTGTCTGATGGGCCTGACCGCCTCGGTAGTGGCCGGCGTGGTGTTCGGCATCGAGTACCTGCTGGTGTACCTGTTCTGGGTACTGCTCTCGCGCAGCCTGGTGACGGTGCTGTTCCTGTTCGCCGGTCACCCGGTCAGCCCGGTGTACCCGTTCGTTCTCTATTACAACCAGATCGTGGGCTCGCTGATGAAGGTGTACGCACTGTTCCACATGGACCAGCAGAGCTGGACCCGGCAAAAAACCACGCTAAGCAACGGCACTGTCGATTTCGACACGGCCCTGAACCGCTGGTCATCGAAGGCGATGCTGTTTTCATCCATCGCGATTTTCTTCGGTGCCATCTCGGTACTTCTCGAACTCACGCAACGTTAAGGAAAGGCGCCTGCCATGAGTAGCTCGAACATCCCAGCAGCCCCCGGCACCACTGCAGCCAACGTGGTCCACGAGGCCATCGACGAACGCCAGTACGTGCGCACCAAGCTCAATGCCCGGGTCAGGCTCAGCGCCCCCGGCCAGGCGCCCATCGACAGCACCCTGCAGGACATCTCCCTGGGCGGCCTGGGCCTGGTGCACAGCGCCCCGCTGAAGATCGGCAGCCTGTACAACGCCTCGATCCAGCTGCGCCTGAACCAGGTCGACCTGAACATCGACAGCCAGATCAAGATCGTCTCGCAGCGCGGCGCCGAAGTCGGCGCGCAGTTCGTCGACCTCGACGCCCAGAAGCGCGACATCCTGCGCTACATCATCAGCGCCTACCTGTCGGGCGAAATTGCCGACGTCAACGGCCTGTTCAACGTGATGCAGCGCGAGAACTACATCAAGGAGCGCAAGCACAAGTACGCCAGCGCACGCAATGCAGGCGATCGCCTGCGCGCCATCGGCGGCACCCTGCTGTTCACCGCCGCCGGCATCGCCGCGCTGAGCTTCGTGGCCTACAAGAGCTACCTGCTGTTCTTCCGCATTCCGGCCGTGCAGGCCCAGGTCAGTGCCGATGCGCAGATCATCAGCATGCCCGACAACGGCTACGTGAAGTTCCTGCTGCAGCCTGGGCAGAGCGAGGTCAAGGCCGGCGAGCCGCTGGCCAACATCTCCACCCAGCTGGCCACCAGTTTCACCAGCCCGGCCGACATGAAGGCGCTGGCCGACCTCGCGCCCGGCGACCTGCAGACCCTGCTGGGGCGCGCCACCATCGAGACCGTGATCAACAGCCCGTGCGACTGCCAGGTGTACTTCCCCAGCACGCCCATGAACGGTTACGGCTACAAGCAGGCGCCGCTGCTGCACCTGCTGCCCAAGGACCAGCCGCTGTACGTCAGCGCCAACGTGCCGTTCGACAAGCTGAGCGACATCAGCCGGGTCAGATCCGTGGACCTGCAGGTATTCGGCCTGGACGAACGCTTCGGCGGCACCGTGGTGGACTCGCGGGTCGACGCACTGAACAAGAACCTCGCCCTGACCATCCGGCCGGACCGTCCGCTGCCACTGGCGGCCTACCAGAAACCGGTGGCGGTGGACCTGTACCTGGGCCTGCCGGCCTTGCCGTCGCTGTCGCGCTGAAGGGCCCCCAGATGAAACCGATGACGCCCGCCTGGCTGCTGTTCACTGCCCTCGCCTGCACCGGCCCTGCCCTTGCCGGGCAAAGCCTGGAGCAGATCCGCTACGCGCTGTACAAGGACCCGCAAGCCGATGTGAGCGCCGATTTGCGCGTGCTCGCCGAGCGCGGTGACCTGGCGTCCAAGCAGTTGCTGGGCGATGTGCTGGCCAGCAGCGACAGCGCCAACCGCCAGGAGGCGATCCGCCTGTACCAGGAAGCGTTTGCCGAGGGTCGCGGCCTGGTGCCGGCGCTGGCCTCGCTGGCCCGCCTGCTTGACCGCAGCCCCGGCCTGCGCCAGCAGCAGCGCGCCTGGGTGGCCCAGGCGCTGACCCGCTACCCGGCCACCCTGGACCCGCGCAACACCAATGCCACGCTGGAAGTGTTCCTGACCTACCCGGACCTGGTGCCCACCGCCGAGGCCGCGCAGCTGCTGGCGCTGTACGAGCAGTCCTGCCTGCTCGACTGCCACCCCGAGCTGTACCGCGCGGTGGTCGCCGAGCGCCAGGGCGACCGCGCCGCTGCCGAGCACTGGTACCAGCAGGCGGTACGCGTCGACCCGCGTGGCGTCGACCGCTACTACGCCTTCCTCGGCGAGCGCCAGGACACCGCGTTCCCCGCCTTCGCCCGCACCCTGGAGCCCCGGATGGCGCAGTTGCCGGTGGAGATCGTGCACCGTATCGGCTCGTTGCTCGACACCATCAGCACCGTGCAGCGTGCCGACCAGCAGGCCGAACAGGATGAGCAGCTGGGCAACGCCATGGGTGCCCCAAGGCCCGCGCCCACCCCCGAACAGCAGGCCCGTGCAAAGGCCCTGGCCGATGAATGGGCGGCCGCCATGGCCGAGGTCCAGCGCTGGTTCGACAACGCCGCGCAGCGCGGTTTCGTGCCGGCGCTGGTGTCCAAGGCCAACTTCATGATCTCCAACCCCACCGAGCACAACGCCGACCAGGTACAGGCGCTGATTGCCCAGGTGCAGGCCAAGGACCCGACCCGGGCCAAGGCGCTCAATGCCTCGCTGTACATGGTCACCAACTGGCTGACCCTGGACCCGCAAAAGGCCCAGGTGCTGATCGACGAACTGATCGCCAGCAACTTTCGCGACGCGCACCTGCTGCTGGCCGACCTGTACAGCAAGGGCGGCCTCGACCAGCCCGACCAGGAGCGTGCCCTGGCGATCTACCAGGAACAGGCCGAGCGCGGCGCCACTGCCGCCTGGTACCGCATGGCGACCATCTACGCGAGCGGCCGCGCCATCTGCCACGACCCGGTCAAGGCCTACACCTACGCGCGCCTTGCCCTGGACCTGGGCGAGCGCCGCGCCCGCGGGCTGCTCAAGCGCCTGGACAAAACCCTGAAAACGGCTGACATCGAGCGCGCCATGGCGGCACGCAATGACCTGCTCAAGGAGACCACCCTGTGAAAGCGCATCCGTCCCTGTTTGGCGCCCTGCTCATGCTCGCGCCGCTGTACACCGCGTTCGCCGCCGAAGAAATCACCGGCCCCGAGGCCGACAGCAGCGAGCCGGTGCGGGTAGACGCCGACGCCAGCACGCCGGTGATCACCTCCGAATTCTTCAACAAGCTCACCGTGCAGACCGGCTACGGCCCCGAAGATTCCCAGGTGGGGCGCAGCCGCGAGAGCTTCTACAGCCTGCGCTACGAACCCTCGTTCGCCTGGTACTCACCGGAAAAACGCTGGGCCAAGTGGATGGTCTACGGTCGCCTGTGGCTCAACTACGACTCCAGCCAGACGGCCAACAGCCAGAACGAAAGCACCAACGCCTTCGACCGCGAGCAGCCCGAAGGCTGGTACGCCGAGCTGCGCGAGCTGTACGTCAAGCGCAACCTGCTGGGCGACGACCCACGCTTCTCGCTGTCGGCCGGACGCCAGCGCTTTGCCGACGACTACGGCATCTGGTGGGACGACAGCATCGAATCGCTGCGTTTCGATTACAAGGACACCTTCGCCAAGGGCTTCTTCGCCGTGGCGCAGAAGTTCTACAACTACAACAGCGACGTCAACCGCCTGGCCGACAGCGAAGAACGCACCACCTACCTGATGGGCGAGTACGCCTACCGCTGGAGCGAGAACAACTGGGCCGGCACGCGCCTGATGTACGAAGACGACCACAGCGGGCACGACCCGCGTGACCGCTACGACTTCACCGGCATGCGCTACGGGCTGTTCTTCAAGGCCGACAACCTGCAGGTCAGCCCGCTGTTCAGCGACTACCACCTGGAGCTGGCCGCACTCGACGGCAAGGTCGACAACACCGACGGCAACGGCCTGACCACCACCGGCCACAACGCCAGCGGCTGGGCGGCGCTGGGCGAGATCGGCAAACGCTTCGACGACCTGCCCTGGATCCCGCGCCTGGCCTTGCGCGGCGGGCTGACCGACAAGCCGAGCAACGAGAACGACGGCTTTCGTCTCAACACCATCCAGTCCGACCGCATCACCCGCCAGGGCTCCTACAGCACCCGCCTGGCCAGCTCGTTCGTCAGCCTCGACCTGCGCAACCTGAGCTACTACGGCTTTGCCGTGGAAACCCGGCCCACGCCGCGCAGCGCCCTGGATTTTCGCCTCACCGAACTCAAGCTGCGCGATGCCAGTGGCACCCTGCCGATCCGCGTCGACGGCGACCAACGCAGCGCGCGCAACCAGGCCATCGCCCAGGGCAGCAACGGCAACGGCAAGCACGTGGGGCAGATGCTCGACCTCAACTACTACTGGAAGATGTTTCCGGTCGCCCTCGACGGCAAGCACCTGGACGTCAACACCCTGGTCAGCGCCAGCTACCTCAATGCCGGCAACGCGCTGGATACCGGTGACGACTACCAGCTGACGGTCGGCGTCGTGATCAGTTACTAAGGGCGGGCCCCGCGATGATTTTCGCCTCAAACGTGTTCCTGTTCCTCTACCTGCCGCTGTTCCTGGCGGTGTACTTCCTGGCGCGTGCGCCGTGGCGCTCCACGGTGATCGTCGCCGCCAGCTACATCTTCTATGCCTGGTGGCGCCCGGACTTCCTGCTGCTGTTCGTCGGCATCACCTACTGGAACTACTGGTTCGGCCTGCGCATCAAGGCGCGCCTGGACGCCGGCGACAAGCGCTGGGCGTTCCGCCTGCTGTGGATCGGCATCATCGGCAACCTGTCGACCCTGGGCTATTTCAAGTACGCCAACTTCGGCGCCGAGGTGCTGGGCGCACTGCTGGCGCCGCTGGGCATCAACACCTTCACCCTGGAGACGATCTTCCTGCCGCTGGGCATCTCGTTCTACGTGTTCCATGCCCTGAGCTATATCGTCGACATCTACCGCAAGGATGCCACGCCCACCAACAACTTCATCGACTTCGCCGCATTCGTCGCGCTGTTCCCGCACCTGGTGGCCGGCCCGATCCTGCGCTACAGCCAACTGGCCCCGCAGCTGCGCCAGCGTACCCACTCGCTGGAGATGTTCTCGCTGGGGGTATGCCGGTTCATGCTCGGTTTCATCATGAAGGTGCTGATCGCCGACCAGCTGGCGCCGATCAACGTGCTGTTCATCAGCGAGGGCAGCCTGCAGCTGAGCGATGCCTGGTTCGGCCTGGTGGTGTCGACCCTGCAGCTGTACTTCGACTTCGCCGGCTACAGCCACATGGCCCTGGGCCTGGCGCTGATGATGGGTTTTCGCTTCCCGGAGAACTTCAACCAGCCCTACGTCTCGCAGAGCATCACCGAGTTCTGGAGCCGCTGGCACATGACCCTGGCGCACTTTCTGCGCGACTACGTGTACATGCCGCTGGTGCGCAAGCGCATCGCCGGGGCCATGCCGGCGCTGGTGTACACCATGCTGCTGTCGGGGCTGTGGCACGGCGCAAGCTTCGCCTTCATCTGCTGGGGGCTGTTCTTCGGCCTGGGCATGGTGATCGAGCGCAAGTTCAACCTGGCCACCAAGGTCACCACGCCCTACCGCCTGGGGCGCAACCTGCGCACCGGGTTGCTGATCATCCTGAGCATGCCGCTGTTCTTCACCAACGACCTGCGCCATAGCCTGGACATCTACCAGGCGCTGTTCGGCTTCAACGGCCTGGGCTCGCTGGAGCTCTACGTGCTGGGCGCCTCGAAGATGGCCATGTCGTTCGTGGCGGTGGCGCTGTGCTGGCTGATCCTGGCCGGCAGCAACAACGTGCGCTACTACGCCGGCAACAAGCAGCACTTCTTCATGGCCCATGTCGGCGGGCTCAAGGCCGTGCTGCTGTGGGCCGGCTTCGCGCTGGCGCTGAGCAGCCTGGCTGCGCACTCGTTCTCCCCCTTCCTCTACTTCCAGTTCTAGGAGACTGTCATGTACCCGGTGATGAACTCGGCAAGCAAGGTCAACGGCATTCTGTTCTGCCTGGTGCTGGCGGGGATGTTCGTCTACTCCCTGCCGCCGGTTTTCAGTTTCGCGAAAAACCAGAGTGACGCCTGGAACCTGTTCGTCGACGGCAAGCTGCTGCGCAAGTTCGAGCAGGCCTACGACAAGCGCTTCTTCCTGCGTGAGCCCTCGGTGCAGCTGTGGGCCGACGCGCAGTACCTGCTGTTCAGGGAGGGCACCAAGGGCGTGGTACTGGGCAAGGACGGCTGGCTCTATACCTCCCAGGAATACCGTGTGCCCAATGACCTGGAGGCCAACCTGCAAGGCCAGCTGGCACAGATCGACGCCGTGCAGGCGCAACTGGCGCAGCACGGCAAGCGCCTGGTGCTGCTGCCGTTGCCGATGAAGCTGGACATCTATGCCGCGCATGCCGAGCACCCGTTCGATCCGCGCGCCATCAGCCTGTACGACCGCTTCGTGGCGCAGCTGCAGGCACGCAACGTCACCGTGACGCCGCTGCGCTCGGCGTTTCTGGACAACCTCGGCGGCCCGCCGCTGTTTCTCAAGTCCGACACCCACTGGAGCCCCGATGGCGCACGCCTGGCCGCCTTCGAACTGGCGCGCCAGCACCCGGAGCTGCTGGGCCAGGAGCGCTATGTGTCGCACCAGGTCGCGCAAAAGACCGTCAAGGGCGACCTGATGAACTACATCCAGTTCGACCAGAGCCGGCTGATGCCGGACTTTGGCGCCAACCAGATCGCCGTGTACGAAACCCTGAAGGCCGAACAGAGCAGCGATGAGCTGTTCGCCGACCAGGCCCAAAGCCTGCTGCTGGTAGGTACCAGCTACAGCAAGATCGACGACTGGAACTTCGTCGGTTTTCTCAAGGAAGCCCTCAACCGTGACCTGCTGAGCATTGCCGTGGAGGCCCGCGGGCCGTTCGAGGCAATGAACCAGTTTCTGGCCAGCGATGAGCTGGGCAACCCTGACATCGACACCGTGGTCTGGGAATTCCCGCTGCGCACCCTGCTGGCCCATCGGGTCAGCGGCCAGCGTCAGATGAACCAGACCCAACACTTCTAAGGAGATACACCATGACCCGTTCGCCACGCCAACTGCTCGCCGCCACCGCCCTGCTGCTGGTCAGCACCGCCAGCCTCGCCAACGACGGCAATGCCGACCTCTACGACGCCGTGGCCCCGGCCGACTCGGCCTTCGTGCGCGTGCTCAACCTGAGCGATCGCAGCATCGACGTGACCCTGAGCGGCAAGGTCAACCCACAGAAGGTCGCCCCCGGCCAGCTCAGCGGCTACCGCTTCACCCCTGCCGGCAGCCACAAGATCGCGGTCGACAAGCAGGCCATCGAGCCGCAGCTCAAGGCCAACGCCGCCAGCACCGTGGTGTATGACGGCAAGGGCCTGACCCTGATCGCCGACAAATACGTCAACGAACCGAAAAAGGCCCAGATCGCCTTCTACAACCTGACCCCCGCGCAGGCCGCCCTCAAGACCTCCGACGGCAAGACCTCGGTCATCGACCCGCTGGGCAAGGACCAGACCGGCAGCCGCCTGGTCAACGAAATCAAGATCGGCTTCGCCGCCTATGTCGATCAGCGCAACGTCGCCCAGTTCGACGACCTGTTCCTCAAGAAAGGCCGCTCGTACAGCTACGTGCTGCTGCCCGCCGCCAATGGCTACAAGAGCATCAGCGTGGCCAACAGCATCGACCCCACGCTGTAACCGCAGGCTGGCCTTGAACACAGGATGATGAACCGCGCATGAAGATCCTTACCTCCCTCGGCCTGATGGCCGTACTCGCTGCCGCCAGCCAGGCCGGCCAGGCCGCCGAGGCGCCCAGCCCCGGCTGCACCAGCCTTGAGTGCATGGTCTGCCCGGCCCTGAGCGATCCGCAGAAATACGCCGAAGGGCGGATGAAACTGATGCGCGAGATCGTCCCGGGCAAGGACCGCTGGCTGTTCCGTTCGGCCGTCGACCTGACCAACGACTTCGGCATCCCCGCGCCCATGCGCCCGGAGTTCGCGCGCCTGATGGCCGCGTTCCGCCAGCAGGGTATCCACGTGGCCATGGCCGTGCAGCCCACCCGCGGGCTGATGCACCGCGACAAGCTCTACCCCGGGCAGTTGCACGGGTTCGACTTCGAGCGCGCCAGCAACAACCTGGCCAGCTACCTGCAGCAGCTGCGCAGCGGCGGCGCGGTGGTGCCCGACCTGATGCAACTGGTGCGCACCCCGCCGGCGGGCGAGTACTTCTTTCGCCGCGACCACCACTGGACCCCCAGCGGTGCCGAGGCCACCGCACGCCTGGTGGCCGATGAGGTGCGCCGCCAGCCGTTCTATGCCGACCTGACCAAGAAGCACTACCGCACCGAGCCCGGCGTGATGGTGCCCAAGGACGGCACCATGAACCTGGCGTTGAGCAGCATCTGCGGCAACAACTACGGCTTCCAGTATGTGCGCGGCTACCAGACCATCCCGGTGGCCGACGATGCCGACGCACTGTTCGACGAAGCCCCCGACCCGCAGGTGATCCTGGTGGGCGACAGTAACGCCGCAGCCCGTGAGGACGAGAGCAAGCAGTTCAACTTCGACGGCTACCTCAAGCAGTACCTGGATGTCGACATCCTCAACTACGCCCTGCCCGGCGTGGGCCAGGACGGCTCGCTGCTCGAATACCTGCTGTCCGAGAACTACAAGCCCGACGCACCGCCCAGACTGATCATCTGGGAGCTGCCGGCCAACTACCAGCTGGAGTCCGACCAGATGTACCGCCAGCTGATTCCGGCGGTCAAGGGCGGTTGCAGCACCTCCACACCGGTGCTGGGCAACCGCCTGCAGCGCCCGGCGCTGCGCGTCAACGACCGCATCGAACTGCTGAGCAACGCCGGCGAAAGTCGCAAGGCACTGGGCAGCGGCCAGGGCTTTCTGGACATCCGCATCAGCGACAAGAACGTCAAGGACTTCTACGTGATCGTGTATTACGACAACGGTGCCCGCGACAAGGTGTGGTTTCGCCGCGAGGCGGCCGTCAGCGGTGGCCAGTACTACCTGGAGCTGAGCAAGGCCAAGGAGTTCGCCGGGGCCAACCTGCTCTCGGTGTTCCTCGAGCCGACCAAGCCGAGCCAGGCCGCCACCCAGGTGGAAACCCGTCTATGCCTCTGAAGCCCTGGCTGGTCGCCACCCTGGGCCTGTGCGCCGGGTTGCAGCTGGGCAGCAGCCTGGCCGCGCAATCGATCTGGCCGGCGCGGGCCACCGCCCAGTCGGCGATGATCGCCGACTACCGCACCCTGCAGTGCAGCAAACAGCCGCCGCCACCGTACACCGCCAGCCTGCGCATGCAGAGCAAGTACGACCAGCGCGATGCCAGCAAGTCGACCCTGCGCAGCCGCCCCGATGCCGACACCGAGGCGGCGAGCAAGCAGGTCAAGCAGTTCATCGCCGGGCTGATCTTCGCTAGCAAGCGCTTCCAGCGCGCCAAGACCCCGCAGCAGGCCAACATGGCCCTGGCCTGCCAGGACCAGTGGCTGGAGCACTGGGCGCAGGCCGGTGCCCTGCTCAACCCGGATGCCAGCAGCACCGGCATGGCGGCGCGCAAGTGGGCGGTGGCGGCCATGGCCTCGACGCTGCTGCTGACCCAGGCCGCCAGCAACGGCCAGGTGCAGCTGTCGCCGGCCCAGACGCGCTGGTTCGAACAGCTCGGCGAACTGATCATCCGCGAGTACCAGCCACGCCAGGCCGCCAGCTTCACCTGGTTCAACAACCACGACTACTGGGCCGCCTGGGCCGTGGCCGCCAGCGGCATGCTGGTGCAGCGCGACGACTTCATCCGCTGGGCCGACGGCAATCTGCGTCGCGGCCTGCAGCAGGCGGTGCGCAGCGGGGACGGCAGCTATGCCTACCTGCCGCTGGAAGTGGCGCGGGCCCGGCTTGCCGCCACCTACAGCCAGTACGCGCTGGTGCCGCTGGTGCTGCTGGCCGAGTCGGCGCGGGCCAATGGCCTGCCCTGGAGCGAACACGACCAGCAGACCCTGGAGCTGCTGGGCAACTTCGCCGCACGCACGGTGCTCGACCCCGGCCCGCTGCCCGAACTGATGGGCCAGGCCCAGACCGAGGTAGCCCCCTACAAGCTGGCCTGGCTGATCCCGTTCCTGTACCGCGCGCCCAACAACCGCCTGGCCCGCCAGCTGTACGAAAGCGAGGACGGCAACGTCGACAACTACAGTCAGATCGGCGGCCCGCTCAAGCCCTTCTACCCCCCTTTGCCGTAACCCAAGGACGAATCGCCATGGCCCAGCCTGCCCGCATTTTCCGCTTTACCCGACTGGCCGGCCTGCTGCTGGCCGGCCTCGCCGGCGTGGCCCACGCCGCCCCCCAAGGCCTGCCGATGCAGCAGGCACTGCGCGTGGTCAGCCCCAACGACTACCAGGCGCAGGTGCAACAGGTGCAGGCCAGCACCCGCGAAGCGGTGAGCTTCACCCTGCAGGAACGCCCGCGCCCCGGCGGGCGTGCCACTGTCAGCCTGCAACCGATGTTCTCGGCCCAGGGCGGCAGCTGGCCGTTCGAGCCGTTCGTCAACAACGGCCTGTTCCGCGCCGTGGCCGGCTACCAGGCGCACCACCCGCAGGCGGTGCTGATCCAGGGTGGCAGCATCACCCTGGCGCAATTGGCCGACACCCTGAACAACCCGCAGGTACTCAAGCGCTACAAGGACGGCTACCTGCTCAGCTACCCGCTGATGATCGCCGCCAATGGTGGGCTGGTGCTGGAGGGCACCAGCCTGTACCTCTACAGCTATTCGGGCACGGCCCTGATCAACCAGGGCTGGCTGGGCCTGAACCAGTCGCGCCTGGAAAGCGTGGCCGGCGACAAGGCCGGCAACACCGAGCGCGCCTGGCGCCCGTTCGTGGTGGCCTGGGCCGGCAGCCATACCCAGCTGATCGGCGCCACCCTCAACCGCCTGGGCTACAACGCCAACCTGTCGCGGGGCCTGACCACTGCCCTGAGCAGCCAGCAATCGCCGGCCACCCGGCCGGCCAGCGTGCTGATACGCGACAGCCAGTTCAGCGAGCTGTCGGCGGTGGAGCTGCAGCACAGCCGTGGGGTGATCGAGGGCAGCCGCTTCGAAAGTGCCCAGCAGTATGGCGTGGACGTGCGCGACAGCCAGATGCGCATGGCGCACAACCAGATTCGCGGGGTCGACAACAACAGCGGCATCCGCCTGCGCGGGCAGACCCGCGCCTGGCTCGACGACAACCTGATCCTGGGCACGCACAAGGCCGCCATCGAGGTCAGCGACCAGCAAGGCGCCCTGCTGCTGAGCGGCAACCGCATCGGCGCCAGCCGCGGCAACGGCGTGCTGCTGCGCAACCTCAAGGGCGAGATGCCGGTGCTGATCGAAGGCAACTTCATCGGCAACAGCCAGGGCAGCGCGGTGGACGCCAGCGACGTGGCTGGCGCGGTCATGCTGGAAAACCACATCGGCAACACCCCCGAGTACGCCATCAGCCTGCGCAACACCCAGCCGCTGGCCGGGCCGCTGATTCTGGGCGGCAACACCCTGGGCCGGGTGGGCAAGGCGGTGGTTCGGGTGGAAGGCATGGACCAGGTGCTGCTGGGCAGCAACCGTTTCGAGGGCAAGCCATTGCTGCAGAACCTGCTGATCGGCGACCTGCTGCCGGTGCAGGGCCCGTTGCTCGACGCCACCGTGCGCCAGGGCTGCGTGGTGCAGGTACGCCGGGTGGCCGCCGGTAACCCGCAGCCGGGGCTGACCTGCGTGCAGAGTGCTAGCCGATAACCCGCTGCATGCGCACGAAGCATTCGTCCTCACCCTGCGCGACGAAGCCGTGGCGCAGGTACAGGGCCTGGGCCGGATTGCTCTTGAACACGGTCAGGCGCAGCAGCGGCAGATGGTGCCTGCCGGCCCATTCGGCCAGTTGCTCCAGCACCCAGCCGCCGATGCCCTTGCCGCGGGCGGCCTCGACCAGGTGCAGTTCGCGGATGTACAGCGCACGACTGTCCTGGCTGAGGCTGCAGAAGCCCAGGGGCTGTCCGGCGTCGACAATCAGCCATTGCTCGCGCCAGCCCCAGGCCTGGTCGAAGGCTTCTTCCAGCCAGAGCAGATCGAATTCGCGGTAGTACGCCAGCATGGCGCGGCGCGTGAGGTCGCGGGCGAAGGTTCGGTGCAGGTCGGTGGCGGGGGTCAGGGTTGGGGTCATTTGGGTGCCCGTCAGGGGATTTTCGGCGCGGCCATCGCGGGTCAAGCCCGCTGCCACAGGTAAGGCGGGGGCCTTGTGGGAGCGGGCTTGACCCGCGATGGCCGTAACGCAGATTCAGAGAGTCACACTTTAGGCCCCAGCTCATCGGCATAGCAAACCGGCGAACTCCCGGGCCCCTGGCGATCCAGCTCATCCTCCAGCCACTGGGCCAGCACTCGCGCATTGTTGTGCTGTTCATCCTTGAACGCATACACCAGGGTCAGGGTGCCGCCACGGGCCTTGTCCAGCAGCCCCCACCAATGCTGCGGCCGGTCGGCCAGCTCCTGGCGATACCGCTGGCAGAACCCGTCGTAGTCCACCTCACCGCGGTGAAAGGCCTGGCGCAACGCCGACGACGGCGCCACCTCCGGTAGCCAGGCACTCAGGTGCAACTGATCCTTGCGCCGGTTGCGCGGCCACATCCGATCCACCAGCACCCGCTCGCCATCCTGCGGCGCAGGCGCCTCATAGGCCCGTTTGCACTGAATCATCGGCACGTTCCTCCCACTGCCTGGGTGTAAGCGTAGCTGGGCAACCCGCGTTTTTGTTGATCGAAGTCACTATGCCATCACTCAGGGTTTTTATCCTTGATGCGCCAGGCACGACTTCCACCCTACCGGACCCGTCTAATGACAACCCCGATCAGCACCACCCTTGACTCCGCGGGTGGCCGCCCCTCCCTTGCACAACTGGCCACCCGCCCCGGCCGCGCCTCCGCCACCCTGTTCGTCTGCCTGTTGCTGGGGGGCCTGGTGTACACCGCCTGGAGCCTGTTCCGCGACATCGATGCCGCCGGTACCGTGGTCACCACCTGGACGCCCTTCCTGCTACTGGGCCTGGCACTGCTGATTGCCCTGGGTTTCGAATTCGTCAACGGTTTCCACGACACCGCCAACGCCGTGGCCACCGTGATCTACACCAACTCGCTGCCGGCGCAGTTCGCCGTGGTGTGGTCGGGGTGCTGGAATTTCATCGGGGTGCTGCTGTCCAGCGGCGCGGTGGCCTTCGGCATCATTGCCCTGCTGCCGGTGGAGCTGATCCTGCAGGTGGGTTCGGCCACCGGCTTTGCCATGGTCTTCGCCCTGCTGCTGGCCGCGATCATCTGGAACCTGGGCACCTGGTGGCTGGGGCTGCCGGCCTCCTCCTCGCACACCCTGATCGGCTCGATCATCGGCGTGGGCGTGGCCAATGCGCTGATGAACGGGCGCGACGGCACCAGCGGCGTGGACTGGACCCAGGCCAGCAAGGTGGGCTACGCGCTGCTGTTCTCGCCCCTGGTGGGCTTTGCCTGCGCGGCGCTGCTGCTGGTGGGCCTGCGCATGCTGGTCAAGCGCCGCGAGCTGTACCAGGCGCCGGTCGGCGACGCCCCGCCGCCCTGGTGGATTCGCGGCCTGCTGATCGCCACCTGCACCGGGGTGTCGTTCGCCCACGGCTCCAACGACGGGCAGAAGGGCATGGGCCTGATCATGCTGATTCTGGTGGGTACCCTGCCGATGGCCTACGCGCTTAACCGCACCATGCCGGCCGACCAGTCGCTGCAGTTTGCCGCCGTGGCCCAGGCCACCCAGCAGCAGTTGCTCGGCCAGTCGGCGCAGCCTCACGTCGGCGACCCGCGCGCCACCCTCACCCTGTACCTGCGCGAGCGGCAACCGAGCCCCGAGCTGGTACCGGCCCTGGCGGCACTGGCCGGCCTGATCGGCGCGGAAGTCGCAGGCTACGGCTCGCTGACCCACGTACCGGCCGAGGCCATGGCCAACGTGCGCAACGACATGTACCTGACCAGCGAAGCCATCCGCCTGATGCAAAAGCACCAGCACGGCGGGCTCGACGCGGCCGCCACCGCGCAGGTGCAGTTGTTCAAGAGCCGCATCGACGACGCCACCCGGTTCATTCCGTTGTGGGTCAAGGTGGCGGTGGCGATTGCCCTTGGGCTGGGCACGATGGTCGGCTGGCGGCGCATCGTGGTCACGGTGGGCGAAAAGATCGGCAAGACCCACCTCACCTACGCCCAGGGGGCTTCGGCGGAGCTGGTGGCGATGTGCACCATCGGTGCGGCGGACATGTACGGGCTGCCGGTGTCGACCACCCACGTACTGTCGTCCGGGGTGGCCGGCACCATGGTGGCCAACGGTTCGGGCCTGCAATTGCGCACCATCGCCAACCTGGCGATGGCCTGGGTACTGACCCTGCCCGCAGCGATCATGCTGTCGGGCGGGCTGTACTGGCTGCTGACCCGGCTGCTGTAGGCCTCAGCGCTGGCCGACGGCAGCATTGCCGTGGGAGATGATCACTTCGACGCGGCGGTTGAGCTGACGCGACTGCGCGTCGGCGTTGGAGGCCACCGGGTACTCCTTGCCATAGCCGGCACTGATGATGCGCCCGGCATCCACCCCGTTGCGGCGCAGGGCGTTGGTCACAGCCGCTGCGCGACGCTCTGACAGCTGCTGGTTGAGGCTGTCGCTGCCGGTCGAGTCGGTGAAGCCCTCGACCCGCACCTTGCGCTCCGGGTTGGCACGCAGGTACTCGGCCAACTGGTCGATGTTGCGCTGGCTGCCAGCCTTGAGTTCGGCACGCCCGGTGTCGAACAGTACATCGCCGAAGGTCACCACGGTGCCACGCTCGGTCTGCTTGGCCTTGAGCTGCTGCAGGGCCTTGAGCTGCGCGGTACGCACGTCCAGGCGGGCCTGGGTGCGCTGCGCCTCGATGCCCTGCAGGCCGGCTTCGGCCTGGCGCAGGGCAATGGTCTGCTCGGCGACGGCGATCTTCTGGTTGGCCAGGTAGGCCAGCTGCTCGATCTGCGGGGCCTTGCGGTCCTTGATCGAAGCCAGCTCGGCCTTGCCCAGGGCATTGAACGCATCCTTGGTTTCCAGTGCCGCCAGGCGGCTGGACTCCGGCTTGCTCTGCAGCACGCTGAAGTGCTCGCGGGCTTGCAGCAGGCCAGGGTTTTCGGCGGTAGTGCTGCAACCGGCGAGCAACAGGCCCATCACGGAAACGGCAGGCAACAGGTATTTGACGGACATGACGGGCATCCTTACGGCGTGATCGTGGGGGTGATGGCGTCGGGCGACTGGAGCATTTCCTGCTTCAGCACTTCAATGCCCTGCTGCGCGCTGCGCAGTTGCTGCTGGGCCTTGGCGGCACGCGCCTTGCGCTCGGCCAAGTTGGCATCGGCCTCGGCCTGCTCGGCCAGGGTGCGGGCCGCGACAAGGTTCCGTTCGCCCAGGGCGCGCTCGACGGCGTACAGCTTGTCCTGGGCGGCCTTCATTTCGGCTGGCGCGTACTGGGTGGCGTCGGCGGTCACGGCGCGGCTGACCGCGTTGCGGGTCAGTTCGACCTGCTCGGTGGGCACGGGCACGCCGGCACAACCGGCCAGCACCATCAGCAGGCTGCTGGCGGCCAGGTAGTTCGTGGTGCGTTTAGCAACCATTGAAAGACTCCATAACATGAGAAAGACAGACCGTTGTTCAAGCCGCGTAAGACTATTCCCGGTCATGCCCCGCCCCTATCAGGGGGCATCCTGCTGTCAGGTAGGAAACTTCTCCGGCATTGCCACGATTCGTGCCTGCCCTTCGTCAGTGCGCAGTGAACCTGACGGGCAAAAAATGGTCTGTGGGTTTCATTTTTTCCGTTTTCAAGAAGATCACCATGCCCCCATCTTTTCAGCTTCGCGCACGGCGCTCTCTTATCCCCGGCCTGCTCGGCAGCCTGGTCATCCTGTGTGGCCCGGCCCACGCCGAGGAAGGCAGCGGCAATGAACGCTGGGTCAGCGACAGCCTCAGCACCTACGTGCGCAGCGGCCCTACCGACGGGCACCGGATCGTCGGCAACCTCAAATCCGGCCAGAAGGTCACCCTGCTGACCAGCCAGGGCAACTACAGCCAGGTACGTGGCGAGTCGGGCGATACCGTGTGGATCAACAGCAGCGACCTGCAGACGGTGCCCGGCCAGGCCGAGCGCGTGCCGCAACTGAGCGAACAGGTGAGCCAGTTGAGCGAGCAGCTCAAGACCATCGACGACAGCTGGAAGACCCGGGTGCAGGGCATGCAGGAGACACTGGATTCACGCAAGGCCCTGATCGAAGAACTGGAGGCGCGCAGCACCGCGCTCAATGCCGAGCTGGGCGATGCGCAATCGCAACTGCGCGCTACCCAGGCGCAGCTGGGCGACGAGAACAAGCAGGTGCTGATGCGCTACATGGTGTACGGCGGGGGGATTGCCGGGGCCGGCTTGCTGGCGGGGCTGATCCTGCCGATGCTCAGCCGCGGGCGCAAGCGCAGCGACCGCTGGTTCTGAGGCCCCGGCCTTCGCCCGCAGGGTGCAGGCGCCAGCCTTGCTGGCGAAGGCCGTCCCACTATTGCCCCGCCCTTCCCCCAGCCAGCGCATAGGGCCCCTGCGCCAGTTGCTCACGCAGAAACGCCACGCAACTGCGCACCTTGGCCGAGCTTGACGAGCGCACCGCCGTCACCGCCCAGATGTCCGCCGGCTGGTGATACCCCGGCAGCACCTGTACCAGCGCCCCGCTGGTCAGGCTGGCCGCCACGTCCCAGCGCGAAGCCATGATGATGCCGTGCCCGTCATGGGCCCACTGGCGCACGATGTCGCTGTGGTTGGAGGCCATCGGCCCGGTCACCTTCACCGTCTCGGCGCCATTGGGCCCCACCAGGCGCCATACCCCGAAACGGTCGTCGCGGCTGCGAAACAGCAGGCAGTCATGCTGCGCCAGGTCGGCCGGCACCCGCGGCTGGCCGCGCCGCGCCAGGTAGTCCGGGGCTGCCGCCAGCACCCGCGAGCTGCTGGCGATGCGGTGCGCGATCAGGTGTTTTTCCTGCACCTCGCCCACCCGCACATCGATATCGAAGTTGTCGGCAATCAGGTCCACGCGCCGGTCCAGCAGCTCCACCCACACCTCCAGCGCCGGGTACTGGCGCCGCAGCAGCGACAGGATCGGCGCCACGTGCTCGCGCCCCAGGCGCAGGCTGGTGCACACGCGCAAGGTGCCTTGCGGCTCGCGCTGCCCGCCGGACAACGCATCGAACATCGCGCCCACGTCCTCGAGGATCTTCTGCGCCCACACGAACGTCGCCTCGCCATCGCTGGTGATGTTGACCCGCCGCGTGGTGCGGTTGAACAGCTTGACCCCGAGCATCGTCTCCAGGGTGGCGATGCGCTTGCTCACATGCGCCGGCGACAGCCCGGTCTCGGTGGCTGCCGCAATGAAGCTGGAGCGCCGCGCCACCTCGCAGAACAACTGAAGGTCACGCAGCAACGGCTCATTATTCGCTATCAGCGCATTCTGATTCTTCATCTGGCCCGATTATCTCCTGGCGCTTTTTTATTAGCCTCTCACAAACGCGCTTCGACCCAGAACAAGAAAGTGAGAACCATGACTGCATTACGCCTTGCCGTGGCCGGGGCCGGCCTGATCGGCCGCCGCCATATCGAACTGATCCAGGCCAGCGCCGAGTGCCAGCTGGCCGCCATCGTCGACCCCTCGCCCGCCGCCGCCGAACTGGCCAACGCCTGCGGCGTACCGTTGTACCCGGGGCTGGCCGAACTGTTCGGCACGCAGCGCCCGGACGGGGTGATCCTGGCCACGCCCAACCACCTGCATGTCGACGGCGCACTGGCCTGCGTGGAGCACGGCATACCGGCACTGATCGAAAAGCCGGTGGCGCATACCCTGGAAGACGGCAAGCGCCTGCTGGCCATCGCCGAGCAGCGTGACGCACGCCTGCTGGTGGGCCACCACCGCGCCCACAGTGCGATCCTGCACAAGGCCCGCGAAGTGATTGCCGAAGGGGTACTGGGCAACCTGGTGGCGGTGATGGGCAGCGCGCTGTTCTACAAGCCCGACGACTACTTCGACGCCGCCCCCTGGCGCCGCGAGGCCGGCGGCGGCCCGGTGCTGATCAACCTGATCCACGAGATCGGCAACCTGCGTTCGCTGTGCGGCGAGATCGTCGCGGTGCAGGCCCAGGCGTCCAACGCCACCCGCGGCTTTGCCGTGGAAGACAGCATCGCCATCAGCCTGCGCTTTGCCAGCGGCGCGCTGGGCACCTTCATGCTCTCCGACACCGCCGCCTGCGCGCGCAGCTGGGAGCAGACCGCCCGCGAGAACCTCGACTACCCCAGCTACGCCGACGAGGACTGCTACGTACTGGCCGGCACCCAGGGCTCGCTGTCGATACCGACCATGCGCCTCAAGTACTACGCCCGCGATGAACAGCGCTCGTGGTGGCGGCCGTTCCAGTGCGCCACCGCCAGCCTCGACGAGGCCGACCCGCTGGCCCGCCAGCTGGCGCACTTCTGCCAGGTGATCCGTGGCCAGGCCCGGCCGCTGGTGAGCGTGCGCGACGGCCTGCGCAACCTGCAGGTCATCGACGCCATTGGCCAAGCCGCCCGCTGCGGCCACACGGTAATGATCGACAGCCTCTGAACATCGGTGCCCCGGCCCTGCGCCGGGACGCCTGCGTGCCCCCAATAAAAACAACAAACGGAGAATTGCGATGGCCACACATGACGCCGCGCACAGTGCGCGCCAAACCCGCAAAGCCACCGCCAGCGGTTGGGTCGGCTCTGCGCTGGAGTACTACGACTTCTTCATCTATGCCCAGGCCGCGGCGCTGATCTTCCCGCAGATCTTCTTCCCCAGCACCGACCCCAAGCTGGCCATCTTCGCCTCCCTGGCCACCTATGGCGTGGGCTACCTGGCGCGCCCGGTCGGGGCCTTCGTGCTCGGCCACTGGGGCGACACCCGCGGGCGCAAGAACGTGTTGCTGCTGTGCATGTTTCTGATGGGCATCGCGACCATGGCCGTGGGCCTGCTGCCGACCTTCGAGCAGATCGGCTACTGGGCGCCGGCGCTGCTGGTGGTGCTGCGCCTGGTGCAGGGCTTTGCGGTGGCCGGCGAGATCGCCGGGGCCAGCTCGATGATTCTCGAACACGCACCGCCCGGGCGCCGCGGCTTCTTTGCCAGCTTCACCCTGCAGGGCGTACAGGCCGGCCAGGTGATGGCAGCGGCGGTGTTCCTGCCGCTGGCGTACTTCATGCCCAGCGACGCCTTCAACAGCTGGGGCTGGCGCATCCCGTTCCTGCTCAGCGCCGCGGTGCTGATCGCCGCCTACATCATTCGCCGCGAGGTCAAGGAGCCCGAGGCCTTCAAGGTGGCCGCCAAGCAGACCGCGCGCTCGCCGATCCGCGATGCCTTCACCTACAGCTGGCGCGGCATGCTGGTGGTGTTCGGCGTGTCGCTGATGAACGTGATCCCGGTGGTGACCACCATCTTCGGCGCCGCCTACGCGGTGCAGCCGGCCTATGGCGTGGGCTTCGACAAGAGCGTGTACCTGTGGATTCCGGTGGTGGGCAACATCGTCGCGGTGCTGGTGATCCCGTTCGTGGGCAACCTCTCCGACCGCATCGGGCGGCGCCCGCTGATCATCTGCAGCGCACTGGGCTGCGGGCTGATGTCGTTCGTCTACCTGTATGCCATCAGCCTGCACAACCTGCCGCTGGCGTTCGGCGCCTCGCTGCTGATGTGGGGCATGGTCTACCAGGGCTACAACGCGATCTTCCCCAGCTTCTTCCCCGAACAGTTCCAGACCCACTACCGCGTGTCGGCCATGGCCATCGCGCAGAACGTCGGCTACATGATCACCGCCCTGCTTCCGGCGCTGTTCACCGCCGTGGCCCCGCCCGGCTCGAACAACGTGCCGCTGCTGATCGGCGCCATCACCTGCGCGGTCACCGCCATTTCGGCCGTGGCTGCCTGGAGCGCTCCGGAAACCTACCGCACGCCCCTGGACCAGCTCGGCAAGCCGGACGCCGTGGCCCTCGACAAACCCGTGTATGACGCGCTGCGGGCCAAGGCCCTGCGCACCACCCCTGCTACGGAAACCGCCCAATGAAGACCCTGCTCGTGCTCAATGGCCCCAACCTCAACATGCTCGGCCTGCGCCAGCCCGAGGTGTACGGCCGCGAAACCCTGGCCGATGTGCAGGCGCTGTGCCACAGCGCCGGCCAACGCCTGGACCTGGACATCGAGTTCCACCAGACCAACCACGAGGGCCAGATGATCGACTGGATTCACCAGGCCCGTGGCCGCGTGGCCGGCATCGTGATCAACCCCGGTGCCTGGACCCATACCTCGGTGGCGATCCACGACGCGCTGATCGCCGCCGAGGTGCCGGTGATCGAGGTGCACATTTCCAACGTGCACAAGCGTGAAGCCTTCCGCCACCACTCCTATGTGTCGCTGGTGGCCCAGGCGGTACTGGCCGGGTTCGGCACCCATGGCTACGTGCTGGCCATCAACCACTTCGCCCACCTGCAGCGCACCGCGCAAGGAGCCGCGCAATGAAAACCGTAGCCAACCCCAGCCAGCGCCTGCGCCTGGGTTTTGTCGGCGGCGGCCTGGAGTCGTCGATCGGCGCCACCCACCGCTACGCCGCGCAACTGGACGGGCACTTCGAACTGGTGGCCGGGGTCTTCGCCCGCGACCCGGCACGCAACCGCGCCGCTGCCCAGGCCTACGGCGTAGCGCCGGAGCGGGTGTACCCGGACTTCCAGCGCATGGCCGTGGCCGAAGCCGCGCGCGCCGATGGCGTGCAGGCGGTGGCGATCATGGCGCCCAACGCGGTGCACGTGCCGGCCAGCCTGGCGTTTCTCGACCAGGGCATCGACGTGATCTGCGACAAGCCGCTGGCCTCGAGCCTGCCCGAGGCGCAGCAACTGCTTGAACGCGCACGCAAGGGCCCGGCGCTGCACCTGCTGACCCACAACTACAGTGGCTACCCATTGGTGCGCGAAGCCCGCGAGCTGATCGAGCGCGGCGCCATCGGCGAGGTGCGCCTGGTGCAGGTGGAACACGCCAGCGCCTTCGGCACCCACCCGCTGGAGCAGCAAGGGGTCAAGGCGCTGGCCTGGCGCACCGATCCGGCTCAGGCCGGGGCCTCATCGGTGCTGGCAGATGTGGGCGTGCATGCCCACCAGTTGCTGCGCTTTGTCACCGGGCAGGAGGTCAGCGAAGTGTCGGCCGAGCTGAGCACCCTGGTGCCGGGGCGCCAGTCGGACGACAACGCACACGTGAAGCTGCGCCTGCAGAATGGCGCGCGCGGCATGCTGTGGGCCAGCTTCGTGGCGGCCGGGCACCGGCATGGCCTGCAGTTGCGTGTGTTCGGCTCCACCGGTTCGCTGTACTGGCATCAAGAGGAACCCGACCGGCTGGAGCTGCGTCATCAGGACCAGCCGCACCAGATCCTGCGCCGTGGCGAGGCCTGGCTGAGCGAGTCGGCCAGGTTGTCGACGCGAATCAAGGCGGGCCAGCCGGAGGGGCTGCTGGAGGCGTTCGCCAACATCTACAGCGAGGCGGCCGAGCGGATCATGGCGCGCCGCGAGCACCGTGCGCCGAGCGCGCAGTCGCTGCTGTGCCCGACGGCCGAGGATGGGGTACGCGGCATGCGCTTCATTGATGCCTGCGTGCGCTCGGATGCGGCGGATGGGCGCTGGACGCAGGCCTGAACGCCAGAAGCTGCACTTATGCAGGCCCAGCAGAATTGATTTTGCTGATCAACAATCGGCTGCCAGACTGGCGGCCGATTTCTTTTGCAGGGGCACGATCATGTCGGGTGAAACAAGTCTGGCCGCGCTGTTGCGCAGCATGCGGCCGCAGTTGAATGAAGGCAGCTACGTGTTCTGCACGCTGGCCGACTGGTCGGGGCTGCAGCCTGACGAGGTGATCGGCAGTTTTCGCGAGCAGGAGGGGCTGACGGTGATCGTGTCGCGTGGGCGGGCCGAGGCGCTGAAACTGCCTTTCAGCTACGAGGCCGCGTGGATCACCCTGACGGTGCATTCGTCGCTGGAGGCGGTGGGCCTGACCGCGGCGTTCGCCACGGCGCTGGGCCAGGCCGGCATCAGCTGCAACGTGGTGGCCGCGTTCTACCATGACCATATCTTCGTCGCGCAGGCCGATGCGCAACGGGCGATGGCGGTGCTGGAAGGGTTGGCGGCGGGGGCCTGATGATAGCGGGGGCCTTGCCGGCGCCAGGGCCATCGGCCACGATGCACCTCCCCCGCCCTACACGGAACGTCAGCATGGCCCAGATCAAGATCTATGGATTGCGCACCACCCTCGACCAGCACCGCCCTGCCCTTGCCGAAGCCATCCATGGCGCGGTGATGAGCGCCCTGCAGTACCCGCCGGAAAAACGCTTCCAGCGCTACCTGGCCCTGGACCCCGCCGACTTCCTCTACCCCGACGACCGCAGCGAACACTACCTGATCATCGAGATCAGCCTGTTCGAAGGCCGCTCCAGCGCCGCAAGGAAAGACCTCATCCGCCAACTGTTCCAGCGCATCGGCGAGCACACCGGCATCGGCGCCCAGGACATCGAGATCACCCTGTTCGAGACCCCCCGCGAAAACTGGGGCATACGCGGCCTGCCCGGCGACGAGCTGGGCCTGAACTACACCGTGGAGGTCTGAACACACGCGCCGACCGGTAGCAGCAGCCGTGCATTCTTCTGCTTAACTGGAAGAACCCGGGCCACAGGCTGCCCGCCTTTTGCACAGGTGAACGACCATGGCGCGCACCACCCCCATCGAGCTGTACCGCAATATCGGCATTGTCGCCCACGTCGACGCGGGCAAGACCACCACCACCGAACGCATCCTGTTCTACACCGGGGTCAACCACAAGATGGGCGAAGTGCACGACGGCGCCGCGACCATGGACTGGATGGCCCAGGAACAGGAACGCGGCATCACCATCACCTCCGCCGCCACCACCGCCTTCTGGCAGGGCTCGACCAAGCAGTTCCCCGAGAAATTCCGCTTCAACATCATCGATACCCCCGGCCACGTCGACTTCACCATCGAGGTGGAGCGCTCGCTGCGCGTGCTCGATGGCGCGGTGGTGGTGTTCAGCGGCGCCGACGGGGTCGAGCCGCAGTCCGAGACGGTGTGGCGCCAGGCCAACAAGTACCATGTGCCGCGCCTGGCCTACGTCAACAAGATGGACCGCCAGGGCGCGGACTTCCTGCGCGTGGTCAAACAGATCGACAAGCGCCTGGGCCACCACCCGGTGCCGATCCAGCTGGCCATCGGCGCCGAGGAACACTTCATCGGCCAGATCGACCTGGTGAAGATGAAGGCCATCTACTGGAACGAGGCCGACAACGGCACCAGCTACCGCGAAGAGGCGATACCGGCCGACATGCTGGAGCTGGCCACCGAGTGGCGTGCACACATGATCGAGGCCGCCGCCGAGGCCAACGACGAGTTCATGGAGCTGTACCTCAACGGCACCGAACTCGACAACGAGCAGATCAAGGCCGGGCTGCGCCAGCGCACCCTCAACAACGAGATCGTGCCGGCCATCTGCGGGTCGTCGTTCAAGAACAAGGGCGTGCCGCTGATGCTCGACGCGGTGATCGACTACCTGCCCGCCCCGTCCGAGATCCCCTCCATCAACGGCACCGACCCGGATCATGAAGACCGGCACCTGGAGCGCCATGCCGACGACAGCGAGCCGTTCTCGGCGCTGGCCTTCAAGATTGCCACCGACCCCTTTGTAGGCACCCTGACCTTCGCCCGGGTGTACTCCGGGGTACTGAACTCGGGCGATGCGGTACTCAACTCGGTCAAGGGCAAGAAGGAGCGCGTGGGCCGCATGGTGCAGATGCACGCCAACCAGCGCGCCGAGATCAAGGCGGTGTGCGCCGGCGACATCGCCGCACTGATCGGCATGAAGGACGTGACCACCGGCGACACCCTGTGCGACATCAACCAGCCGATCATCCTCGAACGCATGGACTTCCCCGACCCGGTGATCTCGGTGGCCGTGGAACCCAGGACCAAGGCCGACCAGGAGAAGATGGGCATCGCCCTGAGCAAGCTGGCCCAGGAAGACCCGTCATTTCGCGTGCGCACCGATGAAGAAACCGCGCAGACGATCATCTCCGGCATGGGCGAGTTGCACCTGGACATCATCGTCGACCGCATGCGCCGCGAATTCGGCGTCGAGGCCAATGTGGGCAAGCCGCAGGTGGCCTACCGCGAGAAGATCCGCAACACCTGCGAGATCGAAGGCAAGTTCGTGCGCCAGTCTGGCGGGCGCGGCCAGTACGGGCACTGCTGGATCCGCTTCGCCCCGGCCGAGGAAGGCAAGGAAGGCCTGGAGTTCGTCAACGAGGTGGTCGGCGGCGTGATACCGCGCGAGTACATCCCGGCGATCCAGAAAGGCATCGAGGAGCAGATGAAGAACGGCGTGCTGGCCGGCTACCCGCTGATCGGCCTGAAGGCCACGGTGTTCGACGGCTCGTACCACGACGTCGACTCCAACGAGATGGCGTTCAAGGTGGCGGCGTCGATGGCCACCAAGCAACTGGCGCAGAAAGGCGGCGCGGTGCTGCTGGAGCCGGTGATGAAGGTCGAGGTGGTGACCCCCGAGGAGTACCAGGGCGACATCCTCGGCGACCTCAGCCGGCGCCGCGGGCTGATCCAGGAAGGCGAGGACACCCCGGCCGGCAAGGTGATCCGCGCCGACGTGCCGCTGGGCGAGATGTTCGGCTATTCGACGCAGATGCGCTCGATGACCCAGGGCCGCGCCAGCTACACCATGGAGTTCACCAAGTATGCCGAGGCGCCGGCGAGCGTGGCCGATGCCATCATCAAAAAGCAGGGCTAGGTCGTCGCGCGATTACTGCACGGTCGACGCCCCGCCGACCCGGTCGCTGGGTGCAGGGATGTGCTGATTGCTGACCACCAGCTGCAGCAGGTGTGCACTTGGCCGGTAAAAGGGGCGCCTGCTCAGTGTGTGGTCAAGCCAGGCATTGAGCTCGTACAGGCGCACCGGTGCTTCACCCGGGTAGTCCGCCAGTACGGCGAGGACCATGTTCCGCACCGCAGGGCTGGAACGCAGGCAACGGCTGTCGATGTACTGCCCTATGAACTGGCGAACATCCGCTGTCTCGCTGTGTGAAATGAAGATTGTCCGCACGCTGTCGGGGCATCGCTGCTCAAGATCGGGCGCCATGATTGCCTCCTGTGGAATGCTGCCGTCGCTTGACGCCATTGAACGATACAGCCGGGCCCCGTGCCATCAGGCAAACCTGAAAACGCGGGCACGCCTACTGGAACAGGTTGGCCTCCAGGCAGTACGAGATCAGCTCCTGGTCGCTGCGCACATCCAGCTTGCGCATGGCCGCGATCTTTTGCGTGCTGATGGTCTTGGGGCTGCGATTCTGATTGATCGCGATGTCGCGCAGGCTCATGCCCGCCACGAACAGACGCAGGATCTCCACTTCGCGGGTGGAAAGCGAAGCCATGCGCTCGTCGATCTGGTAGCCGTTGTCGATCACCGAGTTCCGGTTCGCCGGCGCCAGCTTGTAGATGCGGTTCTGGCTCAAGGCTTCCAGTGCGCGCAGCAACTCTTCGTTCACCGTGCGCTTGTCGATCACGCCCGCCACGCCCAGATTGTAAAGCCGCGTGAGGATGAGGCTGTTGGACACCATCGTCAGCACCAGCACGCGCAGCGCGGGGAAGTTGCGCGTCAGGTAGGTGATCAGCCGCAGGCCGTCGCCATACTGGGAACTCTCCGGCATGTTGTAGTCGGTGATCAGGATCTGGGGCTGCTTGTCGTGCAGCACGTTGATCAGTTCGGTGGAGCTGCCCGCTTCGCCAACCACCTCGAAGCGCGGGTCGGACTTGATGAGTTCGCGTACGCCAAACAGCACGATCGGGTGGTCATCGGCGATGACTACGGTGATTTTATGCATGATCGCTCCGGTGTGCACAAAGTGTGGCAAGTCTCGGCCCGGGTCATACCGACCTCATCATGTCGCAGAGCCGGTCGAGCGCCTGGTGAATATCGTCAATCAAGGTGAGCTGCAGGCTGGGCGCGCGCAGGCGGTGCTCAAGCTCACCGAACAGCCTGGCCAGAGCGTGCGCCTGCACCACCGACAGTGCGCCACTGACACCATGCACTTTGTGCAGGACGTCGGTTTGCTCGCCGGCCGCCAGGGCCAGGCGAATGGCGCGGATGTCCTTCTCCATGGTACTCAAAAACAGGTCGCGCATGGCCGGCGACAACACGATGCCCGCTGCCGATGACTCCCCCTCGGCCAACTGCACCGACAGCTCTAGCGACGGCTGGCGCCGGGCCTCCTCGTGCGCCAGCGCCGGGGTGACATTGAGCAGCAGGTTGCGCAAGGTGGTCAGGCTCAGCGGCTTGACCACCCAGCAGGTCATGCCCGCTGCCTGGCAACGCTCGCCCTCGTCGCGCATGGCATTGGCGGTAACGCCGATGATCGGCGCCTTGGCGTTCTGCAGGCGTATCGCGCGCGCCAGCTCGTAGCCGTTCATGACCGGCATGTTGACATCGGTCAGCAGCACGTCGAAGCGGTACTTGCGCCACTGCTGCAGCGCCTGCTGGCCATCGCTGGCCAGTTCCACGGTGCAGCCCAGGGCTTCGAGTTGTTCCTTGAGAATGGCCTGGTTGATCAGGTTGTCCTCGGCCACCAGCACCTGCAGGCCAAGCGCCGGCAAGGCAGGGGCTGCGCCAGGCGGCGCGGGCTCGGTGACGCCGTTCTTTTCCATCAGCACGGCGCCGGCAATCGCCCGCACATGATTGGCGCTGACGCGCCAGCCCGCCTCCATCGGCTCGGGAACCTGCGGGCCGCCGTAGTCGCACAACAGGCGCCGGCCGTTCCAGTCCGGCAGCCACTTGCCGTTGCCCAGTACCTCGACCAGCAGCGCCCCGCTGTGCACCTCGTGCTGCGCGGCGCTGAGCACCGTAACCGTGGCATGCCAGCGCAGCAGCCAGCTGCCGATGTTCTCGGCCAGCTCCAGCACCGGCGCACGCACGTACACCTGCACGCCGCCGAGGTCGATGCCAGGTTCTGCCGGCAACGGCGTGTCCGGCAGCACGAACGGCAGGCGCACCGTGAAACTGCTGCCCAACCCCTGTTCGCTGACCACCTTCACCTCGCCGCCCATCAACGCACTGAAGCGGCTGCAGATCGACAGGCCAAGCCCGGTGCCGCTGACAAGGTTGTTCGCGCGGGCCTGGTAGAACGGCTCGAACAGGTGCAGCTGCTGCTCCGGAGAAATGCCGATGCCGGTGTCGGTGACCTGGAGTTCCAGCGTGATGTCTTGCCCTTCGCCCCTGGCCACGCGACAGCGCAGCACAACCCGCCCGATGTCGGTGAACTTGATCGCATTGCCCAGCAGGTTGTTGAGGATCTGCCAGATGCGCACCTCGTCCCCTACCAGCTGGTCGGGTATTTCCGGTGCCACGCAGGCATAGATCTGCAGGCCCTTGGCGCGCGCGTTGGCGATGTGCGCGGACATCACGTCCTCGATCAGGCCCAATGGCGAAAAGGCCACCGACTCAAGGGTGAGTTGACCCGACTCGATCCTGGACACGTCCAGCACATCGCTGATCAGTTGCAACAATGTGGAGGACGAGCGCTGGATGATGCTGAGGTAATCCATCTGGCGCTGGTCGAGGCCGGTCAGGCCGAGCAGCTCCAGGGTGCCCAATACGCCGTACAGCGGGGTGCGGATCTCGTGGCTCATGGTCGCCAGGAAGAGGGTCTTGGCTTCACTGGCCTTGTCGGCCATGGACTTGGCCTGGCTCAAGGCCACCGCGCGTTCCAGGTGTTCGGTGACGTCGGTGAACGCGCACAGCAGCACCTGCTGGTCCTGGTAGCGGGTCGAGGAGAAACTGAGCCGGTAACAGCGACCCTGCAGCACCATGCTCGCCTCGCCGCACAGTTCGATGCCGGGTTGGCGCGCCATCTCGACGATGGACTGCGCCACTTCGCGACTGTCCTTGGCACGCTGATTTTCCACCACCACCTGGTGGTCGTGCAGGCGGATGACAATCAGCCCGGCAGGTGCACTTTCGATCACCGCCAGGCTGAACGCCTGGCTGTCGAGCAGCTCGCTCCGGGCCTGGCGAGCCGGCGCGATGACCTGCCGGCGATAGTGGTAGTACAGCCACCCCAGCAGGGCGCTGAGCAACGCGAATGCCAGCACGATGCGCAGCAGCGGTAAATTCGCCCCACGGATGAAGCTGACGCAGTCGACGCAGTACTGCGCCGCCCATTGCTCGTGGGTCATCGCCAGCAGGAAGATCAGGGCAACGCCAAGCAGCAAGCCGATACCGAGGCGTAGGGAGCTTCTGGCCAACGACGTCACTCTCGCCTCTCTTCACGCTGGCAGTGCTGCAGGCAGGTGAACAGCGCACCGAGGCCGAAGGGTTTGACCAGCAGCTGCTGCATGCCTACCGCCAGGCACCGATCGCCCTCGTCGCGCATGGCATTGGCCGTGGCACCGATGATGGGCACCACGCAGCCTTGACGACGAAGGGCCTTGGCCAGGTCATAGCCGTTCATGCGTGGCATGTTGATGTCGGTGAGCACCACGTCGAACACCTCGTTCTGCCACAGCGCCAGGGCTTCATGCCCATCGCGGGCCAGGCCCACGCTGCACCCCAGCTCCTCCAGCTGGTCCTTGACGATCAGCTGGTTGATCACATTGTCTTCGGCGACCAGTACCCTCAGGTCCAGTTGCCGGGTGATCTCGTGCTCGATCCGGCCAGGCGCCGGGGGGGCGATGCCCTGGGCCTGGCTGACGGCCGCCAGCAGCCCGTTCAGGTCGTTGAGCTTGACCCGCCAGTAGCGTTGCTGCGACGGCGGCTCGCACTCCTGCGGGCAGATCACTACACGCGGCCCGCTCCACTCCAGCAGGACGGGGTGCGCGGTGTGCGGGTGGGCCTCCACCAGCAGCACGTCATGCGCGGCCTGGATCTCGGGTGGCAGCCCGATATGGGTCTGCGCGCCCCAGCGCCGCAGCCAGCCACTCACGTACTCGGCCATTTCCAGCACCGGGGAATGCACGTAGATCATCTCGTCGGCCAGGCGCGGCGTATCGCTCGCCGGCATCGGGTACGAGCGCCCCAGCGGAATGCTCAAGGTAAAGCTGCTGCCCAGGCCCACGGCGCTGACCACGCGGATGCTGCCGTTCATCAAGGCGGCCAGGCGCTGGCAGATGGACAGGCCCAGACCGGTGCCGGGCACCACGTTGGTCTTGGTCGAGGACTGGTAGAACGGCTCGAACAGCAAGGCCTGGTCGTCCGGGGCAATGCCCGGGCCGCTGTCGCTGACCTGCCAGAGGATGTCGGCCCGTTCCTCGGTCATCGAGCCGACCTTGGCACGCAGTACGATCTGCCCGCTCTCGGTGAACTTCACCGCATTGTTGAGCAGGTTGTTCAGCACCTGGCGAATGCGCGTTATGTCGCCACGCAACAGCGCCGGCATGTACGGGTCGACGAAGGCATACAGATACAACCCCTTGCTGCGCGCAGCACCGGCGTAGCTCTGGGTCACGTCGTGGATCAGCTCCAGCGGCGAGAACTCGCTGGCCTCCAGGGCCAACTGACCGGCTTCGATCTTGGCCACATCGAGAACATCGCACACCAGGTTGAGCAGCGCTGCCGAGGAACTCTCGATGGCGTGCAGGTAGTCTTTCTGCGGCCCCCTCAGCTCGGTACGGGCCAGCAGCTCCAGGGTTCCGAGCACGCCATACAACGGCGTGCGTATCTCGTGACTCATGGTCGCCAGGAACAGTGTCTTGGCTTCATTGGCGGCATCGGCCATCTGCTTGGCCATGGTCATCGCGGCCTCGGCCTGCTTGCGCGTACTGATATCGCTGAAGGCGCAGAACAGCACGTCCTCGCCGTTGTAGCGGGTGCGCACGAAACTCAGGTGCAGGTGGCGACCGTCGCCGGCCTGGAACTCGTCGGACTGGACGAGTTCGCGGTCGCTGAAGGCTTGTTCGATCCAGCCGTGGCACAGGCGCTCGCGCTCCTTGCACTCGCCCAGCCACTGCTGCGACAAGGTGTTCTCCAGTACCACCTGGCCATCCGCGCGGCGCAGCACGCAAAGCGCCACCGGGGCGGTCTGGATGATCGCGCGGTTGAACGCTTCACTTTCGATCAGTGCATCGATGCGCTGGGTTGCCGGGGTGATCAGGCGCCGTTCGACGCGCGTCACCAGGCGCCCCACCAGCACGCCGATCAGCAGGATCAGGGCGCTGGCAGCCAGCAACGGCCACCACAACACCTTGAGCAAGGCCTCCAGCCCAATGGCATAGAACAGCTTCCAATCCGAGTAGCCCAGCTTCTTGCGCATCACCAGCTGGTCGGGCCAGAAGCCTTCCCCGGAGAAGCCGAAGTCATGACCTGTCTCCAGCTTCGGCAAGGGCAGCGACGGGTACACGCTCGACACGCTGCGCATCATCACATCGCCTCTGGGGTTGAGCATCATGAACTGCCCTGCCGCGTCATCGTGCAGCGTGCTGGCCACGTCGCTGGCATCCATCTCCATGCCGAGCCAGCCCGATCGGGGCTGGTGGAAATCCACCCGCACGAACAGATACAGCCGCGGCGTCGACGCCTGCTGATCGCTGAGCCAGACCGCCTGGTCCGCCTCGGGCAGGGTGGGATCAATACGCTGCAGGCGGCTCAGCACCGCGCCAGGGATCGGCGTATCGAAGCTGACCGTGCGGTTCAGGTACACCACGCGGGCCGCCACCTGATCGGCGACGTACAGCAGGTTGATGCGGTTTGTGGTGAGGAAATCCACCATGCGCCCGGACAACTGCAGGTCCCAGCGGAGATCGTCACCGGGCTGTCGGTGGCCGACCTGTTGCGCCACCGCGAACTGTTGCCCAGGTGGCTTCGCCACCGCCGACAGCGAGAGGCTCTTGAGCAACGCCTCGCGCTGGGTGAAGAACACCCGTGCATTGGCGATGGCATCGCTCATGAGCCCCTGACGACGGGAAACTTCGTTTCTGAGAATCGAGCTCAGGGAAATGATCGCACCCACCACCATGCCCAGCACCAGCAACTGGGCGAACAATCGCAGCAGCCGGCGCACGGCCTTGGGGGTGGAGAAGAACGAGTCGGTGGGTTGCAGGAAATGCTTCAATTTCATGGCGCCAGCTTAAGTGCCCTTTGCTGCGCAGCACTATCAGGCAAGCCTTAAAAATGCGCCCCAGCACAGCCAGGGCGCTTGGCTCAGCTCGATGTACCGCCGCGAATGCGCATGCCGTGGCTGGGGCACGGGCGCGGTTTCACGTGGTGAAACGCCGGGTCAGGTCGGCCATGGCAATCGCCAGCCTGGACAGCTCGTTGCTTGCAGTGGCCGTCTGGCTGGCGCCGTCGGAGGTCTGCACCGAGTGATCGCGAATGCTCACCAGGTTGTGGTCCACCGAACGTGCCACCTGCGCCTGCTCTTCGGAAGCGGTTGCAATCAGGAAGTTGCGGTCGTTGATCTCGGTGATCGAACGGGCAATCGCATCCAGTGCGGCGCCGGCTTCCTGCGCGATCCCCAGGGTGTCCTGGGCATTGACGCGGCTTTGCGACATCGCCGTTACCGCCTGCTCGGCCCCCGCCTGGATGTCGGCGATCATGGTCTCGATTTCCTTGGTGGACTCCTGGGTACGGTGGGCCAGTGCCCTCACCTCGTCGGCCACCACGGCGAACCCGCGCCCCTGGTCACCGGCCCTGGCAGCCTCGATGGCAGCATTGAGGGCCAGCAGGTTGGTCTGCTCGGCAATCGCGCGAATCACGTCCAGCACCTTGCTGATGTTCTGTGCCCTGTTCGCAAGGCCTTCGACTTCCCCGCTGGTGGACTCGACAATCGTTGTCAGGTTCTGGATGGCGACAACCGCCTGGGTCACCCGCTCGGAACCGGTGCGGGTCGAACTGGCGGACTGCTGGGTGACTTCCGACGCGGAGGCTGCGTTGCGCGCCACCTCTTCGACCGCAACCGTCATCTCGTTCACGGCGGTGGCGGCCTGTTCGATTTCATCGCTCTGCTGCTGCAGCCCGCGGCTCGATTCCTCGGCCACCGAATGCATCTGTTCGGCCGCTGCGGCCAACTGGTTCGACGAGTCGCCCATCAGACGAATGGTGTCACGCAGGCTGGCCTGCATGCTCGCGGTCGAGGCCATCAGGTCGGTCAGCTCGTCCTTGCCGGACATCGGCACGACACTGCGCAGGTCGCCTTCGGCAATCCGCTGGTTGATCCCCAGCACCGCCAGCAACGGCACGGTGATGCTGCGCGCAAACAGAACCCCCATCAGGATGCTCAACACCACGACCACGCTGATGATCACGATCACGGTCTTCACCGAGCTCTGATAGATGGCCTCGGACTCGATCCCCGATTGGCGGGCACCTTCGCGGTTGATGTCCATCATCTTGCCGATAACGACCTGCAGGCTGTTCGCCAGCGGCCGAGTCGTCTGGTTGAGGTACTCGGTGGCTTCGGCGGCGTGGTCGGCCTGCACCCGCTCCAGAAAGCTGTCCAGCTGCCCTATGTAGTTGGCGATCCCTGTCTTGACATCGTCGTAGGCCGCTTGTTCGTCCGGGCTGGACACCTGGTGACGATAGTCGATGACCGCCTTGTCGAGCTCGCTGCGTGCACCGGTGATGGTCTCGATGGACATCTTCCTGATCGCTGGGTCATCGGTACTGAGGAGGCGATAGCTTTCAAGCCGCAGGCGCAGCACCAGCGCGTCGATCGCGCCTCCCTGGCGCACACTTTCCATCCAGTTCTTCTCGATTTCCAGGGCAGCGGCACGCACCCGGCCCATTTGCATGATGGAAACCACACCCAGGACAATGACCAGCACGTTCAATACGAAAAACACCAGTATTGCTCGATGGCCCAGCCTGAAATTTCTAAGCAGCATGTTCAATCCCTCATAGAAACAAGCAGAAAATCGGAGGCACCCGACTCCGCGTCGTTGCTGGTGGGGACTTTAATGAGGGCGTTTGAAATAGCCTATCAGGCAAGCCTTAAAACGGGCCTGCACACCGCCCTCCGATGATCGGCGATCGAGGTACGCCCACACTCCGAGCGGCCAGGCGCCCTTGCGTGGCGGTGGCAGCCGCTAGTTGAACAGGCGTTGCAACTCCGTCGGCGGCAAGGGCCGACTGAGCAGGTAACCCTGCGCGTAATGGCAGCCCTGGCCCACGATGAAGTCCAGGTGGTCAGCCTCCTCGACGCCTTCGGCAACCACTTCGAAGCCCAGCTCGCACCCCAGCCCGATGATTGCACGACAGATGGCGTGCAGCTTGCCGCTCTGGGGCTGGCCGCTGACGAAGCTCCTGTCGACCTTGAGGATGCTCAATGGAAAACGCAGCAGGCAACTCAGGGCTGAGTAGCCGGTGCCAAAATCATCCAGCGCCAGCCGCACGCCCAGGCTCACCAGTTCATCGAGGCAGGCCTTGACCTGGGCACTGTCGCTGACCCACTGGCTTTCGGTGATTTCCAGGATCAGGCTCGCCGGCGGCAGCCCGCAGGCCTGCAGAACGCGCCGCACCGAGGCGGCGAAGCCGACCTGCTCCAGCTGCAGGCTGGAGACGTTGACCGAACAGTGCAGCTGCCCCTGCCCGGCCAGTTGCCAGTCGCGGACCTGTCGACAGGCGCGCTGCAGCACCCACTCGCCAACCGGTACGATCTGCCCGGTGGCTTCAAGGGTGGGGATGAACGCCAGCGGCGGCACCAGTTGCCCGGCAGATCGCCAGCGCAGCAGCGCCTCGACACCCGCGATGTAGGGGCGGCCCTGATCGACGCGGTAGAGCGGTTGATAATGCAGTTCGAACTGATCCCGCTCCAGGGCCCTTCCGAGGTCCGACTGCAACGACGTACTCGCGACGGGCGTCGAGACCACGTAAAGCGCCGACTGATTCATCACTCACCCCTCCCACGCAGGCGTGCCATAGCCCATCCACCGCTTCGAAAGACTCCTCCAATCAACAGGCTTGCCGTCAGAGAACGTCACTCCCGTGACAGGCCAATGTTCAGGCACATGCCGCAGCGCGGACCATCAGCAGATCCTTAAAAATGCGCGTGGGCTCAGGCGGTGTGCTGCTCCCCCGCGCGCCTGAGCAGTTGCTTGCAGCGCTCGGTCAGGTGCACCACGCGCAGGTGCTTGCCGGCCTTGGCATAGCGCTCGCGCAGGGTCTTGATGGCAGCGATCGCCGAGTAGTCGACCACCCGCAGGTGGGCGCAGTCCAGGGTCACCTCGGCCGGGTCGTCGGCCGGGGTGAACTGGTTCAGAAAGGTGGTGACCGACGCAAAGAACAGGGTGCCGTGCACGCGGTACAGCTTGCTGCCGTCGGCGTGCACGTCGCTGTCGGCGTACAGCTCGCGGGCCTGCTGCCAGGCAAAGTTCAGGGCGGCGATGATGATGCCGAACATCACGGCAGCCGCCAGGTCGGTGAACACCGTGACCACGGTGACCGCCACGATGGTCAGCACGTCGTTCACCGGCACCTTGTGCAGCACCCGCAGCGATGCCCAGGCGAAGGTCTGCTGCGCCACCACGAACATCACCCCCACCAGTGCCGCCAGCGGAATGCGTTCGATCAGCGGCGCGAGAAACAGCACGAACATCAGGATCATCACCCCGGCCACGACGCCCGACAGCCGACCGCGCCCGCCGGAGCCGAGGTTGATCACGGTCTGCCCGATCATCGCGCAGCCGCCCATGCCGCCGCATAGGCCCGAGACCATGTTGGCCGCGCCCAGCGCCACGCATTCGCGGTCGGGGTGGCCGCGGCTCTCGGTGATTTCGTCGGTGAGGTTGAGGGTGAGCAGGGTTTCGAGCAGGCCGACCATGGCCATCAGTACTGCATATGGCGCGATGATGCGCAGGGTGTCGAGGGTCCATGGCACCTCGGGCAGGGCCAGGCCCGGCAGGCCGCCGGCAATGTGCGCCATGTCGCCCAGGGTGCGGGTGGGCAGGTCGAACAGGTACACCAGCAGGCCCACGCCGAGAATCGCCACCAGCGCCGGCGGCACGGCGCGGGTCAGGCGTGGCAGCACGTAGACGATGGCCATGGTCAGTGCCACCAGGCCGAGCATCAGGTACAGCGCATTGCCGGCAAGCCAGGCCTGGCCGGACTTGAAGTGTTCGAGCTGGGCCAGGGCAATCACGATGGCCAGGCCGTTGACGAAGCCGAGCATCACCGGGTACGGCACCAGGCGCACCAGCTTGCCCAGGCGCAGCAGGCCGAACAGCAGCATCACCAGCCCGCCCAGCAGCACCGTGGCCAGCAGGTATTGCACGCCGTGCTGCACCACCAGCGCGACGATCACCACCGCCATCGAGCCGGCGGCGCCGGAAACCATGCCCGGGCGCCCACCGAACAGTGCGGTCAGGGTGCAGATGATGAAGGCGCCGTACAGGCCCATCAGCGGGTTCAGGTGCGCAACCAGGGCGAAGGCGATGCACTCGGGCACCAGGGCGAAGGCGGTGGTGAGGCCGGCGAGCACGTCGGCGCGCACGGGGGCGAGGCGGAAGGGTTTGCGTGTGGGCTGCATCGGGGTTCCAATCGGCAGGGCATCGCCTGCGGGGGTGACAGGGCATCGAGGGGGTGCAAAAGGTTGGCTAGCTTACCTCAAACACAAACGGCGTCGCAGCCATCGCGGGGCAAGCCCGCTCCCACAGGACTGTGCAGAGCGGGCTGGAGCCGCGATGAAGGCGACACCCTCATCGCACCCGGTCGCGGCTCTGCACCGCCAGGTCCAGGGCCTTGTGCATGTCCAGCCGCGCCGAGCGGCCGACGTCCTTGTCATTGAGCTGGTAGTTGCGCTCGGACGGCAGGATCGGCGCGGTCAGGTCTTCGGCGTCCATCGGCTCGAAGTCGCCCTCGCCGCCCAGGGTCATGGCGCTGCGGCGCAGCAACAGGCGCAATTGCTCGGGCTGCAGGTGCGGGTTGATCGAGAGCATGGCCGCCACCACCCCGGCCACCATCGGCGTGGCATAGGAGGTACCGCAGTGCACCTCGCCGCGCTGGTCGGCCTGCGCAGTGGACGCCTGCACGCAGGCGGCGGCGGTGATGTCCACGCGCGCGTCGATGTTGGAGGCGGCGCGCTTGACCACATAGGCCGGATCATCCACCGCCACCGGGCGCTCGCTGCGCTGGTGCCCGCCCACCACCAGCAACTGCTCGGTGACGAACGAGGACGGCAGGCGGTATTCGTCGGTACCCGAGTACGACGCGCCATTGCCCGCCGAGTTGATCACCACCACGTCCGGGTGCTCCTTGCGCAGCCACAGGAAGAACTCCTCCAGCAGCTCTTCATAGCCGCTCATGGCCAGGCCCGAGCGCACCAGCGAGTCGACCTCGTCGCCCTCGACGTTCTTCGCCCCCACCCGGTGGATGCCCCAGCTCCAGTTCAGCACCCGCACGCCGTCCTCCACCAGGTTGACCGAGGCGGCGATGTTGGCGGTGATGCCGGCGTCGGAATTGCGCTCCACGATCACCTCGAAGCCGGGGCTGGCCGGGTCGAGCCCGCGCAGAAAACCGGTGTTGCCGCCCTGCTCCCAGCGCGCGGCGAGCACCCCGGCCACCGTGCTGCCATGCCCGTCGGGCTTGTCGGCGTCACGCGCGTACAGGCAGGTGCGTGGTCGCTCGCCACGGCACGGGCCCAGGTAATCGGCGAAATCGGGGGCGTCGAAATCCACGTCGCGCTCGATCACGCCGATGCGTACCGGGCTGACCGGTACCGCCGCATCGCGGGCAGGGATGCGCCGCTGGTAGAAGTTGACCGCGTCCATGAAACGGTTGGCGGCCCACTCCTCGCCGCCGGGCCGGGCCTGCGCATCTGCGGGTTCGCGCTCCTCGCCCTTTTCCGGCGCGGACTCCTCGATCACCACGGCGTCCACGCTGACCTCGCTGCCCAGGCGCAACACCATGGCATCGCGCTGCACCAGGTCACTGACCGGCAGGCGCAGCTGGTAGACGTTCAGCGGCGCGATCGCACCCACCACCTTGGCGCCGTACTTGTCGGCCAGGCGCCGGGCCTCCTGCAGGCCGTCGTGGCGCTCTTCGATCAGCAGGCTGACCAGGTCGACATAGGTGGTCAGGCCGTCCATGTTCTTCGCCACCTCGCCCGGCCCGGCGGGCACCACATGGCTGGCCTTGAGCGACAGCCACACCGGGTTGCTGGCCTGGCCGCCCGCGTCCTGCAGCCACAACGGGCCGCTGTCCAACCGCGCCGTATCGAGGTTCAGGCGCAGCGTATCGCCATCGCGGGTGACACGGGCGGCGGGCAGCACGTGCCCGTCCAGATGCACCCCGGGCGTGCCCTGCGCCAGGCCGCGGGTGTTCACGCACCACTGCTGCTGCACCGCGCTCAGCACATCGCCACAGCGCTGCAGGCCGGTGATGCGCAAGGGCTCGGCGGCGATGGCAAGGGTGCTGGCCAGGGCCAGCAGGGCGAAACCGGGTGCAATCAGGTGGGGCAGCATGGGCGACTCCGTTGCAGGGTGGCAGGCAATGACCATCCGACCGGCTGGCGCAGGTCATCGTTCAGCGGGGCAAGGCTTGACCCCGCGTTTGCGCCCCGCGCATGCTTCGGCCTCCACGACTTTCAAGGAACGACTGCATCATGAAGCTGGAAACCTTGGCGATCCATGCGGGCTTCAGCCCCGATCCGACCACCAAAGCGGTTGCGGTGCCGATCTACCAGACCACCTCGTTCGCCTTCGATGACACCCAGCATGGTGCCGACCTGTTCGACCTCAAGGTGGCCGGCAACATCTACAGCCGCATCATGAACCCCACCAACGATGTGCTGGAACAGCGCATGGCCGCGCTGGAAGGCGGCGTGGGCGCACTGGCGGTGGCCTCGGGCATGGCGGCGATCACCTACGCCATCCAGACCGTGGCAGAGGCCGGCGACAACATCGTCTCGGTGGCCAAGCTGTATGGCGGCACCTACAACCTGCTGGCCCATACCCTGCCGCGCTTCGGCATCCAGACCCGCTTCGCCGCCCATGACGACATCGCCGCCCTCGAGGCACTGATCGACGACAAGACCAAGGCGGTGTTCTGCGAGTCGATCGGCAACCCGGCCGGCAACATCGTCGACCTGCGCGCGCTGGCCGATGCCGCGCACCGCCATGGCGTGCCGCTGATCGTCGACAACACCGTGGCCACGCCGATCCTGTGCCGCCCGTTCGAGCACGGCGCCGACGTGGTGGTGCACTCGCTGACCAAGTACATCGGCGGCCACGGCACCAGCATCGGCGGCATCGTGATCGACTCGGGCAACTTTCCGTGGGCCGACCACAAGCAGCGCTTCGCCCTGCTCAACACCCCCGACCCGTCCTACCACGGCGTGACCTACACCGAGGCCTTCGGCCCGGCGGCGTTCATCGGGCGCTGCCGCGTGGTGCCGCTGCGCAACACCGGCGCGGCGCTGTCGCCGTTCAACGCCTTCCTGATCCTGCAGGGACTGGAGACCCTGGCCCTGCGCATGGAGCGTCACACCGAGAACGCCCTGAAGGTGGCCCACTACCTGCAGGGTCACGAGCAGGTGGCGTGGGTCAAGTACGCCGGCCTGCCGGACCACCCCGAGCACGCGCTGGCGCTGCGCTACACCGAGGGCAAGCCGGCGTCGATCCTGTCGTTCGGGATCAAGGGCGGCCAGGAGGCCGGTGCACGCTTCATCGACGCACTCAAGCTGGTGGTGCGCCTGGTGAACATCGGCGATGCCAAGTCGCTGGCCTGCCACCCGGCCTCCACCACCCATCGCCAGTTGAACGACGAAGAGCTGGAAAAGGCCGGCGTGCCGCGTGACATGGTGCGCCTGTCGATCGGCATCGAACACAGCGACGACATCCTGGCCGACCTGGCCCAGGCACTGGAAGCGTCGCGCGGCTGAGGCATCGGCGGGCAGGCAAGCGCTACACATTCATCTGTATATCCATACAGATAAACCTTGCCTGCATCGCCAATCCTGCGCATTCTAGGGCTCATCACAGCCCGACCAAGAGCTCACTCGGCCATGCGCCTGTACCTCTGCGAAAAACCCTCCCAGGCCAAGGACATCGCCAAGGTCCTTGGCGCCAGCCGCCGCGGCGACGGTTGCTGGGTCGGCACGGGCGTCACGGTGACCTGGTGCATCGGCCACCTGCTCGAAACCGCCCCGCCCGACGCCTACGATGCCCGTTACAAGCGCTGGTCGCTGGCCGACCTGCCGATCATCCCGGCGCAATGGAAAATGCTGGTAAAACCCAGGACGGCCGCCCAGTTCAAGGCGGTCAAGCGCCTGCTCGGCGAGGCGGCCGAACTGGTGATTGCCACCGACGCCGACCGCGAGGGCGAAATGATCGCCCGCGAGCTGGTGGAGCACTGCCGCTATCGCGGGCCGATCCAGCGCCTGTGGCTGTCGGCGCTGGACGACGCCTCGATCCGCAAGGCCCTGGCCGCCCTCAGGCCCGGCGCCGCCACCTTCAACCTGTACCACTCGGCCCTGGGCCGCTCGCGTGCCGACTGGCTGATCGGCATGAACATGAGCCGGCTGTTCACCCTGCTCGGCCGCCAGTCCGGCTATCAGGGCGTGTTGCCGGTGGGCCGGGTGCAAACCCCGACACTGCGCCTGGTGGTGGACCGCGACCGCAGCATCGCCGATTTCGTGCCGGTGCCGTTCTGGGCCATCGATGTGCAGTTGCGCAGCGCCGGCGAGGTGTTCAATGCCCAGTGGCGTGCGCCCGACGAGCTGTGCGACGACCAGGGCCGCTGCCTGAACCAGGCGTTCGCGCAGCAGGCGGCTGCGGCCATCCAGGCGGCGCCCACGGCGCGCCTTTTGACGCTGACCACCGAGCGCGTGCGCGAGGCAGCGCCGCTGCCCTTCGACCTGGGCACCCTGCAGGAGCTGTGCTCGAAGAAATTCGGCCTGGGCGCCCAGGAAACCCTCGACATCGCCCAGGCGCTGTACGAAACCCACAAGGTCATCACCTATCCGCGCAGCGACTGTGGCTACCTGCCCCTGAGCCAGCACGCCGAGGCGCCGGCGATTCTTGCCGCGCTGGGGCGCGCCGACCCGAGCCTGGCGCCCTTGCAGCCGTACCTGCAGGCGCAACGCCGCTCACGCGCGTGGAACGACGCCAAGGTCAGCGCCCACCACGGCATCATCCCCACCGCCGCCGCGCTCGACCCGGCGCGCCTGCCGCCCAAGCACAAGTCGGTGTACGTGCTGATTCGGGCACGTTACCTGGCGCAGTTTCTGCCCAACCATGAATACGACCGCACCCAGGCCGACTTCGATTGCGCCGGGCAGGCGCTGCGTGCGGTGGGCAAGCAGATCGTCGAGCCGGGCTGGCGCCGCGCGCTGCCCGAAGCCCTGACCCCGCCCAAGGGCCGCGAGGCGCCGGTGGCGCAAGTGCTGCCGGCATTGCACGAGGGTCAGCTGTGCGAGGTGGCCGGGGTCAACCTCAAGGACCTGTGGACCCAACCGCCCAAGCCCTTCACCGAAGGCGACCTGATCAAGGCGATGAAGAACGTCGCCAAGCTGGTGGACGACCCGCGCCTTAAACAGAAGCTCAAGGACACCACCGGCATCGGCACCGAAGCGACCCGCGCCGGGATCATCCAGGGCCTGCTCGACCGGGGCTACCTGGTCAAGCAGGGCAAGGCGCTGTCGGCCACGCCGGCGGCGTTCAGCCTGATCGACGCGGTGCCAAGGGCGATTGCCGACCCTGGCACCACGGCGATCTGGGAGCAGGCGCTGGACATGGTGCAGAGCGGCGAAATGAGCCTGGAAGCGTTCGTGGCCAAGCAGTCGGCGTGGATGAGCAAGCAGGTGGAGCGCTGCTCGGGCATGAGCCTGCGCATTTCAGGGCCGCCGGTGCCGGCCGGACGCGGCGGCGCGCCGTGGAAGAAGAAGCGCAAGAGCAGCGCCACGGCCGGCAAGCGACCCCGTGCCACCAAAGCGAAAAAAACCGGGGCTTAGGCCCATGCCGGCTGCTTCGCCGGCAAGGCCGGCCCCTACAGAAACCACCGACAAGGAATGTGTATGAAACTGGGCTACACCATCGTTTATGTACCCGATGTCGAGGCATCGTTGAGCTTCTTCGAGAATGCCTTCGGCCTGAAGCGTCGTTTTCTGCATGAGTCCGGCGATTACGGCGAGCTGGACACCGGGCCAACCACCCTGGCCTTCGCGTCGCTGGAACTGGGCGAGTCGAATTTCCCGGAAGGTTTCGTTGCCGCCAGCAACAGCCACAAGCCCCTGGGCATGGAGATCGCGCTGGTGACCGAGAAGGTCGTGGCGGCCCACGCCAATGCCCTGGTCAACGGCGCCGAGGAAATCAGGGCGCCGCAGAGCAAGCCCTGGGGCCAGACGGTTTCCTACTTGCGCTGCCCGGCCGGGGTGCTGGTGGAGCTGTGCTCGCCAATGGGTTGAAAGCGCTTGGCCAGCAAGGCTGGCGCCTACAGGGGCCGTACTTGCTGGCAAAGCCTTTGGCTCACGCGCGAATCACCGCCTTGAGCACCGTCTTGAACGTCTCGATCTGCTCGTCGCTGAACGCGGCAAACACCGTGTCCTGCTGCTCGCGCGCAATCGTCCACAGGGCCTCGGTCTGGTCGATGCCGGCCACGCTCAGGCGCACATGCCCGGCCGCCTCGCTGTCGCACACCAGCCCCTTGCGCTTAAGGTTGGCCACCGCCTCGTCGATCTCTCGCGCCGGCATCGCCACCTCGCGCTGCAGGTCGGCCAGGTTCAACCCCGCATCGTTCTCCAGCACCATCAGCATGCGCGCCTCGCTGGTGCGCAAGCCACTGGACAGCTGGCGCGGCTGGTAACTGGCTTGGTAGGCACGCAGCGCCTGGGTCATCAGGTAGTACAGGTTGTGGCTCAGGCGCCCCTGAAAATGGCTGCTGGGGGCCTGCCCCTCTTCGCGTCGGGTCATGCGGGTGTGCGGCAGCACCATCGAGTACGCACCCTGGTGGTAGAGCAACGGCGAACGCCCGCCATCGTCGAACGCTACCACTTTGCCCAGCATGATCCAGTGGTCACCGCCGTCGAGCAGTTGATGGCGTTCGCACTGGAAGCACGCGGCGCAATCGGCCAGCAGCGGTGCGCCCCCCTCGCCCGCCCGGTGCTCGATGCCGGCAAAGCGGTCCTCCCGTGGCTTGGCGAAGTTGTTCGACAGCTCGATCTGGTCGGCGGCCAAGATGTTCACCGCAAAGTGGCTGGCGGCCTCGAACACCGCGAGGCTGCTGGAGCGCTTGTCCAGGCTCCAGAGGATCAGCGGCGGGTCCAGCGAGACCGAATTGAAGCTGTTGGCCGTGACCCCGACCTTGTTGCCCGCGGCATCGGCGGCGGTGACCACGGTGACGCCGGTGGCGAAGTTGCCCAGGGCGCGGCGGAACGCGCGGCTGTCGAAGGCCACGGCAGGTTCAGTAGACATGCAAGACTCCCCGGCTGCCGCCAGGGCAGCCGTACGTTGTTGTTATGGGCAGGGCGCGGTGTTCACACCATGCTCGGGTCGGGCTCCAGGCCCATCAGCTCGCGACCGAGGATCTGCGCGCAGACGTCGTAGTCGGTGTAGGCATGGGCGCCGGTCATGTGCGAGTCGCGCCACAGGCGCTGCATCTCGTTGGCCTCGAACCAGGCGGTGCCACCCGCGGCTTCGAACAGGCGATCCACGGCCTGGATGCACATCTTCACCGCGTAGCCCTGGTTGGTGCGCCAGAACGCCAGGGTCTCGCGGCTGGGGTACTGGTGGCGGGCGCTGTGGTCGGCGTGCTCCTGCCAGGTTTTTTCGAGAAAGGCCCGCGCGGCGGCCACCTGGTGGGTGGACTCGGCCAGGCGCATCAATGCGGGGGTGGCTGCGCCAACCGCGGCACCGGTGTAGGCGCGCACGCGGTTGGCGGTCTTCTCGCGGAAGGCCTGGAGCATGCGCTCGGCCACCCCCAGGCTGACCGTGGAAAAGCCACTGGCGAAGTACGGCCGGTACGGCGAATAGAACACCTTGCTGTCCGGGTACAGGCCGAAGCCGGCGGACTTGCCTTCCATCATGTCCTTGGCTTTCTGGATGCGGTACTCGGGCACGAAGGCCTTGTCGATGAGCAGGGTCTTGGTGCCGCTGCCCTTCATGCCCGCAGCGTGCCAGTCGTCGCGGATCACGTAGTCGCTGCGCGGCAGCACGGCGAAGCAGTAGTCCTGGGTGCCTTCGGCGTTGGCGCGGCGACAGCCGACGATGGCCCATTCGGCATGGTCGCTGCCGCTGCTCCAGCCCATCTCGCCGCTGAACAGCAGGCCGCCCTCGACCTCCTCGATACGCCCGAACGGCGCGATGCTGCTGCTGGCAGTGGCGTCGCGGTCGGTGCCCCAGATCTCTTCCTGCAACCGGGCCGGGAACATCGCCAGCTGGTGGCTGTGGGTGCACAGCAGGCTCATGGCCCAGGCAGTACTGGCACAGGCACCGGCAAGCGCGGCGATGCAGTCGGCGAATTCGGGCAGGGAAATTTCCAGGCCGCCATACAGCTTGGGCTGGAAGGCGCGGTGCAGGCCGATGCCCTTGAGCAGCGCGATGTTTTCGGCGGGTACCTGGCGATCCTGCTCGGCACGGGCGGCGTTGGCAGCGATGGTCGGCAACAGTGGCTTGAGGTCTTCAAGCAGCGGGTTTGGCTTTTTCATGGAGGGCCCTGCTTATTATTGGATGTCCGGGCCGGGCTGCGAGGTGGGCAGCTGGCGGCGGATGCAGGGCCAGTATGGGATGGGTGTGACGGGGGGAAAATGCACCTTCCAGAGGCAAGGTTGTACTTTTCATGGGCCTCTTCGCCAGCAAGGCAGGCGCCTGCTATCGGTAAGAGCCGGCCTTGCCGGCGAAGGGGCCGCAGGGATCAGCCCTTGACCACCTGCTGCAACCCCTCCCACAGCCTTGCCACATGCTCGCGCTCGGTGGGCAACGCGCCCACCGACACCCGCACCATCCACTGCCCGTTCAACGTCGCCGGGGTCACATACGCCGCGCCCGAAGCATTGAGCCGGTCGGCCCAGGCGCGGGTGTGGCGGTCCAGTGCCTCGCCTTCCAGCCCGCCAGGCTGGTGACGAATGCACAGGGTCTGCAACTGCACCGGCGCCAGCACCTCCCAGCCCGGGGCCGCATCTACCTGCTGTTCAAGCCAGCGAGCATTGCCCAGGTCGCGGCGCAGGCGTTGCTGCAAGCCTTCCACGCCTTCGCTGCGCAACATGAACCACAGCTTCAACGCACGGAACCTGCGCCCCAGCGGGATGCCCCAGTCGCGCAGGTTCTTCACTTCGCCATCGACCGCCGACTGCAGGTAGCTGGGGTTGGTGCTCATCACACGGATCAGGTGCTGCGGGTCACGCACGAAATACAGCGAGCAGTCGAACGCCACCCCCAGCCATTTGTGCGCATTGACCACGATGGAGTCGGCCTGCTCGATGCCGGTCCACATCCAGCGGCATTCGGGCAGGATCATCGCCGAACCGGCCATGGCCGAGTCCACATGCAGCCACAGGCCATGGGCGCGGGCGATGCGGCCGATCGGTTCGAGCGGGTCGAGGGCGGTGGTGGCCGTGGTGCCGGTGGTGGCGACCACCGCGCACGGTTGCAGCCCTGCGGCAAGGTCCTGCTCGATGGCCGCTGCCAGCGCTTCAGGGCGCATGGCGAAGGCTTCGTCGACTTCGATGTAGCGGATGTTGTCCTTGCCGAAGCCGGCCAGCAGCGCGGCCTTGTCTACCGAGCTGTGAGCCTGGGCGCTGGTGTAGATCATCAGCGGCCGGGCCTGCGCTTGCAGGCCACCCTTGACCAGCGCGTAGTCGCTGGCGCGCTCGCGGGCGCAGATCAGCGCCACCAGCGTGCTGCTGGAGGCGGTGTCCTGGATCACCCCACTCCAGGCACCGGACAGGCCGATCATCTGGCGCAGCCAGTCGACCGTGGTTTCCTCCAGCTCGCTCAGCGCCGGGCTCGACTGCCACGACAGGCCGAGCACGCCCAGGCCGGTGCTGAGAAAGTCGCCCAGCACCGAAGACAGCGTGCCGTTGGAGGGGAAGTAGCCGAAGAAGTCCGGGTGCTGCCAGTGCGACAGGCCGGGCATCACCAGCTGGTCCACGTCGGCGAGGATCTGCTCGAAGGGCTCGCCCTGCTGCGGCGCGGCCTGGGGCAAGGCATTCTTCAGGTAGCCCGGCTCGACCTGGGCCATGACCGGCCGGCTGGCGACATTGGCACGGTAATCGGCGATGCGGTCGATCAGTTGGTGACCTTGCTGGCGAAATTCTTCTGGGCTCACGCGCTGGCTCCTGTGGGGGTGATTGCAGTGCCAGCGAGTCTAGGCGCTGGCTGGCCGCTGAAACACGCCGCGCCGCGCATAGCTGCTATGGCGAATCCACATAGCTGCCGGTGACGCCGAACTGCGACTGCTGCCACAGCTCGAACACCTGCGCACGAAACCAGCGGTGCTCGGCCGAAGCCTGCAGGCGCTGGTGCCACACCACCCAGTAGCGCTGGGTGTGTTCGACGAACGCCAGCGGGCACCACACCACCGGGTGCAGGCGGCTGAGCTGGCGGGCGATGTGTTCGGGCACGGTGACCAGTGTCTGGCTGGCGCACACCACCTGCACCGCCGCCGAGAAGAACGGCACCTGCAGGGTTATGCGCCGGGCAAGGCCCTGGCCGCGCAGGTGGCGGTCGATGAAGCTGTCCTTGTCGCCGCCGCCACAGATGCGCACGTGCCCCCAGGCCAGGTAGTCGTCCTGGCTCAGCTCGGCGTGCCGGGCCAGCGGGTGTTCGCGGTGCATCAGGCACACCGCGCGATCCTCGCCGAGCATGCGCCCGTGCAGGTTGGCCGGGGCGCTGTCGAACAGCGTGGTGGCCAGGTCGATTTCACCGCTGGCCAGGCGTTCGAACTGGTCCGGCGACCAGCTGCGGTAGTCGATCGACACCCCCGGCGCCTGCTCGGCCAGGCGGCTGACCAGCAATGGCAGCATGTGTTCGGCGATGTAGTCGGAGGCGGCCAGACAGAAGCGCCGCTCGCAGCGCTGCGGGCTGAAGGCCTCGGGTTGGCGCAGGGCGTCGAGCTCGCCCAGTACCTGGCGCAGGGGCAGCACCAGCGCCTGGGCCCGTTCGCTGAGTACATAGCCGCGGCCCTGGCGAACCAGCAGCGGGTCGTCGAAGGCTTCGCGCATGTGCGCCAGCTGGCGGCTGAGCACCGACTGGCTGCTGCCCAGGCGCTCGGCGGCATGGCTGAGGTTCTTGAGCTGCAACAGCGTGTCGAGGGTACGCAGGTGCGCAAGGCTCAACGAGGCGAAGGTGGGGTTCAAGGCGCGCTCCGGCGGTGTAGTCGCCCTAGGCTAAGGGGTTTTGTACCTGATGCAAAATCCGTTGCGTGGCCTTCGCCGGCAAGGCCGGCTCCTACAAGGGCACTGAAAGCTCTAGACTGTGCACTGGTAGAACACGAGGCCCCCATGGATATCGACCTGGCGCGTACCTTCATCGAAATCGTGCGTAGCGGCAGCCTGGTGGCCGCCGCAGAGCACCTGCACGTGACCCAGACCGCAATCAGCGCGCGGGTGCAGAAGCTCGAGCAGTTGCTCGGCTGCCAATTGTTCGTGCGCAGCCGCAACGGCGCCAGCCTGACCGCCGACGGCAAGGGCTTCGTGGCCTACGCCAACCAGCTGGTGCACACCTGGGAGGCGGCGCGCCGCGACCTGCCGTTGCCCGCCGGCGGCTACCAGGTGCTGCACATCGGCGGCGAGGTCAGCCTGTGCAACCCGCTGCTGCTGGACTGGGTTCGCGTACTGCATCAGGAGGTGCCCAGCCATGCCATCCGCAGCGAGGTGGGCGACAGCGACACGCTGCTGCGCAAACTGGACATGGGCCTGCTGGATGCCGCGCTGGTGTACCAGCCGGGGTACGGCCCGGGGGTGCAGGTGGAGCAATTGCTGGAAGAGAAGCTGGTGTGCGTGCGCCGTGCCGGCCAGCCCGAGCCGTATATCTACATCGACTGGGGCGAGGCGTTCCGCCGCCAGCATGACGCGGCGCTGCCCGAGCACGCGCGCCCTGCCTTGAGCTTCAACCTCGGCCCGATGGCCTTGCAGTACATCCTCGAACACGGCGGCAGCGGCTACTTTCGCGCCCGCGTGGTGCAGAGCTACCTGGACTGCGGCGTGCTCGAACGGGTATTGCAGGCGCCGGAATTCACCTACCCGACCTACCTGGTGTACGCCCGCGAGCGCGACTCTGCAGCGCTGCAACAGGCGTTTGGCCTGTTACGCGGCGTGGTCGCGGGGGACAGTGACTGGTCCCAGCGCTGGGACCCGCTGATCTAGACCGGCCTGCTCGCGCTGCAGCAGTTGCTGGTGCAGCGCGCCGATCAGGTCGGTCTGGGTGACCACCCCGACCAGTTGCCCGGCTTCGAGCACCGGCAGGCAATGCAGGCCCTGGTCGCACAGCAGCGGGATCAGGGCCACCGCCGGTTCGTCGCTGTTCACGCTGCGTACCGGTTTGGTCATGACCTGTTCCAGGCGCACCGGGCGGCGCCGGCCGAACAGCGCGCGCCAGCTGAAACGGCGTGCGGCCATTGCCGAATCGAGCAGGTCGCCGACGCTGACGATACCCACCAGCTGGCGCGCCTCGTCGAGCACGGGGAGGATCTTCAGGCGATGCTCGCCCAGCATCTTGAAGGCTTGCTCAAGCGTGGTGTCCGGGCTGGCGGACTGCACGTCGCGCGACATCACCCGGGCAGCCGTCATGCCGCCCAGGCTGCGCTGCAAGGCATGGCGCTCGGTGGCCAGGATGATGCGCTCCAGGTCATCACGGGTCACGTCGACGAACTCGCCCAGTTCATTCAATGCGCGGTCCAGGTCGCCGGCACTCACCCCTACCCGCTCGCTCACGGGCGCATCCTGGGTACGGTGCAGGTCGGGCCGCGGGGCGACGATCTTGGGGTAGCGCACGCCAGTCAGGCGGTTGTACACCACTGCCACCAGCAGCAGGCACAGGGCATTGAGCAGCACCGGCTCGACCACCTGGGCGCCCAGGCTCGCCAGCGACGGGTCGGCCATCGCCAGGCTGACCGCCAGTGCCGCGCCCGGCGGGTGCAGACAGCGCAGCAGGCACATCAGCAGCACCACCAGCACCAGCGCCATGCACACCACCACCAGGCTCGCGCCCAGCCAGTGGTGCAGCACCAGGCCCACCAGCATCGCGCAGCTGTAGCTGCCCAGCAGCGGCCAGGGCTGCGACAGTGCGCCCGAGGACACCCCGAACAGCAGCACCGCCGACGCAGCCAGCGGGGCCATCAGGTGCAGGGTGACGGCGTTGCCGAACAGCACGCTGCACAGTCCGCCGGCCACCAGCAGGCCGAGCACGGCGCCAAGGCCGGCCCGCAGCCACTCTTTGGGCGGGATATGCAACGCGGCGGGGATGAAGCGATCGAGCCAGTTGTTCAGACGGCGGGTGGACATGCGACGACCTGGTACCTGTTGAAATAAAAGAAGCCCGCCCAAGACGAGGGGGCTTTGTATCGCGAGGGGGCAATACGCAAAGGGCTCCGTCCCTGGAGATGGAAATCCGGGGGTTCGGATGCGCGCAGTCTGAACAAAAGCGGGGATGGGCTCCAACGCAAAAAAATGCAGCTTGAGTGCAATTATTTTGCTGGATGAGCCGGCGGGAGGGTTCTGGCAGGAGCGCAAGGCTGCGCTCCTGCCGCTGACCGGGCCTGAACGGCCGAATCAGCCAAGCAGTGCCGGGTCGATGCCATCGCAGTCGAAGGCGATGTAGCCACCCACTTCATCGGCCCTGCCATCGGTGATCTCGCCGTGATAGGACAGGCCGTTGCTCAGGGTGACGCAGATGTGGGTGGGGTCCTGCGGGGCGTCCAGCTTGCCGTTGAACTCGACCGTGAAGCGGGTTTCGCCATCGACCTTCAACCCGATCAACACATTGGCATTGTCCACGGCCTCGGTCTCCTTGCCTGCGTATTCGGCGCTGACGGTCACGGTGGCGGTGTCTTGATACATGCTAGAGCTCCAACGGCAGGAATGCGTGACGCCCACTGGCGCCAACCGGCGGCTAGGGTAAGCCACCAGGCGGGGTGTGGGGAATCCCCGTCGGGCACAAGGTTGCAATTTGCATGAGGCAAAACGGGCACTCATGCAGGCTGCATGGCCTTAGGACGGTTCGGTTTTACAACTGATTGATTTTGAAAGGATAAATATTTCGTAGCATTTGGCACAGCAACTGCTCTACAGGAGGGGGAAGACCCATTTCATGACTGGAGCACCAACAATGATTACAAGTGCCGATACCTACGCCGTCCCCGCGGGGGACACCTCCAGCCACTCAGGGGTGTCCTGGGCGGCCATCTTCGCCGGTGCCACCGGTGCCGCCGCACTGTCGCTGATCCTTATCGTGCTGGGCTTCGGCCTGGGGTTCTCGGCTGTCTCGCCGTGGCCGGGTGATGGCGCCACGGCCAAGCAACTGGGTATTTCGAGCATCGTGTGGCTGGCGCTGACGCAGATCATTGCCTCGGGCCTGGGCGGCTACATCGCCGGGCGGCTGCGGGTCAAATGGGCCAACCTGCATGGCGATGAAGTGTATTTCCGCGATACCGCCCACGGTTTCCTGGCCTGGGCCTTTGCCACGCTGGTAACTGCGGTGCTGGTGGTGGGTTCGGTGAGCTCGGTGGTGAGCGGCGGCGTCCAGGCCGGCGCGATGGCGGCCTCTGGCGTGGCTGCGGCCGGTGCCGGCGCGGCTGCCAACAGCAGCAAGGCGAGCAATGACGATTCGGCCTACTTCATCGACATGTTGTTCCGTGACGAACGCCCGGTGGCGGTCACCGATGACGCGGCCCACGGCATTGCCGCGCGCATCTTCGTGCGTGGCCTGGCCGACGGCCAGCTGAACGCCGAAGACCGTGCCTACCTGGCCAACGTGATTGCCCAGCGCACCCAGATCAGCCAGGCAGAAGCCGAACAGCGCATCGACACCGTGTTCGCCGAAGCCCGCCAGGCCATCGAAGAGGCCAAGCAACTGGCCGACGCCGCACGCAAGGCCGCTGCCGCCTCTGCGCTGTGGATGTTCGTGGCGCTGCTGTGCGGCGCGTTCTTCGCCAGCCTGTTCGCCATCTGGGGTGGCCGTCGCCGTGATGCCGCCGTGTTCCTGACGGCCGACCCGGTGCGCGTCGACCCCACCACTGCCCGTACCCTCTGACAGGAGATTCACCATGCGCTCGATACTGCTGTTCTTCCTCGGTGTGCCTATCCCGATCATCATTCTGATCGCCTTGTTCATGCATTGATGCACACACAAAGCCCCCGACCCGTCGGGGGCTTTTTTGTGGGCGACTGGCACGGCCGATAAATTCAAAAAGGATATAAAAATAACTATTTGTTCTAACTAAAAGTAATAAAAAAATTGCACTCCGCGGGCATCAGCCTTTACTTTCAGGCCCTACCAGAAAACACCTGACGAACCCGCCTGCGGAGCCCTCACCATGTCCAACAAACCTCCTTCGACCCTGCGCCGCCTGCTGCTTGGCGGTGCCTTTGCCGCGCTCGCCAGCCTGGTACTGCCTGGCCCGGCCGCCTACGCCGAGCCAACCAAGAACCTGCGTATCGGCTACCAGAAGTTCAACAGCGTCAACATTCTCAAGGGCTCCGGCGCCCTGGAAAAAGCCCTGGCACCGCAAGGCATCAAGGTCAGCTGGTACGAGTTCGCCGCCGGCCCGCAGTTGCTCGAGGCCCTGAGCACCGGCGCCATCGACCTGGGGCACGCCGCCGATGCGCCCTCGGTGTTCGCCCAGGCATCGGGCAAGTCGGTGGTGTACCTGGCCGCCGAACAGCCCTACCCGCGCGGCATCGGCATTGTGGTGCGCGAGCAGGACAAGGTCGCCGATATCGCCGCCCTCAAGGGCCAGCGCGTGGCCACCGGTCGCGGCTGGAATGCCCAGTATCTGCTGGCCGTGGCCCTGCAGGACACCGGCCTGAGCTACAAGGACATCGACCCGGCCTACGTCAACAACGCCGCCGATGCCGTGGCCGCCCTGCAATCGGGCAGCGTCAAGGCCGTGACCCTGTGGGACCCCTTCCTCGCCGCAGCGGAAAAACAACCCGGCCTCAAGACCCTGCGCGACGGCACCGGGCTGACCAACAACCGCACCTTCTACCTGTCTTCGCCAGCCTTTGCCGACGAGAACCGTGGTGTGCTCAAGACCTTCTTCACCGAGCTGGGCAAGGTCAGCAACTGGGCCAACGCAAAACCCAAGGAAGTGGCGGCCCTGCTGGCTCCGCAACTGGGTATCGGCGCCGACGTGCTGGAAGTGGCCAGCGAGCGTCGCAACTACAACGCAGTGGCCATCACCCCCGAGATCACGGCCGAACAGCAGAAGCTGGCGGACACCTTCCAGGGCCTGGGCCTGATTCCCAAGCCGCTCAAGGTCGCCGACGCCGTGTACCCCGTCTCCGTACTGCCTTGACCGCGAGCGATTCGAGCATGTCCAAGCCCATCCGTTTCAACGCCTTCAGCATGAACGCCGCCACGCACCAGTCGCCGGGGCTGTGGCGCCACCCACGCAACACCAGCAGCGATTTCAATCGCCTGAGCTACTGGACCGGGCTGGCCAGGCTGCTGGAGCGCGGACGTTTCGACGCGCTGTTCATCGCGGATGTGCTGGGCGTGTACGACGTGTACCAGGGCAGCCACGACGCAGCCCTGCGCGGCGGCGTGCAGGTACCGGTGAACGATCCGTTGCTGATCGTGCCGGCCATGGCCGGGGTCACCGAGCACCTGGGCTTCGGCATCACCTTCAGCCTCACCTATGAGCACCCGTACCCGTTCGCCCGGCGCATGTCGACCCTCGATCACCTGAGCGACGGGCGGGTGGGCTGGAACATCGTCACCGGCTACCTGGACAGCGCCGCGCGCAACCTGGGGCTGGCCCGGCAGCTGGCCCACGACGAGCGTTACGAGCTGGCCGAGGAGTACCTGCAGGTGCTCTACAAGCTGTGGGAGAAGAGCTGGGACGACAATGCGGTGGTCCGCGACCGGGCCCGCGGGGTGTTCGTGGAGCCTGCGCGGGTGCACCCGATCGGGCATGCCGGTGCGCACTTCCAGGTGCCTGGCGTGCACCTGAGCGAACCATCGCCACAACGCACCCCGGTGCTGTTCCAGGCCGGCGCCTCGGCACGCGGGCAGCGCTTTGCCGCTACCCATGCCGAATGCGTGTTCATCAGCGGCCCGACCCAGACGGTACTGCGCAGCTATGTGGACGGCATTCGCCAGGCCACGCGCGAGGCCGGGCGCCAGGAAGGCGAGGTGCTGATATACGCGCAGGCGCTGCTGATCGTGGGTGACACGCGCGAAGCGGCCCAGGCCAGGCTGGACGAGTACCGCCAGTACGTGGATATCGAGGCGGCGCTGGCCTTGCTGTCGGGCTGGACCGGCATCGATTTTTCCAACCTGGAGCCGGATGCGCTGATCGAGTACATCGAAAACGATGCCGGGCGCACGGCGCTGGCCGCCTTTACCAGGTCAGACCCGAACCGGCGCTGGACCGTGCGCGAGGCGGCGGAGTTCGTCAGCCTGGGCGGGCGTGGCCCGGTGCTGCTGGGGTCGCCGGTGGAGATTGCCGACCAGCTGGAGCAGTGGCTGGATGCCACCGGCATCGACGGCTTCAACCTCACCTACGCGGTGGTGCCGGATGACCTGCAGGCGGTGGTCGACACGGTGGTGCCGGAACTGCAGCGGCGCGGGCGCTATCGCACCGAGTATGAGGCGGGCACCTTGCGCCACAAGCTGTTCGGGCGTGGGGATCGGTTGCCGGCCGAGCATGCGGGGCGGTTGGTGCAGATCTGAGACCGTGCCGTCTGCAATCGCGGGTCAAGCCCGCTCCCACAGGTTCGACGGTTTCTGTGGGAGCGGGCTTGACCCGCGATTGCAGCACCACCGTTACCGCGTGATATATGGCCACTTGCCTCCACGCTATTGACCAGGATCAACAGATCGCAAAATCACACTCCTACACTAGATAGAGGAAATCAGAACGCAAAACAGGCCCACCATGAGCGAAGAATCCACCGTACACCCCCTGCCCCTGCCATCCGCCTCGTCCAACGACAGCAGCTCGCCGGCCACGCCCAAAGCGGCCGTCACTCGTTCGCGCCGCCCACGCGCCCCGCGCAAGCCTGCTCAGGTGATCCCTGCCGAAATCGAAATCAGTGCCATCAGCCACGAGCCTGCCGCGCTGCAGGTGGCCAGTGCGCCGCGTCGCGGCTCCAACGAAGACAGCGTGTCTGCCGCCCTGCCCGCCAATTACCCCTACCGCAACCGCATGCGCCGCGCCGAGTACGAAAAGGCCAAGCATGAGCTGCAGATAGAGCTGCTGAAGGTACAGAACTGGGTAAAAGCCACCGGCCAGCGCATCGTGGTGCTGTTCGAAGGCCGCGATGCCGCCGGCAAGGGCGGCACCATCAAGCGCTTCATGGAGCACCTGAACCCGCGTGGCGCACGTATCGTGGCCCTGGAAAAACCTTCCGACCAGGAGAAGGGCCAGTGGTACTTCCAGCGCTATATCCAGCACCTGCCCACCGCCGGTGAAATGGTCTTCTTCGACCGCTCCTGGTACAACCGCGCCGGCGTCGAGCGGGTGATGGACTTCTGCACGCCGATGCAGTACCTGGAGTTCATGCGTCAGACCCCGGAGCTTGAACGCATGCTGTGCAACAGCGGCATCCTGCTGTTCAAGTTCTGGTTCTCGGTGAACCGCGAAGAGCAACTGCGCCGGTTCATCTCGCGCCGTGACGACCCGCTCAAGCACTGGAAGCTCTCGCCCATCGACATCAAGTCGCTGGACAAGTGGGACGAGTACACCGCCGCCAAGGAGGCGATGTACTTCCACACCGATACTGCCGATGCACCGTGGACCGTGATCAAGTCGGACGACAAGAAGCGGGCGCGCCTGAACTGCATCCGCCACTTCCTGCACACGCTGGACTACCCCGACAAGGACCCGAAAGTCGCCCACCAGCCCGACCCGTTGCTGGTCGGCCGCGCCTCGCGCGGGCTGGAGGAAGAGGACCTGGTCAACACCCACTGACCACCGCTGGGGGCGCGTCAGGATGGCGCGCTACCTGCGGCCTAGCGCTTGTTTTTCTTCTTCAGGGCCTTCAGGCGCTTGGCCGCCCGCTCCACCGTGGCCATTTTCTCGGGCCGCTTCATGCGCTTCCACTGCTTGATCTCGTCCTTGCTGCGCCCGCAGCTCACGCACAGCTCGCCGCTGAGCTTGCACGCCGAGATGCACGGGTTGTCGATATCCTTGGCCATGCTGCGCGCTCAGCGCCCACCGCCCAGGTCGATGAAGCTGCCGGTGGTGTAGGAGGCCTTGTCCGACAGCAGCCACAGGATCGCTTCGGCCACTTCGGCCGCCTGCCCGCCACGGCCCATGGGGATGCCCGGTTCCAGCTTGCGGACCCGCTCGGCATCGCCGCTGAGGGCATGGAAGTCGGTGAAGATGTAGCCCGGCCGTACGCCATTGACACGCACGCCCTCGCCCGCCACTTCCTTGGCCAGGCCCAGGGTGAAGGTGTCCAGCGCGCCCTTGGAGGCGGCGTAGTCGACATACTCGTTGGGCGAACCCAACCGCGCGGCCACCGATGACACGTTGACGATGGCACCGCCCGGCCCGCCATGGCGGGTCGACATGCGTTGCAGCGCATGCCTGGCGCACAGCATCGGCCCCACCACGTTGGTTTTCATCAGCTTGAGCAGGCGAAACTCGGACATCTCTTCCACCCGGCTCTGGTGGCCGATGGTGCCGGCGTTGTTGACCAGCGCCGTGACCCGGCCCAGTTCCTTGTCGACACGCTGGAACAGCTGGATGATTTCATCCTCGACGCTGACATCGGCGCGCACCGTGATCGCCTCGGCACCCAGCGCGCGCACCTGCTCCAGCACGCGATGGGCCGAGGCGTCATCGGCAAGGTAGTTGATGCAGATGCGGTAGCCGGCCCGCGCAGCGGCCAGCGCAGTGGCCGCGCCAATGCCGCGACCGGCGCCGGTAATGATGATCACGTTGTCCATGGATACTCCTGGCCCCAATGCCGTTCACCCGGCAAGGCTAACGCAGCATGGGGCAGCGGGCAAAGGGCTATCAGGCCTTGGGCTCGGGCTTTTGCAGCGGGTACAGGTGCTGGCGCACGATGCCTTCGGGCAGGTCCTTGCCGAACACGCCGTAGCGGGTCGGCCATTCCTTGCGCGGCAGCTTGAAGGTGCCGAACAGCATGTCGACCAAGGGCAGGTGGATCGCGTAGTTCTTGTAGATGTAGTCCTTGTGCCGGGCATGGTGCCAGTGGTGGTAGCGCGGCATCACCAGCACGTAGTTCAGCCACCCGCCGTCGATTCGCACGTTGGCATGCGCCAGCACCGCCTGCACGCCCACCAGGATCACGTAGGCATTCATCGCCTGCGGCGAGAAGCCCAGCAGGATCAGCGGTACCAGCACACCGGTGCGGGTCAGCAGGATTTCGGCGAAATGGATGCGCGAGCCGGCCAGCCAGTCCATCGCGGTGCTGGAATGGTGCACCGCATGGAAGCGCCACATCCACGGCACCACGTGGTACAGGCGGTGCAGCCAGTACTGCCCCAGGTCGGCGACGAACACCGCCAGCACGAACTGCACCACGATCGGCAGGCTCTGCACCTTGGCCTGCAGCGTTTCGGACACCACCCAGCCGGCCAGCCAGGTGGACGAGGCGGTGACGAAGATCAGGATGAACTGCACCAGCATGTGGCTGACGAAGAAGTAGCTCAGGTCGGTGCGCCACTGCGGGCGCAGGATGTTCTGCTGTGGGTCCTTGGCGTAGAGCTTTTCCAGCGGGATGAAGATGATCGCCGAAACCAGCAGCGCCAGCACGAACCAGTCAAGGCCAAGGGAATACGGGGTTTGACCGATGGTTTCGGTCTGAATGTTGGTGCCGCCCAGAAACACGGCCAGGCCCGCCGCGCTGATGCCGGTGACGCCCAGGCGCTTGCGCCGGTTGAGCAGGATGTTGAGGGTGCCCAGGCTGAACGCCAGCACCAGCCCGGCCAGCAGCAGGGTGCGGGCGAACTGCTCGCTGTAGACCTTGCGGAACTCGCCGAAGGTCAGCCACTGCGGGAACAGAAAGCACAGCACCGCCAGCAGGCTGAGCAAGCCGAGCATGGCCGACAGGTAGCCGCTGATACGCCCTTCACCGAACCGGAACGGCTCGTGCCCGTGACGCTTGAAGTAGGCCTTGAGTGCCTGCATGGGTCATGTTTCCTTGATTGACTGTGGTACTCCATCACCGATGGTCGCCCTGACCAGGCACGACGCCATCGTTTGGGGTTAGAGGAGCGAGTGCTCCCACAGGTCACGCAGGCAGTGTCCTACCTTACAAATCTGTAATGCAGCGCTCAGTCTGGCGACAGGTTCACCCGGCTATGCTCCAGCCATGAGCCCGGTTACCCTGTTGCACTGACCGACCACCGATCATTCGAGACGCGGGTTGCCCTGACGGCGGCCCCGGAGATCCACGATGCTGAAAAAGAATTTCGTTGCCTTCGGCCTGCTGGCCATGAGTGCGCTGGCCCAGGCCGGCCAGACCATCGATGTGTACCGCGACCCCAACTGCGGTTGCTGCAAGGAATGGATCAGCCACCTGCGCGACAACGGCTTTAGCGTGAATGACCATGTGGAGCCGAACATGAGTGCAGTCAAGCAGCGCCTGGGCGTGGCGCCGCGCCTGGCGTCGTGCCACACCGGGGTGATCGACGGCAAGTTCGTCGAGGGCCATGTGCCGGCCGAGCAGATCCAGCTGCTGGCCAAGCGTCCCGACCTGCGCGGCCTGGCCGTGCCGGGCATGCCGATGGGCTCGCCAGGCATGGAAATGGGCGATCACAAGGATGCCTACCAGGTCATCGGCCTGACCCGCGACGGCACCGACGAAGTGGTCGCCAACTACCCGTGAGCACGGCGCCATGCTGAGCGACTGGGGGCTGTTCCTCAGCGCCTTTGGCGCCGCCACCCTGCTGCCGTTGCAGTCCGAGGCGGTATTGGTCGGGCTGCTGCTGCACGAACCTGATGCCTGGTTGCTGCTGCTGGCGATTGCCACCGCCGGCAATGTACTGGGCTCGGTGGTCAACTGGCTGCTGGGCCGGGGTATCGAGCACTTGCGCGACAAGCGCTGGTTTCCGTTCAGCCAGGCCCAGCTGGACAAGGCCCAGCAGCGCTACCAGCGCTATGGCCAGTGGTCGCTGCTGTTGAGCTGGATGCCGGTGATCGGCGACCCGCTGACGCTGATCGCCGGGATCATGCGCGAGCCATTCTGGCGTTTCATACTGCTGGTGACCGTGGCCAAGGCCGGGCGTTACCTGGTGCTGGTGCTGTTGACCCTGGGCTGGGTGCACAGCTGAGCGGCTTCAGCAGAAGCGTTGCAGTTGCATCTCGCGCAGCCGGCTGAGGGTGCGACGGAACGGGAACTCCAGGTAGCCTTCGGTATACAGCGCCTCGAGTGCCACCTCGGCCTCCACGTACAGCGCCACGCGGCGGTCATAGCATTCATCGACCAGCGCGATGAAGCGCCGCACGCTGTCGTCGTGAATCGACAGCTGCGGCAGTTCGCGATCCCCCGCCACTACCCGCTCGGCGCCGTCCTCGGTGCCGCGGGCGATTCTGCCCGGTCGTTGCCGGGCCCCGAGTGCAGGCACTTCGCCCAGCAGAATGACCTTGAAGCGATCACACAGGGCCATGAAGTCCATGGCGGCCAGGGGCTGCTCGCACAGTTCGTTGTAAGTGCACCACACCGCCGAGGTGCTGCGTCGCACCACCTTGACCGTGCGGTAGCCCAGGCTCAGGTCCTCGCGGGTGACCGGTTCACCCGCGCTCGACTGCTCGAACACCCGGGCCAGCGCGCTGGGCTGGCCCGGCTGGCGCACCCAGTAGCGTTGCAGTTCGGCACCGGGATGCAGGCGATGGTCCTGGCCGCCGTCCACCGCCACTACGTGCATGTGCCGCTCGATGGCGGCAATCGCCGGCACGAAGCGTTCGCGATTGAAACCGTCGGCGTAGAGCTGCGCCGGCGGCTGGTTGGAGGTGGCGACGATGACCACGCCGCTGTCGAACAGCACCTGGAACAGGCGACCGAGAATGATGGCGTCACCGATGTCGTTGACGAACAGTTCGTCGAAGCACAGCACGCGGATCTCTTCGGCCAGGCCGTGGGCAAGGGCCTGCAAGGGGTCGGCGGTGCCGTTGAGCTGGAACAGGCGCTGATGCACCCAGCGCATGAAGTGGTGAAAGTGCTGGCGGCGGGCGGGCACCTGCAGGCAGCGGTGGAACTGGTCCATGAGCCAGGTCTTGCCGCGCCCGACCGGGCCCCACAGGTATACCCCACGCGCCACCTCGCCGCGCTCAAGAGCCTCGAAGCAGGCTTGAAGGCAGTCGACGGCATGCTGCTGCGCAGCGTCGGGGACAAAGCCATTGAGCTCGATGGATTGCTGGTACAACGACAGCGGGGTGAGGCTGGACATGCCGGGGGCCTGTGCGGAAAAAGGCCAAGGGTAGCATCAGTGAGGTTTGCGGGGCGTGCTTCGCCTGCAGCAGCCGGCCTTGCCGGCGAAGGACGCGCCGCCGCTTACTGCGTCAGGCCCACCTTCAGCAGCGCACCGTCACTCTCGTCGGTCAGCACATAGAGAAAGCCGTCCGGCCCCACCCGCACATCGCGAATACGCGCATTCAACTGCCCCAGCAGGCGCTCTTCATGCACCACCTTGTCGCCATCCAGTTGCAGGCGGATCAGCTCCTGGGCGGCCAGCGCGCCGATGAACAGGTTGTGGTCCCAGGCCTTGAAACGCGGGTTGTCGTAGAACGCCATGCCGCTGATGGCCGGGGACTTCTCCCACACGTGCAGCGGGTCCACCGCGCCCTCGACGCGCTTGCCCTTGGCCTCGGGTATCGGCAGCAGCGAGTAGTTGATGCCGTGGGTCGCCAGGGGCCAGCCGTAGTTCTTGCCCGGCTTGGGAATGTTGATCTCGTCGCCGCCGCGAGGCCCGTGCTCGTTGGTCCACAGTTCGCCTGTCCACGGGTTCAATGCCGCGCCCTGCTGGTTGCGATGGCCATACGACCAGATCTCGGGGCGCACGTTGCTCTGGCCGACAAAGGGGTTGTCCTTGGGCACCTGGCCGTCGGGCAGGATGCGCACCACCTTGCCCTGCAGCTTGTCCAGGTCCTGGGCGGTGGGCCGCTGGTTGTTCTCGCCCAGGGCGATGAACAGGTAGCCGTCGCGGTCGAACACCAGCCGCGAACCGAAGTGGTTGCCGCTGGACAGCTTGGGCTGCTGACGGAAGATCACGTTGAAGTCGTCCAGGCGCAGGTTGTCGCTCGACAGGCGGCCGCGCCCCACGGTAGTACCGGCCGTGTCGCCATCACCCCCGCCTTCGGCATACGAGAGGTAGACCATGCGGTCCTGCTTGAACTGCGGCGACAGCGCCACGTCGAGCAACCCGCCCTGCCCCTTGGCCCACACCTGCGGCACGCCGCTCAACGGCGAACCGACCTTGCCGTCGGCACTGATGATGCGCAGGTTGCCCTGGCGCTCGGTCACCAGCATGCCCTGCCCGTCGGGCAGGAACGCCAGCGCCCATGGGTTCTTCAGCCCCTCGGCCAGGGTACTGACGGTGAGCTGGCCTTCTTCGCTGGGGAAGGTGCGCTCGGGGGCGGCGGTGGCGGTCAGCGGCAACAGCGCCGCAGCGCAGAGGGAGAGTAGCCAGGTACGTGATGACATGCAGGGTTCCTTGCAGTGGGCCAACGGCGATCAGGGCGTACGCGTCGATTCGCGCGGCGGGCGGGAGGGGTCCAGGCGCGGCGGCACCTGTTCACGGCGCAGGTTCTGGCCGTTGCCGATGCCGCCATTGTCGAGGGTGGGTGGGCGCGGCAGCGGCTGGGTGGAAGGCCCGCGCGGCGGTGGCGTGGAACGCACGGTGCCCTGCTGGGAATTGGGGTTGGCGCGGCGTACCGGGTCGTTGTAGGGATTGCCTGCGTCGGCGGCCTGAACAGGCATGCCCAGTATCAGGCTCAGTGCTGCGCCGGTCAGTGCCGGCAACCATCGGTTCATCGCGTTCATCTCCTGCACAACGTCAGTGGCCCCAGGCGTTGGATAGCCTACGGCGCGAGAGGTTCGCGACGAAACCCGTTGCCGGGCCGGAGATGATTCAGATTGTTACGCTGCTTGCGCCACTTTCAACCGCGCCGGGCATTTGCCACACTGCAGAGACATTTGTCCGGAGCCAAGCCCCATGCCCTGTTTCCTGCGTCATACCCTGCGTGTCGGCCTGGGCCTGCTGCTGGCCCTGAGCCTGAGCGCCTGCGCGTTGCTGCAGGGGCGCGACCCGTTGACCATCAGCGTGATCGGCATCGAGCCGCTGCCCGGCCAGGACCTGGAAATGCGCATGGCGGTGAAACTGCGGGTGCAGAACCCCAATGAAACGCCCATCGACTACAACGGCGTGGCGCTCAACCTGGAGGTCAATGGCCAGCCGCTGGCAACCGGGGTCAGCGATCAGCACGGCAGCATCGGGCGCTATGACGAAGCGGTACTGAGCATTCCGGTGAGCATCACCGCCTTCTCGATGCTGCGCCAGGCCGTGGGCCTGAGCCGGGTGAGCAACCTGGATGGCATGCCCTATGTGCTGCGCGGCAAGCTGGCCGGGGGCGCCTTCGGCACGATGCGCTTCACCGACAGCGGGCGGCTGGCGCTGCCCAAGCCCACCGATACGGCGTGGTAGCGCTGGGGGTCGGCTACTTGGCAGCCGCCATCAGCTTGTTGACTTCGCTGCGCACCATGTTGGCGAACTCCGGCGGCGACATGCCGTCGAGCTCGGCCCGCACCCACTCGGCCCATTTGCCCTTGCGCCGCGGCTTCTCGCTGATCAGCCGCGCGGCTTCGGCCTTGGCCTTGCCCAGGTTCGATTGCCAGAGCTCGAACAGTCGCGACTTCTCGTCCTCGATCTGTGCCCGCTCGGCGAAGCTCATGTTGGCCAGATTGAAACTCATGGGGATTCCTGCCACTTGAAAATGGGGGCTATCTTACACTGTAGCCACCGAGCGCCGCCAAGGCGCTGCAACTTTCGGCGCGCTCAGGCATCCATTGATACAGTGACCATCATTCAACGAGGAAGCGTACATGGCCAGGAAAAGCACCCTTAAAGCCGATGCCGAACAAATCAAGGACCAGGCCTTCAGCGAACTGCAGGCGCTGATCGAAGAGTCTGACAAGCTGCTCAAGGACAGCTCCACCCTGGTGGGCGAAGAAGCCGAGACCCTGCGCGCACAGGTGGGACTCAAGCTCAAGCAGGCCCTGGATGCGGTGGGCGGCGTGCGTGAAAAGGCCAAGCCGGCGGTGGATGCCACCGAGGATTACATTGGCGGCCACCCGTGGCAGACCGTGGCGATTTCGGCCGGCTTCGGGCTGGTGGTCGGGTTGTTGCTGGGACGTCGTTCCTGACACCCAATCGCGGGTCAAGCCCGCTCCCACAGGCTTGCACTGTACCTGTGGGAGCGGGCTTGACCCGCGATGCATTCAACGCAGTTTCAAGGGGTCCACCACCCCACACGCAATCGCCATCCCCACCAGGTCCGGCAGGTGTTCGGCCTGCATGCGCTTCATCACCCGCGAACGGTACAGGTCCACGGTCTTCACGCTGACCTGTAACTGCTCGGCAATCTCCCGATTGGTATAGCCCTGCACCAGGGGCACGAACACGTCGCGCTCACGCGGGGTGAGGCTGTCGATGCGCCCCTGCACTTCATCGCGCTGGCGACTGCTGACCTGAACCCGTGACGAGCGCCCCAAGGCATCCTGCACGCTGTCGAGCAGCAACTGGTCGTTGTAGGGCTTCTCGATGAAATCGATGGCCCCGGCCTTGAAGGCGCGTACCACGATCGGCACATCGGCATGCCCGCTGACAAAGATCACCGGCACCTGCACGCCCCGGGCGCGCAAGGCTTCCTGCACGCTCAGCCCACCCATGCCGGGCATGCGCACATCCAGCAGCACGCACGCCGGCAACGCCGCATCGCAGGCCTCCAGAAAAGCCTGGCCACTGGTGAACGGCAGCGCCTGCAGGCCCACCGACTCCAGCAGCCAGACGGTGGAGTCGAGCATGCCCTGATCGTCGTCGACCACGTAGACCTTCGGTTCCTGCATGGAAATCCCCTTGTTCATGCACTGGCCACCGGCGCCAGCCGACAGCACAAAATCAATCCGCCGGTATCACCCGGGTGCGCCTGCAAGGTACCGCCGAACCCTTCGACGATGCTGCGGCTCATGCTCAAGCCCAGCCCCAGCCCTTCGGGCTTGCTGGTGGTAAACGGGGTGAAGATGCCGTCCAGCTGCTCGGCGGCCACCCCGGGGCCCTGGTCGGCCACCTGGATACGCAGCCAACCGGCCTGCTGGTCGGCGCTGATCAGCACGCGCGAAGGCGCCCCGGCATGCTGCTCGCGGTTGGCGTCGATGGCGTTGCGCAACAGGTTGAGCAGGACCTGTTCGAGCAAGACACGGTCGGCGTATACCGGCGGCAGGTTGTACACCATGTGCTGCTCGATGGTCACCTGGGCCTGCGCCGCCTCCCAGGCACACAGGCGCACGGCCTCGCGCGATACATCGGCCACGTTGAGCGCCTGCAAGCGGCGCGGCTCCTTGCGCAGGAACGAGCGCAGGCGCTTGATCACTTCGGCGGCATGGGTGGCCTGCTCGGTGATGCGCTGCAGGCCCTGGGCGACCCGCCCGGCCGCCTGCGGGTCACGCTCCACCGCCAGCAGGTAGCGCTGGCTGGCACTGGCATAGTTGACCACCGCTGCCAGCGGTTGGTTGATCTCGTGGGCGATGCCGGAGGCCAGCTCGCCCAGGGTGACCAGCCGCGCGGTGTGCGCCAGTTCATCCTGGTGCCGGCGCTGCTGGCGTTCACGCAGCTCGCGCTCGGTCATGTCGCGAGCCACCAGCGAGTAGTAGCGCTCGCCACCTGCGGCCCGGTGCGCCAGCAGTACCAGCGACACCGGGAACGGCGCCGAGCCGTTGTAGGGCGCCAGCCGCGCCTCGCATTGCCACACCCCTTCGCGCTCGGCGCAGGCCCAGCCCTCTTCGTCGAGGCGTTGCAGGGCTTCTTCGTCCAGCAGCTCGCGCAGGGGCGGCACGGCCTGCACCTCCAGCAGGCCCAGTGCACGCCGGGCCGAACGGTTGAGGTAGGTGAGCTGGCCGGCGGGGTCGGTGAACAGCACCAGGTCGGTGTTGGCCTCGACCACCTCGGCCAGGCGCCGGCGGTTTTCCTGGGCTTCGATGCGCACGGTGATGTCGCGTGACACGCTGACGATCTCGACCACCGCACCGGTGTAGGTTTCGCGGATGGCGCGGCTGGCGATCTCGAACCACAGGTCGCGGCCATCGCGATGGCGCACGCGGCAGGTCATGGTCTGGTAGCCGTCCTGCTCCAGCGCCTGGGAGGCCTGCAGCAGCGATTGCTGGCGGTCCTGGGGGTGAAACAGCGACTGCACCGCCACCCCGCGCAACTCTTCCGGCCAGTAGCCCAGCAGGCGATAGGAGGCCGGCGAAGCATCCAGGAAACACCCGTCGGGGGTATGGCGCGAGATCAGGTCGGTGGTGTTTTCGGTGATCAGGCGGTACAACCGACGTGCCTGGCTGGCCTCGCGCTCGGCCAGGCGCTCAACCGTGGCGTCGCGGCAGCGGGCCAGCACCTGCAGGCCGCCCTCCAGCGGGACGAAGGTCCACAACAGGATACGCTGTTGCACCAGGGCCTCGACCTCGGCAATCGCCCGCTGCTGGTGCAGGCAGGCGCTCACCAGCGCCTTGTAGTTGGCAGGCAGCAGGCTGCCGACGGGCGGCTTGGGCCAGGTGTCAAACAACCCCTGCACCGCCGGGTTGGCGGCCACCACCTGGGCGGCGGCATCGAGCAGCACGGTGGGTTGCGGGTCCTTGTCGAGCAAGGCCGAGGGAGGAAAGGTCACTTGGGGCTCCGGCTTTTTATAGTATTTATACCATATTGCTATAGTCTATCTTCCAAGTAATATGGAGAACAGCGTAAAAATGAAACACCGAAGTCGGTATACGTACCGCCTTCCAGAAACCTGATCAGAGCTAACAATCAGCCATCGGAGGTTTCAGCCAGCGCCTGATCGCGGCTGCCTCCTGCACAGGAACCGTTCATGTCGATCTTCTCCCAGGGCCTGCAGCCCGCCCCCGTCAACCATGTCGCCCTTTCCCCGCTGAGTTTCATCGAACGCACGGCTGCGGTCTATGGCGATTACCCGGCGGTGATCCATGGTGCCATCCGCCGCAACTGGCAGGAAACCTACCAGCGCTCCCGCCGCCTGGCCAGCGCCCTGGCCGGCCGCGGCATCGGGCTGGGCGATACGGTGGCGGTGATGCTGCCCAACATTCCGGCCATGCTCGAGGCGCATTTCGGTGTGCCGATGATCGGTGCGGTGCTCAACGCCCTGAACGTGCGCCTGGATGCCGAAGCCATCGCGTTCATGCTCGAGCACGGGGAAGCCAAGGTGCTGATCACCGACCGCGAATTCCACAAGGTGATCGAAGCAGCGCTGGGCCTGATGGCCCACCCGCCGCTGGTGATCGATGTGGACGACCCGGAGTACGGCGAGGGCCGCGCCGTCAGCGACCTGGATTACGAAGCCTTCCTGGCCGAGGGCGACCCCGAGTTCGTGTGGCACTGGCCCGAGGACGAGTGGCAAGCGATCTCGTTGAGCTACACCTCCGGCACCACCGGCAACCCCAAGGGGGTGGTCTATCACCACCGCGGCGCCTACCTGAACGCACTGGGCAACCAGATGACCTGGGCCATGGGCAACCACCCGGTGTACCTGTGGACCCTGCCGATGTTCCACTGCAATGGCTGGTGCTACCCGTGGACCGTGACGGCCCTGGCCGGCACCCATGTGTTCCTGCGCCGGGTCGACCCGCAGAAGATCCTGACCCTGATTCGCGAGCACCAGGTCACCCACCTGTGCGGCGCACCGATCGTGCTCAATGCGCTGATCAACATGCCCGACTCGGCCAAGGCCGCCATCGACCACCCCGTGAACGCGATGGTGGCCGGGGCGGCGCCACCCGCCAAGGTGATCGGCGCGGTGGAGGAAATGGGCATCAAGGTGACCCACGTCTACGGCCTGACCGAGGTCTACGGCCCGGTGACGGTGTGTGCCTGGCATGCCGAATGGGACGCGCAGCCGCTGGAGGAGCGGGCCCGCATCAAGTCGCGCCAGGGCGTGCGCTACCCTACCCTCGAGGGGCTGATGGTGGCCGACCCGCAAACGCTTGAACCGGTGGCCCGCGACGGCAACACGCTGGGCGAGATCTTCATGCGCGGCAACACCGTGATGAAGGGCTACCTGAAGAACCCCGAGGCCACCGCCGAAGCCTTCCGAGGCGGCTGGTTCCATACCGGCGACCTGGCAGTGTGGCATGCCGACGGCTATGTGGAGATCAAGGACCGGCTCAAGGACATCATCATTTCCGGAGGCGAGAACATCTCGACCATCGAGGTCGAAGACACGCTGTACCGCCACCCGGCCGTGCTCGAGGCTGCGGTGGTCGCCCGCCCGGATGAAAAATGGGGCGAAACCCCCTGTGCCTACGTCACCCTCAAGGCCGGTTTCGAAGGTACCCGCGAGGCGGACATCATCGCCTTCTGCCGCGAGCATCTGGCCGGCTTCAAGCTGCCCAAGACCGTGGTGTTCAGCGAACTGCCGAAAACCTCCACGGGCAAGATCCAGAAGTACCTGTTGCGCGACTGGGCCAAGGCGCTCTGACCTTTTTTCACCTTTATTCGGAAACCGTTATGCCTGAGTTCAATGCACCGCTGCGCGACATGCGTTTTGTTCTTCACGAAGTGTTCCAGGGCCCGGCCCTGTGGGCACGCCTGCCGGCGCTGGCGGCCAGCGTCGACGGCGATACCGCCGATGCGATACTGGAAGAGGCGGCCAAGATCACCGGCCAGCTGATCGCCCCGCTCAACCGCAGCGGCGATGAGGAAGGCGTGCACTTTGCGCAGGGTCGGGTCACCACTGCGCAGGGGTTCGTGCAGGCCTGGCAGACCTACCGCGAAGGCGGCTGGGTCGGGCTGGCGGGCAACCCCGAGTACGGCGGCCTGGGCATGCCCAAGATGCTCGCGGTGCAGTTCGAGGAAATGCTCTACGCCGCCAACTGCAGCTTCAGCCTGTATTCGGCGCTGAGCGCCGGCTGCTGCCTGGCCATCGACGCGCACGCCAGCGATGCATTGAAGGCCACGTACCTGCCGGCGCTGTACAGCGGGCAGTGGGCCGGCACCATGTGCCTGACCGAACCGCATGCAGGTACCGACCTGGGGATCATCCGCAGCAAGGCCGAACCCCAGGCCGATGGCAGCTACCGGGTCAGCGGCACCAAGATCTTCATCACCGGCGGCGACCAGGACCTGACCGAGAACATCGTGCACCTGGTGCTGGCCAAGCTGCCCGACGCGCCGGCCGGGCCCAAGGGCATCTCGCTGTTTCTGGTGCCCAAGCGCCTGGTGGGCGAGGACGGCAGCCTGGGTGAAACCAACGCGGTGAGCTGTGGATCGATCGAGCACAAGATGGGCATCAAGGCCTCGGCCACCTGCGTGATGAACTTCGATGGCGCCGTGGGCTACCTGGTGGGCGAACCCAACCGCGGCCTGGCGGCGATGTTCACCATGATGAACTACGAGCGCCTGTCCATCGGCATCCAGGGCATCGGCTGCGCCGAGGCGTCGTACCAGAACGCCGTACGCTACGCCCGGGACCGCCTGCAAAGCCGCGCCGCCACCGGGCCGCTGGCCAGCGACAAGGTGGCCGACCCGATCATCGTACATGCCGATGTACGGCGCATGCTGCTGAGCATGCGCGCCCTGACCGAAGGCGGCCGGGCGTTCGCCACCTATGTCGGCCTGCAGCTGGATATCGCCAAGTACGCCGAGCAGCCGGAGGAGCGCGAGGCCGCGCAGCGCCTGGTGGCCTTGCTGACACCGGTGGCCAAGGCGTTTTTCACCGACATGGGCCTGGAAAGCTGCGTGCTGGGCCAGCAGGTGTTCGGCGGGCATGGCTACATTCGCGAATGGGGCCAGGAACAGCTGGTGCGCGATGTTCGCATCGCGCAGATCTACGAAGGTACCAACGGCATCCAGGCGCTGGACCTGCTGGGGCGCAAGGTGGTGGCCGATGGCGGACAGTCGCTGGCGCTGTTCGCCAACGAGATCCGCAGCTTCTGTGAAACCCGTCCGCCCCTGTGCGAACCGCTGCTGCATGCCCTGGCGCAGCTGGAAAGCGTGAGCCATTGGGTACGCGAGCAGGCCACCGGTGATGCCAATGCCGTGGGCGCGGCGTCGGTGGAGTACCTGCACCTGTTCGGCTATGTGGCCTACGCCTACATGTGGTCGCGCATGGCGGCCACTGCCCGCGAACGGCGCGAGCAGGAGCCGGCGTTCTACGAGGCCAAGCTGGCCACGGCTACCTTCTACTTCGAGCGTCTGCTGCCCAGGGTACTGTCGTTGCAGGCCAGCATCCGCGCAGGCAGTGCGCCGCTGTACCAGTTGCCAGCCGAGCTGTTCTGAGCCGCGCAACGCTCCAGGCGGGTGCTTAAACGATAAAAACCACGCATTTGCGTGGTTTTTCGTTCAAATATTTCTTACAACTGATAGTCATTCACGATGAACTCGGTTCTCGTTGGCCACCTGCCAAGGGTAGAATGGCCAAAACCGGGAGTATCAATGAACCAAACCAGCCTCAGCGCAGCCGAACTTGATGCCATCACCGATGCCGCTGCGCACTGGTGCATGCGCCTGCATGCTGAGGACTGCAGTGAACAGGAACGTGCCGCCTGCGCGCAATGGCGCGCAGCCGACCCACTGCACGAGCAGGAATTCCAGGCCATGCAGGAGATCTGGCAGACCGCCGACCACCTGCCCCGCCCTGCTGCCCCGGTAATCACCCTGTCAGCCAGGCCCCGCGGGCGCGCCTTGCGTCGGCTGGCCTCGGCTGCGGCCGTGGCGCTGGTGGCGCTGCCGATTGGCGCCTGGGTGGGCTGGGAACAGGGCTGGCTGCCCAACAGCTATGAGCGCGTTGAAAGCGGCAATGCCATCGCCCGCGCGGTGCTGCCGGATGGCAGCGAGGTGGAGTTGAACCTCAACACCACCCTGCGCTACGCCAACTACAAGGACGAACGACGGGTGACGCTGGTCAACGGCGAGGCCTTCTTCAAGGTGCAGCACGATACCCAGCACCCGTTCGTGGTGCGTGCCGGCAAGGGCCAGACCCGGGTGACCGGTACCCAGTTCAACGTGTGGAAGTACCAGGACCAGGTGAAGGTCACCCTGGTGGAAGGTTCGGTGCTGGTCAGCAGCAACAGCAGCGACCCGGACAGCGGCTATCGCCTGGGCCCCGGCATGCAGGCCAGCTACCGTCGCGGCGACTACGAGCCGGCCCTCAGCCAGACCTATGCCCACGACACCAGCCTGGCCTGGCGCGGCGGCAAGCTGATCCTCGACAATCTGCCACTGGACCAGGCCCTGCCGCTGATCAACCGCTACCTGGAAACGCCGTTGCTGCTGGCGGACGCCAGTACCGGCAGCATCCGCATCAGCGGCATCTACAACACCACCGAGGTCAATCGCCTGGTGAGCAACATGCCCAAGGTGCTGCCGGTGTACCTGACGCGCAACAAGAACGGCGATACGGTGCTCAACCGCATCTCGCCGCCCCCGCGAAAAAGCTGAGCCTCGCGCCCAGCTCCTGCGCCCTGGCGCGCTACAGCACCATCGCCGCTACCCAGCCGAACGCCAGCAACGGCAGGTTGTAATGCAGGAAGGTCGGCACCACCGTGTCCCAGATGTGATGGTGCTGGCCATCGACGTTCAGGCCCGAGGTCGGGCCCAGGGTCGAGTCCGACGCCGGTGAGCCGGCATCACCCAACGCGCCGGCAGTGCCGACGATGCACACGGTGGCCAGCGGGTCGAAGCCCAGTTGCACGCACAGCGGCACGAAGATCGCCGCCAGGATCGGCACCGTGGAGAACGACGAACCGATACCCATGGTCACCAGCAGGCCCACCAGCAGCATCAGCAGCGCCCCGACCGCCTTGCTGTGGTCGATCCAGCCGGCCGAGGCCTCCACCAGGGTCTTCACTTCGCCGGTGGCCTTCATGACCTCGGCAAAGCCGGACGCGGCGATCATGATGAAGCCGATCATGGCCATCATCTTCATGCCTTCGGTGAACAGGTCATCGGTGTCCTTCCAGCGCACGATGCCCGACAGCGAGAAGATCAGAAAGCCCGCCATCGCACCGATGATCATCGAGTCCAGCCACAGCTGGATGATGAACGCCGCGGCGATCGCACAGCCGGCCACCATCAGCGTCAACGGGTTGTAGCTGACAGCCACCTGCTCGACCTGCTCGATCTTTGCCACGTCGTACACGCGCTTTTTGCGGTAGCTGAAGAACACCGCCAGCAGCAACCCGAACAGCATGCCCGCCGCCGGTATCGCCATGGCCTGGGTCACGTTGACGCCGCTGACGTCCACCCCGCTACGGCTGACGTTGGCCAGCAGGATCTGATTGAGGAAGATGTTGCCGAACCCCACTGGCAGGAACATGTAGGGGGTGATCAGGCCGAAAGTCATCACGCATGCCACCAGGCGCCGATCGATCTGCAGGCGAGTCAGCACGTACAGCAGTGGCGGCACCAGCAGCGGAATGAAGGCGATATGAATGGGCAGGATGTTCTGCGACGAGATCGCCACCACCAGCAACAGGCCGATCAGCAGCCACTTGATCTTGCCGCCTTCGGCATTGCGCTGACCATGGAACATCGACAGGGCGCGATCGGCCAGCGCATGGGCCAGCCCGGACTTGGCGATGGCCACGGCGAATGCGCCCAGCAGCGCATACGACAATGCCACCGTGGCACCGCCACCCAGGCCGCCGTTGAACGCCTTGAGCGTGCCTTCGATACCCAGGCCGCCCACCAGGCCGCCGGCGAGCGCGCCGATGATGAGGGCGATGACCACGTGCACACGGGCCAGGCTCAATATCAGCATGATGCCGACCGCGGCAATTACTGCATTCATTTCATGACCTCTAGAAACCAGACAAAGCTTGCGCTGCGGCGACAGACTGCGAGCGCAGTGGCCGAACGACAGGTGTTTTTATGGGAGGGCGCACACTCTGAAGCAGCACCCGCCACTTGTCAAAGTACGGGGCTAGACGGCTGCACGCGGGTCGCATGCATGACTGAAAACGACGCATTTCAATTGAACGTTTGAATAAAGAAAAACTGCGCCTGGCCGTTACAGTCGTCAGCCTCAATCTTTTTTTGGATCAAAGGACTTCGTCATGTCGTCGAGACAACTTTCCATCCAGTGGAAAATCACCCTGCTGGCCGGGCTCTGCCTGGCCAGCATCGTTACGCTGCTGGTGGGCCTTTCGCTGTACCGCATGGAGCACAACTCCGAGCTGGTCAAGGCCAGCAGCATGCAGATGCTGACCGAAGCGGCCCAGTCGCGTATCGAGTCCCAGGGCGAAGTCCAGGCCTTGAGCATCCGCCGCCAGTTCATGGATGCCTACCAGTACGGTGCAGGCTTTGCGCGCCAGGTGCTGTTTTTGCGCGAGCAGGCCGAAAAGCGCTTTCTGGACGCCTTCGACCTGCGCGAGGACATGACCCGCCAGGTGCGCGCCGCGCTGCAGGCCAACCCCGACCTGCTGGGGCTGTCGCTGGTGTTCGAGCCCAACGCCCTGGACAACAAGGATGCCCTGTTCGCCAACCAGGCCGAGCTGGGCAGCAACGAGGCCGGCCGCTTTGCCCTGTACTGGTCGCAGCCCACGCCCGGCAAGCTGACCTCGATGGCGCTGCCCGAAAAGGACATGACCGACACCAGCATCGGCCCCAGCGGCGAGCCGGCCAACACCTGGTCGGTGTGCCCGCGTACCACGCGCAATACCTGCGTGATCGAACCCTACTTCTATGACATCGCCGGTCAGCGGGTGCTGATGACCAGCATCGTGTTCCCGCTGATCGTGGCCGACAAGGTGGTCGCCACCCTGTCGATCGACATCAACCTGAACAGCCTGCAGGCGCTGAGCCAGCAGGCCAGCCAGAACCTGTACCAGGGCCAGACCCGCATCGGCATCATCAGCCCGGTCGGCCTGCTGGCCGGCTACAGCCCGGATGCGGGCAAGCTGGCGCAACGCTTCGACCAGGTCGACAGCACCAGCGGCAAGGAGCTGATAGGCCTGCTGAGCAGCGGCACGCCCCTGCAGAGCCTCCACAAGGACGAGCGCCTGAAGGTGCTGGCATCGTTTGCACCGATTCCGGGGGGCAAGCCCTGGGGCGTGCTGCTGGATGTGCCGCAAAGCGCCCTGACCGGCCCGGCCGAGACCCTCAAGAACGAGCTCGACCAGCGCAATACCAGTGGCACCCTGATCGAGCTGGGCCTGGGTGTGCTGGCCGCGATCGTGGGGCTGCTGCTGATCTGGGTGATGGCGCGCAGTGTGACCCGCCCCATCCTGGGCGTGGCCGCCATGCTCAAGGACATCGCCAGCGGCGAAGGCGACCTGACCCGCCGCCTGAACTACGACAAGCGCGACGAGCTGGGGGAACTGGCCGGCTGGTTCAACCGCTTCCTCGACAAGCTGCAGCCGATCATCGCCGAGGTCAAACGCTCGGTGCAGGCGGCGCGCGACACTGCCGACCAGTCTTCGGCGATTGCCTCGCAGACCAGCGCCGGCATGGAGCAGCAGTACCGTCAGGTCGACCAGGTGGCCACGGCGTCCCACGAAATGAGCGCCACCGCCCAGGATGTGGCGCGCAGTGCTGCGCAAGCGGCCCAGGCGGCGCGTGACGCCGACCAGGCGACCCGTCAGGGCCTGGCGGTGATCGACCGCACCACCACCAGCATCGATACCCTGGCAGCCGACATGAACACCGCCATGGCCCAGGTCGAAGGGTTGGCCGACAACAGCGAGAAGATCGGTTCGGTACTGGAAGTGATCCGCTCCATCGCCGAGCAGACCAACCTGCTGGCGCTCAATGCCGCCATCGAGGCGGCCCGTGCCGGGGAAGCCGGGCGCGGCTTTGCGGTGGTGGCCGACGAGGTGCGCAACCTGGCCCGACGCACCCAGGAGTCGGTGGAGGAGACCCGTCAGGTGATCGAGCAACTGCAGGCCGGCACCCGCGAGGTGGTGGGCGCCATGGACAGCAGCCACCGCCAGGCCCAGGGTAGCGTCGACCAGGTCGGTCAGGCGGTGACTGCGCTGCGCCAGATCGGCGAGGCCGTCACCGTGATCAGCGACATGAACCTGCAGATTGCCAGTGCCGCCGAAGAGCAGAGCGCGGTGGCCGAGGAAATCAACAACAACGTGGCGACCATTCGCGATGTGACCGAGTCACTCTCGGAGCAGGCCAATGAGTCGGCGCGGGTCAGCCAGTCGCTGAACAGCCTGGCCAACCAGCAGCAGGGGCTGATGGACCAGTTCCGCGTCTGATGGTGTTATCGGGCTGCCCTGCGGGGTAGCTCGATGCTCACCCGCAGCCCGCCCAGCGGGCTTTCCAGCAACCTCATCTGCCCACCCCAGGCTTCGGCGATATCGCGAACGATGCCCAGGCCAAGCCCATGGCCATCGACCTGTTCGTCGAGCCGCGCACCGCGCTCCAGCACCCCGGCCCTGGCATTTTCGGGGATGCCCGGGCCATCATCGTCCACCCACAAGCGATACACCCCGCCCTCTTGCTCGATGCTCAGGCAGACCTCGCTGTCGGCCCACTTGCAGGCGTTGTCCAGCAGGTTGCCCAGCAGCTCGAGCAGGTCTTCGCGGTCCCAGGGCAAGGACAGCCCATCGGGCACCTGATGGCGGATGAGCAGGTGATCGCCGTGAATCATGCCCAGGGTCGATAGCAGGCCCGGCAGTTCGGTGGCGCAATCGAAATGCGCCCCCGGCAGGGCATCGCCGGCCAGCCGGGCGCGATTGAGTTCGCGGCTCAGGCGTTGCTGGATCTGCTCCAGCTGAGCCTGCAACTGGGCGCGAACCTCGGGCAGGTCGTTCAGGCGCTCGCTCGACGCCAGGCTCATCAGCACCGCCAGGGGGGTCTTCAGGGCATGCCCCAGGTTGCCCAGCGCGTTGCGTGAACGCCTGAGGCTGTCTTCGGTGTGTGCCAGCAGGTGGTTGATCTGCGCCACCAGGGGCTCAAGTTCGACAGGCACCTCACTGTCGAGCTGCGAGCGCTTGCCCTGCTGCAGTTGGGCGATCTGTTCGCGCGTGCGTTCCAGTGGGCGCAGGGAGCGTGTGACCGTGATGCGTTGCAGCACCAGAATCAACAGCAGCGCCACCAGCCCCAGGCCAAGGCCGAGCTGCTGCATGCGCCGGAAGCCGTCGCGCACGGGGGTATAGTCCTGCGCCACGCTGATCGAGATCGCCTGGCCCAGGCGCCGGTAGTCGGCACGCAGCACCAGCAGTTGCTGGCCAGCCGGGCCCAGCTCCAGGCCCGCGTGCAGGCCGGGAGTTGGCGGACGGGGCATGTCCATGTCCCAGAGCGAGCGGGAACGCCAACTGCCCCCTTCGAAATCGATACGGAAGTAGTAGCCGGAAAACGGCCGCTGGTACGCCGACGACAGGCGTCGCTCGTCCAGTTCGAGGCCGCTGTGGCCGCGCACCAGCGCCACCAGCAGGTTTTCGCTTTCCTTGCGCAACCCCGTCTCCAGGTAGCGCTGCAACCCGACCTCGAACAGCCACAGGCTGATCTGCGCCAGGGCCAGGCCGACCACCACCAGTACACCGACCAGCCCCAGGCTCAGGCGCGCCTGGATCGACTTCACTCGACCACTCCGCCAAAGCGATAGCCCTGGCCGCGATGGGTTTCGATCACGCTGCGCCCCAGCTTGCGGCGCAGGTGGTTGACGTGTACTTCGAGCACATTCGAGTCGCGTTCGGTTTCGCCGTTGTAGAGGTGCTCGGCCAGGTGGCTTTTGGAAAGGATCTGCTGCGGGTGCAACATGAAGTAGCGCAGCAGGCGAAACTCGGCGGCGGTCAGTTGCACGTCCTGTCCGTCGCGGCTCACGCACTGGCGGCCTTCGTCCAGGTGCAGGCCGGCGGCCTGCAGGGTCGGCTGGTTGGCCAGGCCACGGGCGCGGCGCAGCAGCGACTGGATGCGCAGTTGCAGCTCTTCGGGGTGAAAGGGTTTGCTCAGGTAATCGTCGGCACCGGCCTTGAGGCCCTCGATGCGCTCGGCCCAGGAACCCCGTGCGGTCAGGATCAGCACCGGGGTCGACAGCCCGCCGGCGCGCCATTGGGCCAGCACCTCGAGGCCGGGCAGGCCGGGCAGCCCCAGGTCCAGGATAATCAGGTCATAGGGCTCGCTGCTACCCTGGTACACCGCATCTCGGCCGTCGGCCAGCCAGTCGATGGCGTAGCCCTGGCGCTGCAGGCTCTGGGTGAGTTCATCGGCCAGCGGGACGTTGTCCTCGACCAGTAACAGGCGCATCAGTCATCTTCCTCATCTTTGATCAGCACACCCGTGCGTGCATCGAACTTGATTTCACGCACGACCCCTTGCGGGGTGACCAGCTCGACTTCGTACTCGTAGCGGTTGTGCTTCTCTTCCAGCTCCGCCTCAAGCAACTTCGCCCCGGGGTAACGCCCCAGGGCGGAGTTCAACAATTGCTCCAGCGGCAGGATGATGCCCTTCTGACGTAGCTCCAGGGCTTCATCCTGATCGAGGTCGCGGGCCAGGGCCGGCGTACAGAAGACCAGCAATGCGAGGAACAGCCACGGTGCCGTTCGCTTGCGTGCAGTCATCAGGTGTCCTTGGCGTCCTTGAGTACTTCACCGGTCTTGGCATCAAGGTCCACGTCCCATTCGACGTTCTGCGCGTCACGCAGTTCGACCTTGTACACATAACGGCCGTACACGTCCTCGAGCTCGGAGTCCTTGATGGTGGCACCCGGATGCTTGGCCAGCGCTTTTGCGTTGAGGTCATCCAGCGACAGGATGGTCTTGGCCTGGACCAGCTGCACGACTTCATTGGTGGGGATGTCTTTAGCCAGCGCAACGTTGGCGCTCAGGGCAAGGGCGGCGGTGGCGAACAGGGCAGTCAATGTTTTCATCGTGTCTCTCCATTTAGGATCAATCTTGCTTACGGGTTCAGAATACCGAACCGAACTTAACTGAAACTGAAAACAACTGGCGCCATGATAGCTCAGGCGCGCCCCTGTTCCGTCCACGCTTCTCTATAATCGTTGATCCAGGACAACGAGGCCCTTATGAGCTCAATCCAGATCAAGTTTCCAGCGCTGACACTCAAGGCCGGCACGCGGGCGTTCGCCCATGTACACGAACGCGGTCTGCAGGCTGCAGACGTGGGGGTGCTACCGGGCGCTGCAGGCGGCCCCAAGGCGCTGGGTATCCAGGGTATCGACCTGGCGCTGTTCGGCCAGTGGCTGCCCACAGCACCGCGCGCGCGCTCGCTGATCGGGGCATCGATCGGCTCCTGGCGCTTCGCCAGTGCCTGCCTGCCCGAGCCCGCCCAGGCCCTGCTGCGCCTGGGCCATCTGTATACCGAGCAGGATTTCGCCAAGGGCGTGACCCAGGCCCAGGTCAGCCAGAGCTGTCGTCGCATGCTCGATGACCTGCTGGAGGGCCAGGATGCTCGCATTCTCGACAACCCCCACTATCGGCTCAACATCATGCTGGTCAGAAGCCACGGCCTGCTTCAGCACGATCATCGAGGCCGACTGGGCGTAGGCCTGTCGTCGGTGATTGCCGACAACCTCGTGAGCCGTTCGCGGCTGGCCCGGCACTTCGAACGCGTGATCCTGCATGACGCACGCTGCGCACCGCCGTTGAACCCCCTCACGGACTTCCCTTCGCGCTGCCTGCCGCTGGCGGTCGACAACCTGCGTCATGCCCTGCTCGCTTCAGGCTCCATTCCCATGGTGATGGAAGGCGTGCGGGACATTCCGGGGGTCGGGGCGGGCACCTACCGGGATGGTGGCTTACTCGACTATCACCTCGACCTGCCCTACAGCGGCGAGGACATCGTGCTTTACCCTCACTTCACCCACAAGGTGGTGCCGGGGTGGTTCGACAAGGCCCTGCCCTGGCGGCGCAGCAATGCGCAGTACCTGCAGAACGTGCTGTTGCTGGCACCCTCGCCGCAGTACCTGGCCCGCCTGCCCTACGGCAAGCTGCCGGATCGCAGCGACTTCAAGCGCTTCATGGGCGATGCCGGTAACCGCCAACGTTACTGGCGTACCGCCATGAGCGAAAGCCAGCGGCTGGGCGACGAGTTTCTGGAACTGGTGGAAACCGGCAAGCTGCACCAGCATCTGCAACCGTTGAAGTAGGCTTGCTGTTAAACTGCCGGTCAGCATTGGTTTTCAGAGTTCTAAGATACCGTGGAAATTTTCAAAGAGTTCACCTTCGAATCGGCCCACCGCTTGCCGAATGTGCCCGCCGGGCACAAATGCGGGCGCCTGCACGGCCACTCCTTCAAGGTTGCCTTGCACCTGACCGGCCAGCTGGATCCGCATACCGGCTGGATTCGCGACTTCTCGGAGATCAAGGCGATTTTCAAGCCGCTGTACGAGCAGCTAGACCACAACTACCTCAATGACATCCCTGGCCTGGAGAACCCGACCAGCGAAGTGATTGCCAAATGGATCTGGGACCAGGTCAAGCCATTGCTGCCAGAACTGAGCAAGGTGCGTATCCATGAGACCTGCACCAGTGGCTGCGAGTATTACGGCGACTGAGCTGACAGTGACATATCTGAAAACCACCTCCCAAGGTGGTTTTTTTATGCCCGCCTTGCAGGAAACTTTCGGCCCACAAAGACAAAAC